>JBHLRQ010000072.1:0-16709 GCA_048882385.1 Candidatus Thorarchaeota archaeon | reverse complement strand
TTTTGTCGATACACCAGACGGTGCAGTATTAAGCTTCGACGATGATGCCTCAGATATTCCGATATCTGACAAGAACAATCTTGTTGTCAACGTTGATACCTTTGTGCGAAAGACTGACTGGTTACGTGGAATGACGCCTGCTCAAGTTGGACGTAAGACTGCAGTAATGGCTCTGAGTGACTTGGCTGCAAAGGGTGCGAAGCCACTGGCCACGATGCTCTCTCTCTGTGTGCCTGATGATTATGAAGTTGAGAAGGCCAGCGAGCTAATACGTGGTTTTTCACACTATGGACTCAAGGAAGGCATTCCATACCTTGGGGGCGACATTGGAATGTGTGAAGACGTTGTTCTAACTGGAGTTGCACTTGGTACTGCTCCGCCAGGAGAAATTGTGTCACGGAGTGGTGCACAGGAGGGAGATAGTGTTGTGGTCACAGGATATTTTGGGCTAACATCGGTTGCATTTGAAATAATATTTCGAGGACTCCAAGCTGAATCTGAACTGCATCAGGAAGCGCTAGCAGCTGCCTACCGTCCAAAGATTCACCTCAATCTTGTGACCTCACTTGCAAAAGCAGGGGCTGTTTCAGCCTCGATGGATAGTAGTGATGGTCTTGGCATCACATTGCACACTATTGCTAAGATGAGCAAATGTGGAATAATAGTCGAAGACCTCCCTGTCACGCCTGAGGTGGAGTTCTTCTGTCGTCAAAATAAATTGAGTACATTGAATATGGTGACACAGGGCGGCGAAGAGTTTCTCTTAGTCCTTACAATTCCTTCGAACAAGTATGATGAAGCTTTGGAGATTACCAAGAAGAAGAAGGTCTTTTTCAAAGAGATAGGCTCGGTAGTCAGAGGAAACAAAGTAGTCTGGGAGTCAGAGGAAGGCTACCTCCCCATTCCGTCTTCAGGATACGATAACTTCAAGGAATGGAAATAGGTAGGTGAACCAAATGCACGTGGAACGAGTCGCCCTTGTCGACGGGTATGTTGATGAGCCAACATGCCTCGGTGTTCCGCCCTATGTCAGTATCTACCCTCGCTATGTTGCAGGTGCAATCTGGACCCAGTTTCCAAAAACGGAAGTCCTATACATAACGATTGATCAAGTTCGTGAAAGCTTTCAGAGAGCACAAGAAATCTGGTCTAAGACAGATCTCATTATTCTCATAGCAGGAATGATAGTACCTGGGAAATATATTGGTGGCACACCAATCTCGGTCAGAGAGGCACATGAGTTATTCTCAATCCCAGAACTTGAGGACATTCCAAAAGTACTCATCGGTCCATGGGCACGATTTGGTTGTGGCCTTGAGGGAGGAAAACTTGCTCTGAGTGCTGATATTCTCTCACCTCCCTTCGACCACATCGTTCGTGGGGACCCGGAGCTTGTGATTGCTGAAGCTCTCAAGCATGACAATGATTTTGAATCCGTAGATCTTAACCTGACTCGGAAAACTTCAGAAGAGATTGAAGATTTTATCAAACGGGGAGTTCCAATTGTTAATCAATTTCCAGGTTTTTCAAAGGGTCATATCATCTGTGAGATAGAGTCGTATCGTGGATGTCCAAGATTTATCTCTGGAGGTTGTACTTTCTGTATAGAGCCTTCTTATGGTCCTCCACAACAACGTGATGCAAATGCAATTGCGGGAGAGATTCATGCCCTATATGAACAAGGAGTCCGTGCATTTCGCATTGGCCATCAAGCTGATCTTTTCACGTATGGGTCTCGTGAGATGGGTGAGCTTGAGTTTCCTACTCCCAGTCCAAAAGCGGTTGATGACCTGTTCGCAAAGATAAGAAACGGTGCCCCTGCTCTAGAAGTACTACATATTGATAATGTCAATCCTGGAACTCTTGCGCGGCATCCCCAAGAATCAAAAGAAGTAGCCAAATCTATCATGAAATATCACACTCCAGGTGATGTTGCTGCTTTTGGTGTTGAATCCACAGATCCAGAGGTTATTCGCAGAAATAACCTGAAGGCAGATGTAGAAGAGGTGATAGCAGCAGTTAGGTTGTTGAATGAGGTGGGTGGAGCTCGTGAACCATGGGGGCTCCCGCACCTTCTGCCTGGCATAAACCTACTCTATGGTCTTCCTGGAGAATCAAAGAAGACATTGAGCCACAATATGAATTTTCTAAATCAGCTACTCAATGAGGGTCTGCTCGTCCGTAGAATTAATGTTCGCCAAGTGATAGGTCTGCCTGGAACTGGGGTAAATCAGAACTATGGAACGAGAATCAAGAGAAATCAGTTTTTCAAACATAAACAGATGATTCGCGATACCATAGATATTGAAATGATTAAACGAGTTGCCCCACTTGGTACCGTTGTCAAATCTGTCTATGTAGATGGTCAAATTGGTAATAGCCTTCTTCTGAGACCTCTTGGAACATACCCCCTTCTATGTCATATGCCTAAGGGAGCTGATATCGTTCCAAAGGATGTCTTCGTTGTTGATCACGGACCACGTTCGCTCACTGTTCTTCCTTATCCCTTTGTTGTTCAAAAAGCATCACTGACCCAATGGAAATCTGTTCCTGGTATAGGTGCAAAACGTGCTGCTAGAATCAAATCAGTTGGTCCAATCAACGATATAGCAAAGCTAGAGGTAACATTGGAAATTGATCTTCCTGATTGGCTTTCTAGAACCCTGAGTTTTGATTGACCTGAGAATAAATGGCGGGCCCGGTGAGATTTGAACTCACGAACTCCAACTTAGAAGGCTGGCGCCCTATCCGGGCTAGGCAACGGGCCCTGCACCCAGCGTCAATGGTTTAGGGTCATAAAGCTTTCCGATTGGTCCTGAGAAGTTGGTGCCCGAGATTCAGAGAAGAACCCCGGGCGAGTGGGTGTGTGTGAAACCAGTCCAGAGTATGTACTGGGTGTTAATCATAAAGGAGTCAAATCTTGCATTCCCCTAGTCATATCAAATACCTAGCTCATTACAAAGGCTGGTGGGTATATCACGAAGTACTGAACTACCACAGCAAGGAGTATGCCACTAAGGACTAACCCCTTTCCTCTCCCGGTGTTCACATCTGTGAACCAAAGTATCGCACCGACTAGAACGACTATCACTGCTGAGATATTCCCAATAAAGATCAGGAACTCCCAAATCTCCGCAAAGTATGCGGCAATCAACGCCACAAAGTCGGACAGTGGACTGAGCATGTGGTACAGTAACATCGCCATACCTGTAATTCTATTCTTACTGCGCCATATAAACTCCTGAAATCAATTTACTACTAATATTGCTTGGGAACGAAGCTTTATATTATTACAAAGTACTTTGCATCGCAAAGAACTTTACGAAGTTGACAATTACGATGAACGAAGATATTGATTTAGTAAAACTGGAACAGGCAACCTTCAGAATAGCGAATCAAGACGGGCTAACTGAGATATGGATGGGCTTGATGATAACGGCAATAGCACTAGTACTGATACAGACAGCTTTTGTTGGCACAGTTGCACTTCTCATCATATTTCAGGCTGTTTTAACTGAAAAAGTGAAAGAAAGGTTCACCTATCCAAGGATTGGCAAGGTAAAGCTTCGTGGCGAAGCTGAAATGCCAACAGGATATGGATGGATATTTGCCATTGTCATCATGATTCCAGCTATCGCGTCAGTTGTTTTTTCAACGAGAATTGAGAACGACCTACTCTTCCTATTGGCCCAATGGTCACCAGTGCTAATAGGGATTGGTCTAATTCAACCAACATTATACTTAGTTGAGAAGTCAAACCTCAAGAGATACTATGGTATTGGAGCTTTTGCTACTATCGCTGGACTAGCATTCACTCTGCTAGATTTCCCTACTCCTGTGTATAGAATGACTCTATACTTGGCTTTTGTAGGTGCAATCTTCTTCCTAGCTGGACTAACAAGTTTGGTCCGGTTTGTGAAGAAATATCCAATCCTCGATTTGGAGGACGTGAGTGATGAACAAGACCAATGATCCGAATTCAGAAGGAGAAATTGACAGGGTTATTCATGAACCATCAAGATTGAGAATAATGGCCCAACTCTATGTTGTAGAATCTGCTGATTTCACATTCCTTCTCAATCAACTTGGATTCACATGGGGAAATCTCTCCTCTCATCTGAGTAAACTTGAAGAATCAGGATATGTTGAGGTCCAGAAAGAGTTCTTGAACAAAAAGCCTCGAACCATACTAAAATTGACTTCAGGCGGTCGAAAAGCATTCGACGATTATCGGAAGGCAATTGACCGAGTTTTCAAGGATTTACCAAAATAGATTTGGGAGGTTCTCCCAAACTCTTTCTTTCTTAGATAATGTAGGAAATTTGCTCAGGTGTGATTCCTAGCAGCCTATAGTACACAGTGAGTTGTCCTCGATGATGGATGCTATGCTCAATCATCTCCAAGATTATCTCAGCGATAGTTGCAGGTCGGTTGAAAGAATCAATTCTCTCGTTGAAATTGACCAAACGGACAAAATACATGTATTCACTCACTCTTTTGAACACCTGATCAGCAAGCTGGATAATTGCTTCCGACGAGTTGTATGTTTCAAGTGTATAAGGAAGAGGTTCCCAAAAAGACTCGACAATCCCTCGCATATAATACTCTAATGATCGTATTAGATGAAGAACAACCTCGCCTATTTCCCTCCCTTCGGAGATAGGTTTACTCATGATATCAACATCCCTAAGTTGCTCTATCAAGGGCATTGTTTCGTCGAGATGCCGCCGAACAGCATCTTTGAGTAATTCATACACCATGGCTAAGCACCTCTTAATCCGTCACAGAATGCAAGAACATTTTTCCCAAGGTCCTCAAAGTTGTAACCACCCTCTAGAAGTCCATATCGACGTCCTTCACATCTTTCATCAGCAAAGTCCTTCATCATCTTGCCCATCTTGTTGAAAGCATTTGTAGAGAGATTACCTCCCCAGTCCTCTTCGTATTGATCAAATCCAGCTGATGCAACTATGATATCCACATCAGGAGCAGAGTCCATGGACTGTTTCACATCTCTCAGATACTGTACATCGCCATTTCCACTTGGGTTATGGATGATGAACTTCGGGTCATTTCCCAAGATGTTGATATTTCCATCACCTGTATGAAGGTCGAAATCAAGAATGTACGCTGATTCAATAAGCCCCTTTGATCTGAGGTGGAGCAATGACACTGCGATGTTGTTGAAATAGCAGAATCCCCAATACGAATCAAAAGATGCATGATGCCCTGGAGGTCGTATTAAACCAAAAGCTGGCTCCCCTTGGACTGCAATCTCTGCTGTCTGAATGGCACCTCCTGCAGCTAAAGTAGCCATCCTGTAGAGTAGACCAGATCTGGTTGAGTCATAGTCATGTTTTACTGATTCCAATGTACGAGTACCATGAGCCCGAAGGATCTCCTCCTCAGTTGCTGGTCTTGCTTCAACAAACTCATAGTCTGGGTGACTTCCCAATATCTCTACAGATGTATCGAGTCTACCTGCTGCTCCTGCAGGAGTCCTATCATAATGCTCCTGCATCAAGGGATGATATACAATTTTCACAAGATATTCTCAGCTAAAAGTAGGATTTGTGTGTGTGGGTTGGTTCAGAAAGAAAAAGGATTTAGCGGGCAGACGAGCTCGCGACCCATCCGCCCTCTTATATTAGAGGAATGGTCTGGAGGGGACAATTACTGACCCAACTAACCGAAGAGGCTACCGAGTCCAGCGACCTCTTCTTCTTCCTTCTCTTCTTCCTCTTTCTTTTCTTCCTTCTTTTCCTCAGCGGGAGCTGCACCACCAGCGGCTGCTGGAGCAGCTGCTACTGGCATGGCTGCGGCGCTCCTGAGAGCCTCATCGATATCGACATCTTTGAGGGCTGCTAAAAGTGCCTTGACTCTTCCCTTATCAGGCTCTACACCTGCTGCGGTTAGAGTCGCTTCCATTGCCTTTGCTGTGAGTTTCTGACCCGCCTTGTGGAGCAGAAGTGCTGCGTATACGTACTCCATTGATATTACCTCTTGTTGTTCTTAACCGAACAGGCCTCCGATGCCTGCCACGGCTTCTTCTTCCTCTTCCTCGTCTTCTTCAGATTCTTGCTGCTCAGCCGCGTCTGTGGCGGGTGCAGCCGCTGTTGATGCTGCCGTAGCAGCGGTCTGAACCTGGTTTACTAACTCGGAAGGTATTGCTTCGGGATCCTTCTCAGCGACTGCTGTAATCAGTGCATGTGCCTCTGAGTTGGCCTTTCCCAAAAATGCTTCAACCAAGTCTGGTTCAAAGAAACCTATTTTCAGTGCCAGACTTTTGGCCTGATTATTGGCCTTAACAATTATGAGTGGAATTGATTCTGTGGTTGGGATTCCCGCATTCACTGAGAGATTGATTGCGTACTGGTGACCAGCAATGACCTGATTGAATAGTCCTTCAAGGTCAATTTCGAATGAGTCCGCAGTGAGTACTTCACCATCACTGTATGCTGCAATAAGTTTGAGCTGCAGTTCCATGGGCTCAATACCCAGCCTTGAGAGCATTAATGCCATAGCGTTTGAGATGACATCCCCAGCCTTGACTGCCACAGTATCAGCAGTAATGTGGATTACACCTCCTTTAACGCGTGATGGAATCTTGAGACCCGCAAGTTCACTAATGAACGGTCCAGGAGCTACACCAGTGTTCATCTCTGGAATGATGATATCGTTTGGTGCAATCTGGCCTCCTTTTGCAGGGGCTGCAGTCTTGTTCTCACTAAGGAATTTGCTAAGTGCAAATGGGTCCTGATCACTAAAGACAAAAGAAACCGGACCTGTGACATGCTCAATTAGGTCACTGATTCCCTTTTTGTTGCATTTCTCAAGAGCTCTAATCATCAGAGTGTTGCGTGCCATTTTAATGACTGCAGAACCTCGCAGGCTCTCACGAATTCCTTGGAGCTGTTTAGCTCCGACACCTTCGACATTGACAAGACCAATCATTTTGGCTTCGTTAATGGTTGAGGTTAGAGCATCCACTGCGTCTTGTTTCCATTGTGGAATTTTCTTCTCATATACAGACATCAATAATCACCAATCCTAAGCAGACACCTCAATTGCTGGTCCCATGGTTGTTTTGACCTTGACACTACTAACTCTCTCAGAGAAGCCTTTGCTCTCCACGAAGTTGAGCACAGCAACCACGTTATCCGCTATCTCTCTATCACTCATTTTGAAATGACCCACTTTCACATGAAATGTGGGCGTGTTTCTCATTCTGACACGAACCGTCCGATGGTACTGATTGACTATCGCGCTGAGATCGGCTTGTGGTGGAAATGGTCTAGGCATTTTTCCTCTCGAACCTAAGGTTTGTCCAAGGTATCGACCAATCAATGGCATCGCATCAACTGCTGCAATGAAGAACTCAAAGCTTTTAGCTAATGACTTTCTCTCCTTCTTCTCTTCACCGATCTTTGGAATATCGTCCTTAGGGATGACGCGTTCAGCTCCTGCCTCTGTAGCTTTCTCTGCGAACTCTCCATCTCCAAATGCACATATCTTAGGCGGTGGATACAATGCGTTAGGAAGCACTAGCTCTTGGTTGAGTCTATTCTCAGGTTTTGTAACATCAAGTTCTTTCTTTCTGAAGTTGACTGCTAAATCAAAGCTTTGCTCGAACTTGATTTTCCTTTTCTTCCCCTCAGCTCTCGCCGCCGCAACTGCTGCCTCAATAGATTCTACGCTAAATGACATTTACTATCACTCCCTGAGAGGTTCGTCAAGCTGAGCGTCCCATGTGCCTTCTCGGATTTCTGCCTGGAACTCCTTTGCTGTTTTTCCCTCAATTGTCACACCCATTTGACCACAGGTACCTGATATTATCATGGCAGCTGATTTCATGGTCTGGGCTGAGAGGTCATCTGCCTTACCTTTAGCGATTGTCTTCAATTGATCTAGAGTGAGGTTACCAATCATTTTTGAATTAGGTTCTCCTGATCCTTTTTCAGCTCCAACCTCTTTCAGTATCAAAGCACTTGTTGGTGGAGTACCTACCTCCACCTCAAAGCTTTTGTCATTTGGATTAACAATTATTGTCACAGGAACTTTCAATCCTGAGAATGCCTGTGTGACTTCATTGATTTTTGTTACAACTTGAAAGATGTTTACACCTGTGGGACCGAGTGCAGGGCCAATTGGTGGTCCTCCACTAGCCTTTCCACCTTCAACCATCGCTTCTACTATTACTGGTCTCTCGCTCAATTCTAACACGACTCCTGATGCAGTAAATACAGGGCGTACGCAACGCTTCTGATGTTGTCGACCTGCAAGACAGAATTCTTCATACGTCCAGCTAGGTCTACTGCATTCTTTGTCACTTTTCTTCACCCCGGACATGACGTCTGTGCGTCTATGTCAGATTAAGAGGATAGACTGGCTCGGGTGAGTTCTTGTTTTAAGGATTACGACGCAGCAATCAATCTAATCTTCAGGTTCATGAGCCCAGAACGAGTCCTCTTCATCGAACTCGTCTTCATCAATCTCGAGTTCTTTATCTTCTTCCTCATCAACTGGTTCTTCTTTCTTTGCAGCTCTCTCGACAATCTTTGCGAAATCGGCATGAACTCTAACTGGTATTGTGTACGGACTATCCAGAAGTTCAAGAATGAGCTCTTCTTTACCTGCATCTACTCGAACAACCTTTGCACGTTCACCTTTGAAGGGACCTGAGATGATCTCGACAACATCATCCTCCGAAATACCCTCTGCAGCAGGTGGAGGTGCTAGGAACCTGTCAATCTCTGCAAGACTAACTTTACCGCCCACACGACCACGTACATGAGGAACACCAGAGATAGCAATCTCAACGTCCCTGAATTCCGTGGTTTCAATGAACACATAACCCCTAAGTGTTTCAGGAACCAGAATAGCTTTGACCCGTCCGATGAGTTGGTTTGTGGAAACTAGTTGTGGTTCTCCCTTCTTTTTCTTCTTTTTACAACTCTTCATGTGATCTAGTGTGGCTTTTTCGGACGAGAAATCCTCTGAACAAAAAGGACATTGCCACACATCAGTTTCACCGATGACTGCTGTTGTTATGAGGTCAGTGACACTCCGTTCCTGTCCAATTGTTGTACGCACTGCATAGATACTAGTACTTGTTTCCACGAGAGAACCCTCCAAATGTCAGAAGCTTCATGCCCCTATTGGCTGTCTAATAGACACCCCAGTTACTTGTGAGTAGGGTCATTATAATCTGGATTATGAAGCTGACTGCTCCAACAAGGATCATAGCCAGTAGACTTACTCTAGTGCTCATCCAAAGTTCCTTTCTGGAAGGCTTTGTTGCCAGTTTCAGGATTCGTCTACTCTCGTTGATGAATTCACCAACACCCATTTCTATTCACATCCTTGTACTATACTGCTGTAGCAGTTACTGGAGTCGGTTGCAGTCTATCTTGGTTCACTTTTAACATTTGCTGACTAACCAAGTTTGACTACGTGAGCTTCGGGATTCCCAAATCGCTCTTCAGGTCTTCTACAAGAGGTGTGAAGGGTTCAGTCTTATCAAAAACGTATGGTGAGCTCACACCTGCGGCAATTATTGTCACTCGTAGTCTATCTTCTAATTCAGGAACTATGAGAGCACCATATATGACCTCAGCACCAGGATTGACCTGCTCAGTTACAAGTTCAACAACTCGCTTTGCTTCAAGCAATTGTAGATCAGCGCTTCCACTAACATTCACGAGAATGTTTCGAGCATTCTCAATTGATACATCTATCAGTGGATTACGAAGTGCATTGATGACAGCCTCTTCTGCTCGATCATCTCCTCTTGCCTCACCAAGTGCAATGATAGATACTCCGCCATTCCTCATCGTTGTACGAACGTCTGCAAAGTCCAGATTGACAAGACCTGGTTTTGAGATGAGCTCAGCAATTCCCTTTACAGCTCGCACAAGTACTTCATCCGCAACCATAAACGCTTCTGGCATTGAGAGGTCTGGTGCAATCTCCAGAAGTTTCTCGTTTGGTATTGCAATGAGAGTGTCTACATGTTCCATCAACGCATTGAGACCCCTAGTTGCATTCTTCTTCCTTGTAGCACCCTCCACATCAAATGGTAGACATACTATGGCTACAGTTAACGCGCCATTCTCTTTTGCTGCCTTTGCGATATGAGCTGCTGCACCAGTTCCAGTTCCTCCACCCATTCCCGCAGTAATGAAGACAAGGTCACCTACGACTGCATCTTTGATATCTGGATATGTTTCAATTGCTGCAGCTTCACCAATATCTGGGTCGTTTCCTGCACCCAGACCTCCGCAGGTTTCCTTTCCAAGAAGCAGTTTATGATGAGAATTACAAAAGTAGAGGTCTTGAGCATCTGTATTTGCTGCAAGAGTTTCAGCTCCCTCTACACCTACTTCCATGAGACGAGTTATCGCGTTGTTACCCGCACCGCCAACACCGACAACCAATATTCTAGCGCTCACAGATTCTAACAGCTCGGCTAGTTCCTCATCAGTTGTGGCTGATCTTGGTACTTTCTTGGTTTTCTTTGCTGGTGTTTCGCGTTTTCCGCTTGATGACTTAAGGACCTCTTCTAACAATGGGTGCATATATACCACTCACATCTGGATGATGTATTTCCCAGGTATTGTTGTAACAAAAAGTGGAATACTACCCAGGTATTACTCCTCAGCGTCGACTCTTTTTCTTCCCTTTGGGTTTACCCTTGGGTTTTCTTCGTGTTTTGGGTCTGAATGTCTTTAAGATAGAATCGATGGAAATCTGATGTCTTCGAAGAAGTTTGTCAACCTCCTCCAGATTTGGTTGACCATTTTGTGCTCCTGCTTTGGTAATTGTGAGAGCTGCAACTGCATTTGCAACATTTAATGCCTGTTCAATCCTCTCAGATCTCATCCAAGCTGTTACAAACCCTGCTGCAAAAGAATCTCCAGCCCCAAGTGTGTCCACGACTGGCACTTCAAAAACCTCTGATGTACAATACTCGAACCCATCAGTAGCAATCGCCCCCCTCTTTCCCATTTTAACAACAATAACACCTGGAAATGTCTTGGCAAAAGCACGAAGGGCTCGTTCATTTGGGTTGATCTTGAAGTATTCCTTCAGCTCTCTCTGGTTCACAAAAAGAAGATCAGTTGCACGAAGCACCTTCTCATAATCAAGATCTCCTCCCGCTCTTCCTGGATCAAGTGACATTATCATACCGTTTGAAGTCGTTACATTTGTTACGCGATCTATCATCATTGGAAATGATCCCGCAACATGTACCAGTTGAGCATTGACTAGCTTGTCTTCTTCGAAAAGATGTTTTTCGAGGAACCTATTAGCTCCTGGTTCAACAACTACAATTCGTTCATTTGCTGAATCATGAACATAAAAGAAAATCCCTGTGGACTGTTTCTCTAGAACCACAAGACAACTAGTTTCAACACCTGCATTTGCAATCGCTTTTGCTGCTAGTTGACCATAGGTATCATCACCTAGACAACTCACGAGAGCGGTCTTCACACCTAATCTTGCGCTCTGTGTTGCGAAATTGGCCGCAGATCCACCAAAGGCTATTCGCCCCTCTTCGCAAATTACATGGTCATTTGCCTTGGGTAGTGTACTCACTCTCATGTTGATGTCAATGTTGATTCTGCCAATTGCGACAATTTCACCGGACAAGACATCCGCCTCTTAAACGATGAGAGCAAGGATTCCTTTTTGTGCATGCAAGCGGTTCTCAGCCTGATCAAACACAACTGAATGAGGTCCATCCATCACTTTAGATGTGAGTTCTTCATCACGGTGTGCTGGTAGACAGTGCATGACAATGACATCTTTCTTTGCTTTTCCAACAAGAGCATCATTCACTTGGAATGGCATCAAAGCTTCCTCTTTCTCCTTTGACTTCTCCTGTCCCATACTGAAGAATGTGTCAGTATAGATCACATCTGCGCCTTTCACAGCATCAGCAGCATTATTCTCAACATTCAAGGTGGTTCCATATCTCTTGCTCAGAGCAGTCGCCTTCTTCATCATATCTTCTGAAGGAGTGTATCCTTTTGGAGACCCTATAGTTACATCCATTCCCATGATTGTGCAGCCCTGCATTATAGAATTACTGACGTTGTTAGAATCCCCAACATATGCGATTTTCAAACCTTCCAGCTTAGCCTTATGCTCCTCAATTGTCATCATATCTGCCATTATCTGACAAGGATGAAGTAAATCTGATAAACCATTGATTACAGGCACACCCGCGTATTTTGCGAGGTCAATCACTTCATCATGTCCAAAAACACGTGCCATAATGACATCACAATATCTACCCAAAACCTGAGCAGTATCAGCGATTGTTTCTCCTCTTCCAAGTTGAGTGCCACTTGGTTGAAGGAAGAGTGCATGACCTCCCAGTTGAGTCATCCCTACCTCGAATGAAACACGCGTTCTTGTTGAAGATTTCATGAAGATCATTGCCATAGATTTACCTTTTAGCACCTCATGAGGTTCGCCTCGTTTCTGTTTTCGTTTCAGGTCATGACCAGCATCCAAAAACTGTCTAAGCTCGAACCTTTCAAAGTCCGCAAGATCAACGAAATTTCTACCTTTCAAGCTCAATAGTCACACCTCAGAGCTATCTAAGACGCCCATCATTGGTGAGTCCTATAAAAAACTGCCCACTTATTCAATTATCAGCAATAAGTCTCTGAGCAAACCAGTCAGGATCGAATCTCCTGAGATCACCATAATTCTGGCCTACTCCCACATATATCACAGGTCTTCCTGTAATATACGCAATAGAGAGAGCAGCGCCACCAGAGGGATCTGCATCAACTTTTGTCAAGATGGCTCCATCAATACCTATTGCATTATGAAACTCCTTTGCTTGAGAAAGTGCATCATTTCCAGCAAGCGCATCTCCAACGAAAATCTTCAAATCTGGTTGTGCGACGCGAACTATCTTTTTCATTTCCTCAAGTAGGTTCTTGTTACTCTGCATTCTTCCAGCAGTATCAATAAGTACAATGTCAATATGTCTGGCCTTTGCATGCGCAATTGCATCATACGCTATGGCAGCAGCATCTGACCCGTAGTCCTGCTTTATGACTCGTATGTCAAGTCTCTGAGCGTGTTTCTCAAGCTGCTCAATGCTTCCGGCACGAAATGTGTCACCTGCCGCAATGACCACAGTGAATCCTTTTTGTTTAAAGATACTAGCCATCTTTGCGAGTGTTGTGGTCTTACCTGTTCCATTGACTCCTACAAACAAGATTGTCGTAGGTTCTCCTTTCTGTTTCTTTTCAGCCGCGAATTCAATTGGATCTACCGGATGTTTCGGTGTGAGCACTTCAAGTACAGACTCTAGAATTGCAGTCTTGAAGAACTTGCTGACATTCTCCAGTCTTCCTGTTCTAGTCCCAAGCAGTTTCTCTTTTGTTAGATCACAGATATGTTCTGCTACTTCAACAGCTACATCATTCTGAATCAAGACCATCTGCAGCTCCCAAACTGCATTAGCAAGACTCTTTTCATTGAGCTCCTTGGTGGTAGCTTTTGTGACGGCAGTGTCAATAGCTCCTCTGAGCTTTTCGAACAATCACTTACTCCTCCTCATCAGGGGACTGAGTACTCTGTATCTGTGCCGCGAGTTGTTGAAATTGTGCATTGAGAATAGAAGCACGTTGTAGAAGTTTCTGATAATCCTGCACCAGTTTCTCATATTGCTGCTCAAGACTCTCAACAGCACCAGTAACTACTTCCTTTGCATCTTTAACACTTTGTTCTATTCTAATCCCACTTCCAAGTCCACGAGTCACTTTATTCGGGTTCATAAGCTTGGCTTCAACGAAGATGCTTCCACCAACATTAATCAACAACTCCTCCCCTTCCCCCTTCTTCTCAATTTCCTCAAGAACCATTAGACCGGACCGGTAGTTTGTAAGGTATACTTGAATTGCCTCTATACGTTGTTGCATCAGACCAAGATTTGATTCAGTCATCTGTTGTTCGGTATAGATTCTTTGAAGCAGCTTCTGCTGATCTTCAGTCATCAGAACTCCGTCTCCAGGCCTAGTATTTTTCTGAGATCCAGATTTTGAACTTCCTCGGGTTTTATTTCCTTGATTTCCTTAATCTCAATCTCTCTTCGTTTCACTCTATGACGACTGCCAAGCTCAGAGAGTATCTTCTCCCTGACATGTGATTCCTTCTCAGCAAGTAACTCTCTAGTGAAAGAGAAACTTCTCTTCTTTTTCTTGTACTCACCTGTTGCACGCCAGATTTTTGACATCCAAATTACACCTCATCATACAAATCCCAGGACTTGGCTTATGTGAGCCAGTTCAACACCAGTTGTGTCAGTCCCTGCAATCATTCCATCGACATTTGCCAATACACCTAGACTAGTGTACGGGCTTCCTCTGTTCACAGTTCCGACCTCGACGTGTACTTTTAACAGCTGTGCTAGCAGTTCTATCTCTCCAGCAGTTGCCAGAGGATGCACAATTGCTCCTCTATTCGTTGCCACAGTGTTTGCCCCAACAATTGGCAGTTTAGCAATACTACCAGAAACAACTTCAACTCCAAGTGTGTCTGAAATTTTCTGTCTTGCCTTGAAATTGAAATCAGGATGACACATTGCTCCATTATCATTTGCAATGATAATATTACCAAGTGCTGTCATCTTGTCATCAATCCAATCAACATTCACTTCTGAAGCAGTTTTAATCTGCTCCAGTTCCTCATCAGTGGTTGTGTATGGGACAAGAATGCCATTAGACGTCGCTACTGATACTAGCCCTATTGCATCCAGTGTGGCAATTGTTGACTGAACGAGAGGTAAATTGAAAGTCCTCTCGATTGTGTCTAATCCTTTCTCAGACATATTAGAGCTTGTAAATACAAAACTGTCTGTGGCGATTCCGTAAGCTCCAACATTAGAATCGCCCTCGAAGTCGGTTCGGGCGATCATTTTGGACTATCCCTCCGCAAGATAGACGCGCACAAGATTTTCTGAGTTCTTGGTCGCTCGAATCCTCACTCTTCTAGGTGGCTTTTGAATTCCTCTTGCCCAGATTCGTTCATTGACTTCAGGTTGGATAAGTAATTCCTCGGGTTTCATGTGCCTTTCCACAAATTCTCGTAGAACCTTGACTGCTTTGTTAGACCTTCTAAGCCGACTTCCAGTCCAGTATGCCTTTCTCAAGGGCACTGTGTAAATCCGCTCGTCTATAATCTCTTCTTCCTCTTCTGGTTCTACTTCCTCAGGAACTGCTTCAACTACCTCGGTGTCTTCGGTGGGAGCTTCTTCAATCTCAGGTTCCTCTTCAGAAACCTCAGCTTTTGGTTCTTTCTTTTTCTTCTTAGACATCTATACCCACCTGACTATGGCTTTAGCTTAGACTGACGCCAATTCCTCTGCGAAGGTGTTCTTCTCAGTCTACCACCTGTTTTAACGATGACCCATGTGGGGACAGAGGAGTTACTTCTCATTGCTTTGGCCATTCTCAGCTTCTTCGCTAGTGGCTTGTTTCGTGCCATTTTCTTCACCTATCGCAGTCCATTATCTGAACGAAATTTTCCGTTCGCGTTCCTTTCCCTGGAGTTGTTTCAGGAGGCCTTTCAGTTGTTCATCGGTTATTCGCTCTCTTAGTCTTCCAGAGCCCGCCAGTTGAATGAGTTGAATCTCAATCTGTTCTGCGAACTGAGGTTTAACCATTCTGATGTTAGTAAGTCGAGCGCGTGCCTCAGGTGTGAGGATCTGCCTCAACAGAGCCTCTTTCTGTGCTTGAGCCTCAGCTATCTGCTGCTCGTTGGCTTGCTCTCTTAGTGCCTGCTCTCGAAGTTGTGCCTCTTTTCGTTGGCGTATAGCTTCAAGTTCATCATCACTCATCGAGCCTTGTCACCCGGCTTAGTATTTCTCCAGTTCTGGGATTGCTTTTGAGAGTTCATTCTTCAATGCTGATGACAGTTTATCCATGTACGATCTACCAATATCGGTCATCTCTCTGCCCTTAGTTCCTCGCTTCATGATAAAGCCTGCTCGTTCAAGCTGTTGAAGAGCGGTTCTTACGATAGCACCGCTACCCTTCTGGAACTTGTTGGGCTTTGCACCGCGTCTATTCCTGCCTCCATAGTCGATACGCAATCTCTCAGTGCCAATTGGTCCGTTGAGGTAGATCTTGCGAAGAATGCTTGCACACCTGACAAACCAGAAATCTGGATCCTCTGGTGCTCGCTCCTTATGGGCGCCAGTTTTTGCAAACTGCATCCAGTCCGGCGGAGTAATCTCCTCTCGGGATTTTAGGTCCTGTGCGAGTCGGCGTATCAAGATGTTTGCCGGAATATCGTAGACTGTTGGCATATGTCGTCACCAAATTCATTGAGAACAAGTCACCTCACACGATTTCGGCGAATGACCTATCTCAAAAGGCTGGACCCACCGTCTAGAGTCCGCATAAAAGATTATCGTTGTGTTGGCGGTTTTAGTAATCACTCAGAACCTCACATATGCCTGGTCTTGTAGATTACTGCAGTATTTCCACGGAAACCATCAGTTTTGGCTCCGGTCTTCTGACACAGGAGATCCATGAGGTCGGTCTTGCTATGATTGCCAATTGCATTTCGTAAGATGCGGACCTTGATATAATGATGTTTCTTTAGGAGCCTCTTTGCCTCCTCAACCACACTATCTGACACACCACCCTTTCCAATCTGCATCATTGCAGGGTCTTGCCAAG
>JBHLRQ010000071.1:0-16745 GCA_048882385.1 Candidatus Thorarchaeota archaeon | reverse complement strand
GATGGGACTGATGATATACTATCTATTGGACAAATCGACACTGATGAATGGACTCAGTTCACAATGAGTGCATGGTTCTATCGAACCTTAGACAAGGATGCAAGGATATTCTCAAAATCAACAACCACAACGTCCACCCAACACATCATGACACTAAGACTTGATCCCACCAATCACATCACAACCAGAGTTTGGGCAGATCCTCAAGGTGCTGGTGTAAGTTATAGCAGCTCAGCAACAGCTTCTAACTTCACTTGGCACTACGTATCTTGGTCCTGGGATCCATCACGAACAGGGCACGAGATATTGGCATATCTTGATGGTGTTCTCATAATTGATAGATCATATACAGGAACTTCAATCTATGATTCAGATGCCATGTTCGTTATTGGTAATAATGACCTTCTGAATAGCAGATACTGGGCTGGCATTATTGATGAAGCGCGTCTGACAACACTCGTACGTTCCGAGGCATGGATTGACACGGAATACTCAAACCAAAACAATCCGTCTGGATTCTATTCGGTTGGGACAGAGAGCGCCATCACTGCTACTTGGAATGATGCCGGAAGTACAGAGGTCATCTTTACAACAGCCTCTCCAACAATTGTGTCTATGGATGTGACCATCACAATGGATATTGGTGGCGAAGCACAGACTATGGACACTGATTTCAATGAAGGAGTAAGTTACTTCATTGAGAGTGGAGCAAGCATCGTTAACTGGACTGCAAAGGTCATGGTATCACCTCCTGCAGGTGCAACTTCAATGGGATTCACTGTGGAATATCCCCGTGCTGAATGGAAACCCACAGCTGTGCTCAATCCAATAAACCAGCCAAAAACAGTGGATTCAGATTGGTGGTATCAAGGAGGAACTCTCACTCTCAACCCAGCATCAATCGACTTTTGGGGTGTTTGGACACTCAAATTCATTAGCTGGAACTTTTTACAGGACGTTCAACTCACATCCCCAGCTTATGATATTAATGATCTCGCGAAATTCACAATCACAACACCCACTATTCTTGGTGCACGCGCTGGTTTGAACCTGATCGACCCTAATGGTAACACTTGGTATTCATCATATAATCAGACAACAACCGATCCTAACCACAAATTCCCATCCTTTAGGTATAGAAAGGATATTGTAATCTTTGCAAACAACACCTATGGTGATGTCACGGACTTTCCAGTTCGTATCCAATTCAATGATGATACCGATTTGCATAATACGGCCAAGGTTCGAGCAGATGGTTCGGACATTCTGTTTGCTGATGGAGATATAATATTAGACCATGAAATTGAGTATTTCAATCAGGACTATACATTTTCGGAAGCGAAGTTAGTGGCATGGGTCAAGATGAATATCACCTCCTCCTTAGACAAGACAATCTCGATGTACTATGGAAGTCCAGTAGTTGACAACTTAGAGAATCCAATGGGAGTATGGTCTTCTGACTTTGATGCTGTTTGGCATCTTGGAGAAGATGTTGTGAATGAAGCATCAGGAGCAATCCATGCAGATTCAACGGGCAATGGATACAATGGTGTTCAGAATGGAAATGTTGAATATCTATCTGGTCGAGCAGGTTATGCTCAGGACTTTGATGGTATTGATGACTATATCTCAATTTCCAATCAATTGACTCCTGATGGAGATGTCTTCATTACAGGCTGGTTCAGAATCTCAACGACTCATAATGATCTATCACCCAACACACAAGTCATCATGGAGAAGTATATTGACATTGACCATGACATGGTTATAGCCCTCGTTGGACAGGACTATGGACAAGGAACTGTGCCAAACGGATCGCTTGTCTTCAAGGTTGAGAGTTCACCGAACAGTCCGATTTACAAATGGACACAAAGAACTACATGGAATCCCGGTTGGTACTTCATTGGATGCTATGCGGATGAGGATAATCCCTCAAATAACGCAATCTGGGTGAATGCAGCTTGGGACACAAATGCTGGTCAGGTTGGCAGTCCCACGCAAGCAAACATGTCTTATACTGAGGAATGGCGACTTGGAGGTGGCAACTGGGAAACTAGCGGTTCATTTACAAGCTGGTTTAGTGGTCAACTCGATGAATTTCGAGTGAGCAGTACTGTGAGGACAACCGGTTGGTTGCAGAATGAGTATCGTAATCTTATCAGTGCATTGTCAGGTCCGAATACTTTTGGGAGACGTTTACCTGAACAACAAAGAACATCTCCTGAACACACTATCACAAAGACAATTGATTCCTCAGCACCAGCAGGTGTCTGGACTGCAGAAGCATACTACAATGATACTGGCGCCACGGTCACAGACAAAACAGGTCTTTTTGAAAAGACATTCATTGTTCGACACCCAACAGCTCTGTCAAAGCAAAAACCCACAGTTTCCATTAAGACAGCTGGAGACTCACTGATTGTAGAGTATCAGCTTACAGACACCATAACCACCCAAGGTGTTTCAGGTGCAATAGTGACGATGAACTGGACAAGTCCTTCAACAATCACCTTCGATGATTATGGTAATGGAATGTATGGGAAAGTCCTTGAAACATCCGATTTGGGAGACGCGAAACAATGGAGATTTGATGTCGAATCATATCATCAATTCTACAACAATGATACCGACTCCTTTACTCTGGACCTCTATCATACAACAGAGTTAGATGCTGATGGTGTCACAACAACTCCTGCAGGATACGACTTCACAGCCACACTCACATTCACTGACACATATTCCGGTGCACCTATAGTCGGAGCCACAATAACGCTTGATGGTTCTGGAGTGGCTTTTATCGACAATACCGACGGGACATATGACATTTCAATTCCGACTGGAGCGCTAAGCTTGGGTAATCATCCATACATCTTCAATGCCACAAAAGCTGGGTCTTATGTCTATATGGCAAGTGTAAGTGTGACATTTACTCTACGGAGCCACTATACTGCAGTAACTGTTTCTGGTGACCTTGCCACTCCCTATGGTCAGGATACACCTCTCACTGTCTTCCTACTTGACTTGGACACAGGAACATCGGTGTTAATCGGTGATGTTGACAACTTCAATTTCACGTCCAGTTATGGTCAACAAATTCTAAGCTCGTTATTCAGCTTCGACATGACTCTAGATACAAATTCATGGTCTGTAGGAACTGTTTCAGTAACGCTGACTGTGACTATGTCAAACACTGATATTGGAATTCCACTACCATACACTTTTGATGTGACAATTCGTGCTCATCGAACTTCACTGAGTGTAACTGGAGTCACAACACAACCTTATGGTAATCAGACTCCGCTCACAATTAGTCTGACTGATTTGGATACTGGTGGTACTGTTCCGATTGGTTCTGTATCAAATATCAGACTACAATATGCCCCAGCTCCAACCTTCACCGATTTCAGCAGTTATAGTATCACATTGGACACGAGTAATTGGGGTGTTGGTACATGGACGGTAACAGTAGTTGTTACAATGAGTGGAACGATCTATAGCGCTCCAACAAACTATCAGTTCACTGTCACAATAAGAAGAATGACCACTCTCATGTATCATGATCCATCTACACTAAACTTCCCCATAGGTACTGACTTTCAGGTCTACCTCCGACTAAATACAAGCGAGCAAGGACCCTACTTTGGCGATCCAGTCACAGGTCGACTCGCTGGCGAGTTTTCAGTTCCTGGGTATACGATTGCCATTGATACTTCGGAACAAGCAATTGGAAGATATCAGCTCACAATTGATCAATCTGCATTCAGTGGTGGAATCTATCAGATAACTGTCTATTTCACATCAGCTGACAATAGGTTTGCAAACACATTCCTAGTGATTCAATTTGAGTACCGTGAGATTGTTAGTTACTTGACATCACCAAACTATCCGCAAGTCACAACACCATATCAGCTTAATGTCAAGATTTTGCTCAACTATACTGATGCTGATTTTGGAACTGGTATTGATGGTGCTACAATCTCATCCCCCGACCATCCGACTTGGATAGGACCCCCTGGAACTGGTAATTGGACAGATATTGGAGGCGGACTCTATGAGGTTTGGATTGATGTGTCATCCCTGGCTCTTGGTACCCATACTATTGATCTTACAGCTGATAAATCTGGATTTGATGCCAAAACGCTGCAATTCAGAGTTGTAATCCGTGCTGCTTTCACTTCTATTGTTCCATCCGTTGGTTCACTGGACATTCCGATTGGTAATTCGCCCTTCTTCTATGTTGATTATACAGATATTGACCGACTTGTTGCTATAGACAACCTCACTAGTCCATTTACGCAGGTCATATCAAACTGGGGTAACTTCTCCGTAGTATATGAACCTGGAACACAGAGGTATAAGATTACATTCCATACTTCAGACTCTGATGGAACATTTCAAAACCAAGTTAAATACTTCACATTCTCAAAAGGTGTCAACTATCAAGCTGCAACTTTCAATATCACTATTTCAATACGAACTCATAACACTGATTTCAGAATTGTAAGCTCAATTGAACCAACAAGCACGATTGGTATATTCAATATTTCAGTCTATTATGGTGACCTTGACAGTACTGTTGGAATACAGTCACCTGATGTTGATTTCTGGGTTGAGAATACAACTGGAGTTGTCATCTCGAGCTATGGTTATGATATTCTTCCTGGATACTACATCATCCAAGTATCAGCTTCACAGTTTGGATTGGGATTACAGACATTTACTGTTTATGCAGACTGGACTGGAGCTGTACCAAAGTATCAAGACAAGTCTTTTGTAACGACAGCAAATGTTGTTGGAAGAGACTCCGCCCTTACACTTCTAGTAGGGTCAGAGCCAACACCATATGATGAGAACATGGGCTACATCTTCTTCTATAGTGATTTGTTCAGTGGAATCGGTATCGATAACATAACTGGAGGATCGAATGTCTTCATCTATGTGATGTTCCAAGGAGAATCCATCAATCCTGCTGATATCACCATCACTGACCTCTCATCCACAGAACCTGGCAACTACTCCATATCCTTTGATACAAATATCTTTAGTCGGACCGGACTTATCTACATGAATGTCTTTGTGAATTGGTCAAAGGGGGTATCTCCATTCTATTCAAACAGAACTGATGTCATCTCAGTACGAGTCTTACCCAGAGATACTCTACTATCGATAACTCCTCCTTCTCCAACAAGCTATGGAGAACAAGGGTCATTCACATTCACTTTCGAAGATACTACAGGAGGGTCGAGTTCTTACATATTTGACGATCCGAAACTCAGCATCACATCCAATATCACATTTGGATATGTTGAGGTTGGAGGAACATATACCATCACTTTCGATACTACACAGTTCGGAGATGTTGGGCTTCACGTGATTCAACTTAGTGTGACATGGGATGGAGTACCGTTCTATTCCAATCGTACAGGAAGGATAGTCTACTTAACTATCAGCAATAGGGTGACATTCCTAGAGTATCTTGCACCTGCTCCAACTCAGTATCTCGATGAGGTCATCTTCAATGTCACTTGGACTGATATAACTGGAGGAGCATCGGATCCAATCACAGGTGCAACTGTAACACTTTACCAAGGTGTAACACCTATTGATATTGGAAAATACAGTCTATTTGAATACCCAACACTGGGGATCTATCGAATCACTCTAAACACAACATTCGCCGCAACACCTGGCGACTACAGTCTGCGTGTCGGTATATCTATTGGCTCTACTGGAATATCCGATGCTTTCACAACCAGGACTTTTAATGTTCGAGAACGCCTCGCGCTCCTTGCTAGTGAACCAATATCTACAGTTCCCTATAACTCTTCGATTTCCGCGTTACTCTACTACCAAGACCTGTTCACCACTGGAATCATAGCAAATGACTCTGCAGAAGTTACGCTGGAGATTCTAAGTGGTCCTGGCTCTGGTCCTTGGTACTTCACTGTGAATTGGCAGGCTGGTTTTGGAAACTATCTCCTCGAGGTTGAAACATATAATCTAGGATTGGAAACTGGAATTACATATTATCTGACTCTCAGAATGAGCTATACGTACCAGGCACCATTCTTCTCTTCTGATGAGTTGATAGTTTCATTCCAGCTGAGAAATCGAGTATCTTCGTTGAGTCTAACTACAGAACCTGAGACGACTCCCTATGGTGAGAATGCGATATTCGCTGTCTTCTTTGGTGATGTTGATGCTGGAGGTGCTGGAATAGCTGGTGCTACCATTACAATTCCATCTCTGACTCCAATCTCTGATTATACAGTGACCCCCGGTGCTGCAGGATTCTATACACTCATGGTTGATACTTCAGCCCTAGGAAGTCCATCATCTTATCCTCTATCAGTTCACGCCAACTGGTCCGGAGCTCCTTATCACAATAATAGGACTCGAGTTGTGACAGTTTCAGTTAGAGAGAGAGAAACAAATATCGATATCACAATACCACCCGCACAGACACTCTATCTTGACGATGTGACTTTTACTTTCCAATACATAGACTTGGATGCATCTGTGCCCATCACATCGATAACTGGAACCAATATCCACCTTTACTGGAGCAACATGACAGAGATTAATCCGCTACTATATACAGTCACCCCAACAGGTTCATCCTTTGAACTCACAATTGCATCCTCTGATTTGTCTGCAGCACCCATAAGCGGTCTTTCCATAATTGTTAAAGTTGACTGGAATGCAGCATCTATTCCATACTATGTTGATGACTCAACTACTGTTAAGGTCACAATAACAAGGCGAACAATGTTGGTTGAAACTGACCAGATTGAACGAACTCCAAAAGGTGACATCCTGAATATCTCAATCACTGTGACTGATATTGACAGTGGAGTTCCAATCACTGGTGCAATCATTCAATTCAGTTGCCAAGACCATAATCTGGTCCTGGTCTCCGACTACTATACATCTGGAAGTGGAGGTGTTTACAATTTCCACGTCTACACGACAAAACTCACAGGAACAGGAACCTTCTACTTTGACATTGCAGTACAATGGGACCCCACATTGGTGCCTTTCTATACCAATCGCTCAACTGTCACTTTGACCGGACTTGTTGATCTTATAAGAACTTCTCTTTCAGTTGATGCAATTGCACCCTCCTCGGGAGTTGAATATACTGATACTGTTTCATTGAACATAACATTGACTGATTTGGACCATGGAACGCCTATCACTGGTCGAGAAGGTATTCTTAATTATAGTATTACCTATGTCTTCAATGGAGTTCGTCCTCAAAACTTGAATGTTTTCGAATATATCACATCTGGAAAATACAATATCAGCTTCACGACTTCAGACTTACCAACTCTTGGGACATATACATTGAGAATTATTTCTGCTGGCACACCGTATGCTTCTGTTCAAGTCACACCACAATTCACTTTGATTCCAATAAATACAGAATTAGAAGTTCCTCTTGGAGACACCTCAATTAGTCTTTACTGGAAGAATTCAACAGATATAGTGCTGAATTACAACGATCTTCTAAATGGAATTACAATACCAAATGCGGATAGTATTACATGGTCCATTTTGAATGATGTATTTATTGGAACTTTGTCAGAAATTGGATCTACTGGAACATACACTGATTCTATTGACACTACACCTCTTGGTGCCGGAACTTTTGTCGTTACAATAACTGCTAGTAAAGACAAATACACGGATGCCATCGCAACTATCACACTGATAGTGATGACAATCCCAAGCGAGGTTGTAATCATCGAGCCTACGGATATTGTGGCTCAAGTCAATAGGGGTGATCCTCTTGATATTGCGATTGAACTTCGTGAGGTCGGAAGTGGGAGTATAATAGACGATTCGCAGGTGCGAAACGTATCAGGAACTTTACAAGTCTATGCAGAATTGAATGGGACCAAATACTACATGAACTACAGCTCATTCACATTTCAGTGGAATGTTACAATACCAGGGACTGCCACTATTCTTGAAGCATTGCAATCATACAATATTCAAATATTTGCCAGTTTTCGAAACTACGACCCCGCTATTGATCAGTTCAAGATATTTGTAGAACAAACAGCTACCCAATTGGCTGTTCTTGGAGGAACTACAAATATCGAAGTCTACTATCTGCAAAATGTCACATTGCAGCTTAATTTCACAACATCAAGTACAGCTGCATTCTTTATGGAAATCAATGATGGAGAAGTGTCTTGGATTGATATTACGCGAGGAATATACTACAACTTTACTTCACTGGGAAGTGGTCTATGGACACTCACATTCAATACTTCTTCTATCGGATTTGGGACAATTGGAGTCAGCTTCCGTGCGGAGCCAACTAATACAACTCTTGCTTCAACAATCACGAGTATCACACTTACAGTCAAGAAGATACCTACAAGTATTGATGGTCCAACAGAAACACAGGAGATGGTTTGGGGATACACTGGATTCATACCACTAGATTTCATTGATGACTATAATCTCAGGACTGTATCCGGAGCAGAAGTTACATACAACTATGGCAACCTTGACTTTAACGCTTCAGACCTCGGAAATGGAACGTATGTATTGTACATCGACACAACGATTCTGGATTCAGGCATCCGAGAGAAAATTACTACGTCCTTTATACTAGCAAACTATGAAGAACGCACATTCAGCTTCTTCATCAATGTTATAGAGAGACCTACTGAATTGATAATTGAATATCCACAACAAAACTATGTTTCCACCGAAGCTGGTGCTATAATTCTGGAACTAACTATGTATGATTCCATTGATATTTCGCTGTTTTACAATGACATGAGTCCTGTTGGAGGACTATCAGGAGGAATAATTAATGCCAACTTCACCGAATTCACGGAACTACGTGCTCCTTCATATTTCTCAGGTGCAAAGGCAATTCTGTTCAGGACTGGTTCTGGCTTCTATAATTTCACATTTGATACAAATGACTTGTCGCTCTACGGATTTGAATATGGAGGACCAGTGATTCTCGAAAACCAGTACTTCCGATTTACAATCGAAATATTTGATGAACATCGATCTTTTCAAGCAATCGAGATCAGAATCCGAATAATTTCTACACCTACTGAAATTCTGATAAATGGAGAATCATATGATCCCGAGGTAAATATCGAATACACTATAATAAACGGAAACGAAATTACATTCGACTTTTTTGTTAATGACACTTGGCATAATTCCGGTGGTGAAGGGTTCATATTCACAATCACTCAAGGAGCAACTGCAAATATTTATGACAATGCATCTCTTGGTGGCGGATACTACCGTGTAGTGATTCTGGCTGTAGGATACAGCGATAATCCTGCAATAATGCAAATAACTATGAGTAGGGAATTTCATGATGATGTTGAGCTTAATTTCAGAATCAGTACAGAACCAAATGATTTTGACATACTATTTGAACAGATTTACACATTTGGATTGCCGACTGCTTTTATAATCATAACATTGCTTGGTTTGTACGTAAGAGTCTGGAGTGTTCCAAAGAGAATCCGTCAAATCAATGGTCAGATTAAGACACTAAGAAAGGGCAAGGTGCCCAAACCAGTCAGTGATGTCAAGAGTAGACAGCAACTTGTGGCTGAACTATTCAATGATACATATGAGAAGTTGAAAATCACTCGTACAGCAACCCAGATGCCTGAGGAAGCCATACCAATTGAAGTACCAGAGATGGGTGAACTCTTGATGCAACTTGCCATCCTCACCAATCTGAGTCCTGCAGAACTTGATGAGTTCCAAGCTGATATTGTCAAGATGAAAATGAGTGAGCAAGCAGCTTTCGTGAAAGAAGTCATTATGCAGGAAGCCATTCGTGCTGCTCGTCGCGAGGGTAAAACCATCGAAGAAACCCTCGCTGCTATCGAAACTGAAGCTCTTCGACGACTTGGTGCTGAGGAGGAAGTCAAACCCATAGATCATATAGAAAAAGATTCACTAGAAACTGTGTTCCTTGAAGAAGAAGAAGAGAAAGAAGCAGTCATACCTGAAGAAGAGGAGGAACCTGAAGAGGAGGTCTTTGAGGAAGTCAAAGACACCAAATCTGAAAGAATGAGTGTGCATGAAATCGAGGAACTTCGAAAGGAACTTCAGCAGAAGGGTGTACCTCCGTATGAAATCGATACTATCATTGAACAGGCGAAGGAACTGCCCAGAGAACTGGTTGATGAGCTTGTTAAGAGTCTAGAAGGAAGGAAGGAGTAGGGAAAGCTTCTCCTTCCTCATTCTCTTTATTTTTCGAAAAATAGCTGACATTATCCACGAAATTCATTGAAATATAGTGCAATCAATTCTGGTGTAATGATACGTTAGTTGTCATGCCGCGCAGGTGGGCAATGAAATATCAAGATGGTGCCGATCATGAGAAGCAGTAGATTCCTTTCCTTAGTATTAGTCACGATATTCGTATTCACTCTTGTTGATCTCTCCGGTTCTGGAATCCCCTTTACAGATTCTGGACTTTTAGATCCACTAGCACATAGGAACCAGATTGCTGATTCAGGCACTTATGTGGGTACTGGGGCTCCTCTAGCTGTATCATTCTCTGGCACTTTTACCAATAGCTCTTCATGGATAGACAGTGGAACTACACTCTCATTGGATTTCGTATCTGGAACATCTTTCTCGGTATCTAATGCCAGTTCTGTGACTTGGACTGCATATGTTCTTGTTTCACCTCCAGCTGAGGTTGAGAGCTTGAGCTTCAGTATCGACTACCAATCTACTGATTGGACACCCATTTCAGTCACAAATCCCGTAGGTGTTGAAAAGACAATTTCTACTGATTGGTCTTATCTGGGTGGCAGTCTTGCTGTCTTCAGCTCGGCTGTAGACACCTTTGGTTTATGGAAGATTGAGTTTAGTAGTATAAATACTATCAGTGATCTCAACCTAGGAATTTCTGGTGGTACACTTTCTACGTCAGCAATATTCGATTTGACTAATGAGATGATGTTTAGAACTACAAGTACTTGGATAACTGGAGCGGCCACAACATTCACGCTAACAGACCCCTCAGGATCAACCTGGTATTCGACAACGAATACAACAGTTGGAGCCACCTCTCACCTTCTTCAGTCATTTACATACAGGAAAGACTTCACAGTTGATCGCTCACGACATCTTGGACAAAACCTGTTGAATTTTCCAGTTCTGATTGATGTCTATGATACTGACCTTAAGACCAAAGTACAGAGTGATGGTGATGACATCATCTTTGTATCAGGAGGAAATGTTCTCTCACATGAGATTGAACTTTTTGATCAGAGCTATAGTCCAACTCAGGCTCATCTTGTTGCTTGGGTCAAGACTAACCTTACAGGTTCTGTGAATACAGTCATCAATATGTACTATGGAAATCCATCGATTGGATCTCAGGAAAATCCCACTGATGTCTGGACCAATAGCTTTGCAGCAGTCTGGCATCTAGATGATAGCACTATTGATGAGCAGTCTACAGGTGTTCATCAAGATTCGACATCTGGCGATTACGATGGTACACAGACTGGCAATGTTATTACCAACGGTATTGTGGGATACGGACAAGACTTTGATGGGACAGACGATTGGATCAGTGTTTCAAATACCGAGGATCTTGAACCAACAGGTAGCGTTACCATCTCTGGATGGTTTAGACTCGACGCAGCTCACAATAGTCTTTCACCAAACACAGTACTTCTCTTTGAGAAGTATCTTAACGGTGATAACGATATGCACGTTGCCTTGGTGGGGGCAGACTATACTTCAACTGCACCAGCAGGTACAATGGTTTTCAAAGTTGAGAATGATGCAGCAGGTCAGAAGTATAAGTATACAGCTCAAAACTCTTGGCAGGCTAACACATGGTACTATTATGCTTGTACAATGGATGCCACTACTCCTGAAAATAACAAAATCTATGTTCGAGCAGTTGACGACACACCCGGGTCATATGGAGCATTAGCCACTGCACAGCTTGCATATGATGGCACCTGGGGTATTGGAGGTTCATGGATTGATCAGGTAGTAGGAGTCCGTGCGTACCTTAACGGTCGGATGGATGAGGTTCGAGTTTCAAATGGAATTAGAAGTGGTGCTTGGATTGCCGCAGAATTTCAGAATGTGTATAATACTAATCTGTTCTATTCTGTAGGCTCTGAAGTTGTTCGAGAATCACCTGATTCATCCATCAAGAAGATTGCAGATGTGTCAGCAATGGCAGGTCTATGGACAGTAACAGCTTATTACAACGACTCAGGTAGTTCTGTTAGTGCCATGACTGGCTTGTACCAGCGTAACTTCATTGTCCAACATGATGTTTCTATTGATATTCTCTCTCCATTGGATGCTGTTGGTGGAGGAATTGCGGATGCGACTGTCAATGATGTCATATATATCAAAGTGGATCTAACAGACGATATTTTACACTCTGGAGTAACAGGGTCAGAAATTACCATGAACTGGACTATTTTAGGAACTCCTACGACACTTCAGCTCAATGATTTAGGTGCAGGAGAATATGGAATTGCGGTTAATACGACTGATTTACAGAATAACAAACGTTGGAGGATAGAAATCAGTTCTGAGCATCCATTCTATAATGACGTATCAAACTACTTCCTACTTGACCTATATCATCCAACAGAACTTTCATACGCATATATTGAAACAACTCCATTGGACTCGCCATTTACTGCAACACTATTCTATTACGATTCGTTCTCAGGTGCTCCAATTTCAGGTGCAACAATTACATTTGATGATGGTAGTCCAGTTACTATACCCGCTCAAGGAGTCGGATGGTACAACATTTCTATTCCAACGACAGCACTATCAGTTGGTTTACATACCTACACAATCAATGCATCAAAATCTGCATCTCTCTTGCAGATGGACAGTGTCGATATCACATTTACATTGAGACCTCATTATACAGCTGTTTCAGCGTCAGGGGATTTTGTTATGCCTTATGGAGAGAACACTCCATTGACAGTTCTTCTTGTGGATATTGATTTAGGCACCATTCCTGATATTTCGAATGTAAATCAGTTCATTTTTGACTATGCGGGTGGAAGCCAAGTTAGAAGCTCTCTGTTTAGCTACGCGATGACCTTGACAACAGATACATGGGCTGTTGGAGCTCATGAGGTCAATCTGACCGTTGTAATGGCTAATTCAGACTACTATCCACCTATGCAGTATACTTTCACGATTACGATTCGAGCTCATTATACATCAATCAATGTTCTTGGTGACATGATAACTCCCTATGGGAACTCAACAGATCTCACTGTGGTCCTGATTGACTTGGACACTGGAGGTGCTGTCCCAATTGGAGCTGTGTCCAACATTCGCCTTGACTGGACTGTTAGTTTCGCTGACTTTGGAAGCTATGATATCACCCTAGACACAAGCGGTTGGCCTGTTGGAGGAAGATCAGTATCTGTAATTTTAACCATGTCGAGTTCTAACTATCAAAATCCCTCAATCTATGTATTTACAATATCAATACGCAGTCTTAGTATTCTTGCATATAACAATCCAAGCAAATTGCTATTTCCGAATGGTGATGATTTTACTGTCAACATCACTGTAGAAGTTTCTGAACCTGGAGTTTTCTATGGTGATACCATTGATGGACTATCCTCCGACATAGCAATTGCAGGATATCCTTCTGCCACTATAACTCCCTTCGGAAATGGAGTATATAACATCCTAATTGGAGCCTCCTTCTTCTCAGAGGGAGTCTATTCGATAACAGTTCAAGTTGACCCGTCTAGTTCACTCTATCAGTCAACACAGTTTGTAGTCAACTTCGAGTACAAACCAGCTGACAGTGATCTGACTTCAAACCTCTACACCGTTTCCACTCCTCTAAACTTCAATGTTAGTGTCACCCTCTATTATGAGGACCGTGATCGAGGAGTCGGAATCACAACTGCAACAATCACCGCGTCAACTGGTTGGATTGATTTTGTCCACGTGTCTAATGGAAACTATGATGTTGAGATTGGCGTTGTTGGGCTATCAGTTGGTTCTCATCAACTAACCCTTACTGCCAATGCAGATGGATATGCTGAGAAGAGTGTCATCATAACGATCATAGTCACTAGAATACATACGGACGCCCAACCATCTGCAATTTCAGTCGATATCCCAGTTGGGAACGTACACGTGATATATATCGACTACACAGATCTCGACAACGGTGTTCCAATCCCAAGTATCACTCCATCAGTTTCTGGATGGCCTGGTTCCACTGCTGTAACCGTTGTATGGGATGGGTCTAGGTATGAGGTAACATTCACAACAACAGGTTCCGATCCTCTCGGGCTTTATGTAATAACCTTCACTTTCACAAATGACCCCAACTATTTCCAGGTTTCGTGTGACGTTGAGGTCAATATCAGAACACACGTCACAATATTCAATGTTGTAAGTGCTCCTGAGCCAACACCTTTCAATGGAATTGTAAACATATCACTAAGATACTATGACTTTGACAGTAAATCTGGAATAGATGACTTGGCAAATATTCAACAGTATGTTTGGAATGGAACCCATTGGATATCTTCCACTCTCGTTAGCAATACAGGTGGCATATACACCCTGCAGATTGATGCATCTCAGTTCCCCAAAGGTATCCAGAATTTCTTAATCTATTTCAACTGGACAGGTCCAACTCAACAATATGAGAACCGAACTGCAACAACATCAGTAAACATTATCGGAATCGATTCACAACTCACGTTATTGCAGGCTTCTGAACCGACTCCGTATCTCGGCTCAATGAAGTACATCTTCTTCTACAGTGAAACTAGTGGTCTAGGAATCACTAACAGCAGCTACGGCGGCGGAAATGTGCATATCTATGTTAGTTTTCAAGGAGTAAGTGTCGATCTAGGGCAAGTCACAATTCTTGAGATTGATGATGTGCTTCAACCTGGTAATTATTCAATCTCGTTCAGTACAACAATATTTGGTGAAACTGGTCTCATATACATGAATGTATACATCAATTGGACTGATGGAGTAGCTCCATTCTACACCAATCGTTTTGATGTCATTTCAGTGCGAATCTTACCCAGGGACACTTTAGTGTCAATTGTGCCACCTACACCCGCTCCATATGGGGAAAATGCAACTCTAATCTTCTCATATGAGGATGTTACAGGAGGTGGAAGTGATCCAATTGATGATAATCCTTCATTGGATATTACCGTAAGTTTGGCTGATTATTCTATTTCATATGATCTACTCCTTCACCAATTCACAGTGTCGTTCGATACCAGTCAGTTTGCTGCTCCTCTAGGACAGAAATCATTCACACTGAATGTTGTGTGGACTGGCGCTCCCTACTACACAAACAGGACGGGACGAACCATCTTCATCACAGTGACATCACGACAGACTGTTCTTGACTATCAAGCACCTGCTCCTACATCGTATGGTGATAGTGTGTGGTTTATTCTAAACTGGACTGATATAACCGGTGGCTCAACCACAGGTATTTCTGGTGCAGTGGTTACAATCTATGATGATCTAGTTGCTATACCTGGTGCATTCTATTCTGTAAGTCCTATCATAGGGGGAGAATATAATGTAACTCTCAACACTACATACTACACCAACCCAGGAACCTACAGTCTAAGAGTCGTACTCACTAAGACTGAGTTCTATATACCTGATGCAAGCTCGACGCGATCGTTCACGGTCAGATACCGCGTCACTCTCCTATCTGGTGAACCCATTGGAAAAGTTCCCTACAACAATTCTCTAGATTACACAATCAACTTCCAGGATCTTGCTACTCTCGGAGTTATTGGAAACGGAACTGGCGATGTTACACTTGAAATTCTAACAGCAGGAGTTTGGTATTTCTCCGTTCAATGGGAACCAGCATTCCAATACTATACACTAACGATTGAAACTTATAACCATCCTGAGTTATCAATTGGTATACAGTATTCGCTTCAGATACGAGCGACCTATGCAAATCAAGCTCCATTCTACGGTGCTGATGATACGTATCTCTTCTTTGAGCTAAGAACTAGGGCATCAGATGTAGTTCTGGATGATGCTCCAGATCCCGCTCAGTACCTTGACAATGTGACTTTCAGAATTCAATACTTCGATACTGATAGCTTGGCTGGAATCTCTGCTGAATCAATCAATGTTTTCAAGGGAGTAACACCTCTTACATTTGGAACACAGTACACGATAGTGGATGAGGGCAGTGGATTCTTCCTAGTTCTTGTTAATACAACTGCATTAGATGGAATCGGATTAACTCAGATTCGCGTCGAAGCAACCTGGAATCCTGCGCAGAGTCCATATCATGACAATGCTGATATGATTCTCAATACGTTCACAATTAGAAGAGAAACAAATGTAGAGATAACCACTGCACCTCAACAAACGCAGTATCTCGACATTGTCCAATTCTCATTCATGTATATGGATCTTATACGGGAGCAGGCAATCACATCAATCACAACGACAAATATCGATATTTGGGCTGGAGGCGTCTTACTTACTTCAGGTCAGTACACAATCGTTCCCGCTGGAGAAGGATTCGACGTTTTGATCAACTCAACAGAATTTGGTGGCATACTAGTATCAAACTATAATGTCACAGTCTTCGTAGATTGGGATGATGGTTCTGCACCTTACTACTTTGATGATTCTACCTTTGTGAGGGTAACAGTCATCAAGAGAACAATGTCGTATGCACAACTTCCTGCTGA
>JBHLRQ010000070.1:0-17476 GCA_048882385.1 Candidatus Thorarchaeota archaeon | reverse complement strand
TTTACATATACTCTTCGAAATACTTCCAGAATCACAATTCCGACCAACAAACCTCCACTAATTCCAGCTGCAACGAGTAAAACTGAGGATTCAGCGAGTATTGTCACAATGATTGTATCTCCAACATAACCACCCAAATAACCAGGATTCAGGAATGCGATAGTAAACTCATAGATACCCGCATCCAGTTCATCTAGGTTAAGAGTGACATTCCTTGCAGCTGATGGTGCGATGGTTGCAGTGTCAGTGATATGAGTAGTGCCGTTTCTGAGTATTGTGTAACTGACAGAAGCAGTCTGATCACCAGAGTCATCAGTATGTAGCTCCCAAACAACCTGCTTACCTGATTCAGATAGGAAAATGGTAAGGTCTGATGGGTGATTCACCGCAACATTGGATGCACCATGATATATAATTGGTCCATCTCTTCTACCGAATTCCATCGATTTTCCATCCACATAGTCGCCTGGCCAGTAGCTATATGGCGGATTATCAAAAGAACACAACGAGTTGTTCAGATCATCGAAAACAGTGAAGTCTAGACTATAGGCTCTGACTCGATAGATATAGTCATCTCTCTCAAGAAAACCAGTTGAATCCCAGGAAAAGTATGACATTGATAGATTGTTTTGAAGTAATTGAAATGAAGTCCCTCCGTCCGTACTCAGCCAGACAGAATAGTAGTTTGTGTCATTTGCGTTCAGGTCCATACAATCCCATTCAAATTCCCAAGTTCTATCAGATATAGGGAGTTGTGAAATCTGGGTGCCCGGTGGTGGCATAATTTGGTATGGCTGATACACCGTTAGAATAGGACTGAAGAAATTGTTGATTGATACATTGTGGTAGGTCTGAACATAAGCACCACCAGAAAGTGAATAGACACAGACTGTAATGTTCGCGGTCATATTATGTCCAGTCCCGAACGAATAGGTATCGTACAATAACTGAGAACCACTACTGTTGGTAAAAACCTCGTGACCTGAACCTAGTGAATCATTAACGAGGAGTGAAATCTCCAATACATCAGGAATGTCAGTTGTAACATTCAGAACAACATGGTCACCAGTCGCTATTGAATAATTCTGGATACGTTTTGGGACCGATTGCCAGCGAGAAGTCCACCATAAATCAAATCCGCATTCACTACTAGTAAATACCATATCAGAAAGTGAAGGATTTCGAGGAGAGTCAATGACACCGGAATCAACGACAATAGGACTGGATAATGGCATGACAGAGAAAACAAGAAGAACCAACACGAGTCCATTTACGAACTTCTTCTTCATACCTTCCACGACCCTCCTCGAAACCTCCGCATAACTATTGATGATGACAAATATCAATCTAATCTTAGAACATTCAAATCAAAAGAAAATGGTGGAGACCGAATGTTGGTCTCCTAAGATTTACGTTTCAGAAAGAAAGATAGAATCACTATAATTACAACACCACCAGCTACTGCCATAATCATAGTCAAATCATCAGGAGGAGGTATTGGGGAGCTGGGTGTTGTTGTAGTAGTCACAGTTATTGCACGAGACAGAAATGGAGCATGACACACAAAGACATCAGACAGACTTGACTTCTCTTCTTGATATGCACCTTCGGATATGGGTAGATCGAGTGACCATGTGCGTCCAGTCACAACAATGTTTCCGTCATCATCCACTGCAATACCTTCGCCAATATCCTCACCACCACCTCCGAAGAATGTCGAAGCGATGATGGTTTGACCATCTGATGAGAGCTTCACAACACACGCATCGAAACCTGAGGCTTTGGTATCATTGAGACCATCAAATGCAGGAAAATCATCTGAGCTTGTCCGTCCAACTAGGATGAGATTGTCTTCAGCATCCACTCGAGCATCCCAACATCTGTCTGATTCATTACCACCAATGTATGTCACGAAGTATGGATATCCAGTTGAGTTGAATTTTGATGCAAAGAAATCATTGGTTCCTCCTGCGAAGGCTTCTTGAACTGCGTTCATAGTATTGATGTTGTTTGATTCCGCATCGCCTGTCAGAATGATATCACCATGACTGTCTACGTCAACACCCAGACCTAAATCGTTACCAGACCCTCCAATGAATGTACTGAAATTCAGTATGGCTCCAGAGTAGGAAAGTTTCGTCAAGAATGCATCGTAGCTACCACCATGTGAGCTCTGATAGGCTCCACCGGTCACAGGGAATCCTGAACTCGCAACTCCACTGATTATGAAATTATAAGAGCCATCAACTGTCATTGTCCATGCTCTGTCGTCACTGACTCCGCCAACATATGAGAACATCTGCAATGTCGATCCATCTGCACTAATCCTTGCAACAAATGCATCTCCACCGCCTCCAGCATAACTAGTTTGATATACACCAGAAGTAGCTAAACCAGTTGTGGTTGTCCATCCACTGAAAAGATAGTTCCCGGAATCGTCAAACTCCATTCCGTATATCCAATCTTGGCCTGTTCCTCCAAAATAAGTCCCATAGAGGACTGTTCCATTGGGTGCAATCTTCAAAATGAAACCATCAGTTTGTCCCAATGGTGATTCATGGAGGGCCCCTGCTGTCGTTGGTAATCCATCGCTTTGGGTTGTACCAGCTACAACTATGTTATTCTCAGAATCAACATTTACAGTCGTAACATGTTCATAACTTGAGCCACCAAGATAGCTACAGAAGAGGAGTTCTCCAGTATCGCTGAATTTTGCTATGAACGAATCCCAGTCTCCATCTCCACCCCCATCCTCTGATTGAAAAGCATTGTCTGTCACGGGCAAGTTGGATGACATCGTCTGTCCTATCAGTATTGTATTCCCTTCATTATCAAATGCAACCTTAGTCGCATCTTCGGTGTTTGATCCGCCAAAATATGTGATGAATGTAGGATCATCTGCTAGAATATATGACTGTACAATAGGACCAGCTGAAGCTGCTGAGGTGGATATTCCAAGTAGGAGGATGCTTGCAATAGCAAGAGCTGTTATCCTCGATAGTCGAACATGGATCAATACCATTCCTGCTTTTACTCCTTTCTCAATATAGCAAACAGGGGTGAGTCGAAATATAATAAAAAACGAAGGTTTGACGCATGTGACTAGCTAGATAGGACCTTCCTAGATTCACTTTTGAGTACAGGTGTTCGTGGTAGCAAATTCAGGGCAATTAGGGGACCTAGTGGAACTGGTGTCATGAAGATGTATGGATCAAGGTATGGATATAGGAAGACCGGGATAAAAGTCCAACAGACTATCAACGATACGAAAGATATCATTGCACGAACTGCATCTATTCTACATTCAGTAGCAAGAGCCATGATAATTGCGGATAAGATTGCCATTACGATAAGTAGCAAAAATCCTCCTAACACAATTTCGGGAATATGCAAATATCCTGAAGAAGATATGAAAAGCAGAACAATAAAAATTGGCGACAGATTATACATAAATCGAGGCGCTGGAGAATAAGGAGGGTAAGGATAAGGATAAGGTTCAGGGTAGGGAATTGGAATAGGTTCTATTGATATTCCTGAAAAGAAAAAGCTGATACACAGAATGAGTATGGCATATCGAAACCGCGTTTTGGATGCAAAAAATGCAATTATAATTATTATTGGAACAAGAATGACTGAAACAGCAAATACAAACAGGGCGAGCCCGAATATCGCTAGTAAAGGTGCAAAGGCGCGCGTTCCCCAGAAAATGGAATACAATATCGCAAATAATGGACCGACCCATCGCAGTTCACTTGGTACATCCATTATCTAGTCACTCCACTCTCCAAATACGATATTATAATCTCCAAATATGATATCAATCTAATCCTAAACGCCTTCAAGAACACTTAAAACGGAGACAACTCGGCCAGTCGCTTGGTTACATCGAATCTTGAGAGATGATAGAATGAAACGGATTCTGGTTACTGGTAGTTATGGTCAAATTGGTACTGAGCTTATTGGTGCTTTGAGGAAGAAATATGGTGGCGAGAATGTTGTAGCCACTGGTAGGAAAAAACCTCCTGCTATCTTGAAGAAAGATGGACCATACTTACAATTAGATGTACTCGATACAAACCAGCTTCACGCCATGTTGGTTGATAATGATATTGATATCGTGATTCACAACGCATCGCTTCTCTCTGGAACTGGAGAGAAAAATCCACAGTTGGCATATCGCACAAACATTGAAGGTGCGTACAATGTTCTTGAAGCTGTCAGAATCCTTAATCTCGACCAAGTAATGATTCCGAGTTCAATTGCAGCGTTTGGGCCAAGTACTCCTAAAGAAAACACTCCAAATGATGTAATCATGCGACCTACAACAGCATATGGAGTATCAAAAGTCTTCATAGAGTTGTGGGGAGAGTACTACGTAAAACGCTATGGTATGGACTTCCGATCGCTCAGATATCCTGGTATTATCAGTGCAGAAGCTCTTCCAGGTGGAGGTACTACTGACTATGCTGTTGAAATCTTTTATGAAGCCCTCAAGAACAAGAAATACACATCATTCCTTGACCAGGGTACCTACCTTCCCATGATGTATATGCCAGACTGTTTGAAATGCACAATAGACTTGATTGAAGCAGATGCAAGCAAGCTCAAACACAGAAGCTTCAACATTACTGCAATGAGCTTCGCACCCGAGGAGATTGCCGCAGAAATAAAGAAGCACATACCTGAGTTTGAGATGAGTTATGAACCAGACTTCAGACAGCAGATTGCTGAGTCATGGCCAGCGTCTTTAGATGACAATGCAGCTCGTGAAGAGTGGGGTTGGAAACCAGATTATGATCTTGCAGCAATGACCAAAGACATGCTGGACAAATTATCAAAGAAACTTGGGATTAAGTATTAGGGAGAGCTAGAAACAACTCTCCATATTCCCGATATTTATGCAGATTTACCCACATTGATAATCTTAGAGGAACGTAAATCGTCACCTTTATGTCACTGGGAGAATTGAGGAGAGTCAATATGAATCGACAACCCATCTACTTCACAATATTCATACTGACCATTCTAATTGGGTCATCACTCTACTTGTCTTGGTCAGTTGATAGAGGGATGGGTGCTGTCAACGTCGAAAGAATCTCTTTGGAAAGAGAGCCTGGTAGACCTGTAGAGATTCTGGTCTACTCTCCTAGAGTTGAAGCATTGGGAGGCGATCTTGAACCTACGCCAATCATTCTTTCACTCCATGGAATAGCAGGATCGAAAGAAGGAATGTATGCATTCAATATAGAACTCGCTAGAAGAAACTTCACAGTCGTTTCGATGGACTTGCCGGGCCATGGAGATTCCACACTTCCATTCATTGTAACAGATTATGAAACAATAGCTCAAGACGCGTATTATGCACTACGTCATGTTCAAACTACATACCCGAACATCCACAATGAGAGCTATGGCGTCATCTCACATTCACTTGGCTTTCGTGTAGCAATTCAGCTACAAGATTTCCCAATTGCACCCATTGCATATGCAGCTGTGGGAAATGTTGGTCAGATGGCTTTAGGAGAGTATCTTGACTTTCCGGGCAATTTGATAATAGCTGTTGGTGAATACGATGAGATGATCTCGAATGAAGCTGCTCTAGAAGCAATTAGAACAGCTACAGGAAACTCATCAGCTGAGGCGGGTGTCACATATGGTTCTTTCATCAACCAGACTGCTTATCGTCTAGCATTCGCACCAACCGATCATGTCTTTGAAGCAGTTGATAGTACAATTGTAAGTGAAACTATCACATGGCTTGTTGAAGCAGTTCAGGGAGAAGCTCAATTGCAGCATACACTTGATCCTAAGAGTCAGGTATATTTCAACAAGACAATCGCTACATTCACAGGAGCCACATTCCTTCTTATATCGACATTACCACTAATGATTCTAGTCTATAGCTTTTTACCAGATAGATTGAAACCTCGCAAGATTACTAATGCCACTAAATCACTCAATATACCAAAGACCTTCATCGTCAGCTCAATTCTAGGAGCAGTTACTATCACAATCTATGCGATAACAGCAGCTTCTGGATTTCACTTGGAAAACATTGGACTTGCTTGGCCAAATTCTATGTTTGCTACTGGTTTACTACTCTATTATTTCCTTAGTATGATAGCAGTACTAGTACTGATGTATCTCTTTATTGGCAGAGAGAACGCGTCACTAGCTCTCAAATCCGTTGGAATAGAGCGTCTGAAAATTAGAATGCATGTAGAAGATATTTTGAAGAGCCTATTCATTACAGCGATTCCAATCGCTTGGGTCATGTTCTGGCTAGTAATTGCTGGTATTCCTGATACAATGACTCCATACACGATCATTGCTCTCGTAAAATGGCCAGTTGGAGATCGAGCACTCAACACAGTAATCGTCGCAATTCTGTCAGTTCCTTTCCTACTTGTTGAAGCAGCATGGATTAGGGGGTTATTACTAAGCAAGAGGGATTGGACTGGAAGATATCCAACAACCAAATCAGTCATTTTTGCATTCATATCCAAATTCGCCGTAGCTTCACTTCTAGCCATTGCTGTGGTCTTTGGAACAACTGCATTGGGTCTTATAGCTGGTAAGATGGTCCTCCTCGGTCTCCTGATTTTACTCATTATGGTTGTACAATTGTTCACAACAATTGTTACAGTGTATGCAGCAGTAGAATTCGAGAATACATGGCCAGCTGTGATTCTTACTGCATTCATGCTGGCTATTGTAGCAATGTCGAGTCTACCACTAGTCTAGTTTTCAGTTTTGAAGTAGATTCAATCCTCATAGATTCTGAAGTTGAGACCCTTTTCATTCAGCATCTTCAATAGTCTCTTGACTGCAGTTTCATCTGGAACTTCAAGAATCATTTCAAGTTCAGCTCTGTTTGGTGGTATATCAGGATCGAATCTGTCTTGATTAATCTCAATTATACTGACACCGGATTCAGCTACAATCTTGAGAATCCTACTCATACTTCCGACCCTATCCAGAATTGATCCCCGAACACGGACTGAACGACCAAGTCGGAAGAGCTCCTTCTCAACTACCTTTGAGAGGAAGGACATATCGATATTGCCTCCTGAAAGAACAGCAACAGCATTCTTCTTTGCGATGTCAATCTTCTTGTGGTGGAAAGCTGAGAGACCCACACATCCAGCCGGTTCTACAACTATTTTCGCCCTTTCCAGAAGCATGAACAGCGTACGTGTTACTTCTAATTCCTCTACTGTGACAACGCCAGAAAGAAGATCCTTTGCAATCTTAAATGTCAGTTTCCCTGGTTTCTTCACTGCAATTCCGTCACACACAGTGTCAAGATTTTTTACTCCAGTAATTTTTCCACTTTCAATTGATGCCTTCATTGATGCTGCACTAGCGGCTTCTACTCCGTAGATCTGAACCTCAGGTTTCTGTTCTTTCACAGCAATAGCAATTCCTGAAACAAGACCGCCTCCGCCCACAGGGACAGCAATTATGTCAACGTCAGGACAATCATCTAGAATCTCAAGACCAATTGTTCCCTGACCTGCGATTACATCCTCATCATTGAAGGGATGTAGAAATGTTGCCGCTGTTGCTTCAGCTGTTTCTCTAGCATGAGCTAACGCATCATCGAAACTAGTTCCATGCAAAACAACATTTGCTCCATATCCCTGAGTAGCTTGTATTTTTGCCACAGGTGAAAACACTGGCATGACAATAGTTGAATTAAGACCCAATCTTGTCGCAGCATATGCTACTCCTTGTGCATGATTTCCTGCACTTGCAGCGATAACTCCAGCTTGCTTTTCTTCATCTGTGAGCTGCGACATGGCGTAGGCGGCTCCTCGCACCTTAAAGGACCCAGTTTTCTGGAGGTTTTCTAACTTGAGATAGACATGCCCACCTGTGAATCTACTGAAAGTAGATGATGAATCAAGTCGCGTCACATGCTTAATGTCTTTGAGAACTTCACGAGCATCACAGATTTTTGCATAGATATTACTGTATTTGCCCATTGTTAACATCATTGCAGGATTATACTACCATCTAGATTAATGCATCGAGTTTTCCCACTAGAGAGGTATCATCAGTAATGCCAGAAAACAGTTGGCTAGAATCGGAAACATGAACCAAGTAATGTAGTTTCCAGGTGGAGCAGTGAATCGATTTAACTTGGATGGGATGAATTCGAAGTACCCATTATTAACTGAAGTCCACAACCATAATCCCCTTCGTCTACTCATGTATGGCTCAAAAAGGATAATGTCGACCATAGAAGCTATGAATCCAGATGCTAAGATGGTTGAAACAGGATCAAAACCCAGAATGTATGGGATCAATAGACTTCCTTGTATACAGAATAACCAAAGGAACATGATCCAGAGAGGCATATTTCGGACAAAGATTCCATTTTGCTCTTGTTTGGTATAATGATAATATCCTTGTGCTGATACAAAGTTCTCGCCAATCACTGATACAAGTAGGATTAGCAGGAGATGAGGAATCATTCTCCATTGAAAATAAATCCACATTTGATGTGATGTGGTTGTAGAAAGAACAACAAAGGCGAGTAGATAAGTAAAATTGCGTATGTTCAATGACATGGAAAAAGAATCACCGTTTCACTTTTTTCTTTGCACTGCCAATGAAATCAGAAGTCCGCTTCCTTAGGGATATTACCCACCTCTTCCCCACCTTCTCTTTTTCCATGCGTTGAGATGCCAGGCTCCTTTGGACATTTAATATCAGATCAACAGCTTTTGCCACTGTTCGTCGATCAATGCCAGTTGCTTTTGATATTCCAGCAATCGACAATGAAGGAGCCTCCTTTAATGCCTGCAATACTGCAACCATCGCCTTAGCTAAATCAACTCGTGGGGCTGAGAGTGGAAGTTTCATTCTAATCAAGTATATATGAATCTAAATCATATATATACATTATTATGTACACATTATTATGCGTACGTTACTATGCACATATTATTTTCCTAATTTCGGATTACAAGAGGACATCAATTATTCTATCTTCAGTCACGATCAATTCTGCTTAATTGTACCTTCCGCGTGTTAAATTGAAATTCTATTCACTACAAATGAATATCAATGATTCTACTATTTCCTAATCCAAGTGTACATAGTATAATCTTGAACCTTCGTAAACCCAAGTGACTCATACAGAAACCTTGCGTGATTACTCAGGGTTACGTCAAGATCCACTTTGATTAGATCCGAATCAGACTCTAGTAACCTCTTCATTGAATGAACAAGGATTGATTTCCCCAGTTTCTTGCCCCGATATTCCTTGTTGATTACGATTTCAGGGACATACCCCATATCCCCATTCCTGACCGTCATGAAACAGGCACCAATTGCTTCTCCATTTCTTCTTAGAATCCAGGACAATGACTCTCGATACTCACCATATCTGTTGTCCTCAATGTTTTCTAGAAGACGCTGACAAGCTTCAATAGTACCAAAGAATTCTGGAAATACGCTTTGGTCTACATGATTATCGTTCCCTTCGAAAACAACTTGAGATATCTCCTCACGTAGTTCAGGAGTATATGGATTGAAGCTCATACCATCAGGCAACTTTGGCTCATCAAGGGATTCAATACCTGCACGAGGAAGGGTCATGTACATTCGGTCGTATCTCCCAAAACCAATCTCTTGGATGTGCTTTGCCAGTTCCTCCGGTATCCATGGACCTCCTGTGCCAATGTAGGAGAACTCATCAGAGAATCGGTCAAATAGAGCAGTCACAAGTTTCTTCTCAGTTTCAATGTCGCCCATTCCATATACAAAATTAATCCGCTTACTCACTTTCCCAAAAAGTGCGATTCCGGTCACTGAATGACCTTCTGAATACGCACCGAAAACACAGGCTTTGTCATCTGCAACAGATTCTTTGATCCTATTCAAGAAATTCTCAGGTATTCTTTCAGGAAATTGCTCTCTATACTTGTCAATGAGTGGACCAATTGCATTTAGTTCATCTTGATGAATCTCTTCTATCATATGATTTGTTTGAATAATCATATGAATAGTGATTTCCTTCTACGCAATTTTTACTTATCACCATAATTCTGTTTAAGCATCGCGATGACTCTGTCTCTTGGAACAATCTCACTAGCAATGGTTGCTAGTGTTTCTTCATTCATTGCCCCTTTAGAGATTAGCTGGTTACCAGCCTCTTTTATTGCATCGAGTATGTACTCGAGTTTAAACCCTTGGCTTATACCTCCCTCGACAATCCATCCATACGGACGTAAAAGAGCACCGATGTATTCACGATTCATGTTCTTACTTATAGCTTTGACATGGCTGATTAATGGGTTAAAGTTGTCCATCTCATAGAAGCCACATACCGAAAAGAGCGCTATCTTTCCAGCTTTAACATGGTCACGCAAAGCGTGACGACAATGATCATCACGTAACTCAAAGGCCCCGTGAAGTAGTGGAATTGAACGGTCAAGAAGTGTCTTTAAAGAACCTGTCATTCCATCTACATATACAGGTGTAGCGATAATGAGGAGATCCGCGTCAGCTATCTTCGCAAGAACTTCTTTCATTTCATCGTCTTGGATACACTTTCCTGGAGTTGTAGACCAGCAATTGAAACACCCCCTACAATCCCCAAGATCCAAGCCCTTAGAATAAAGAATCTCCACTACTGCATCTGCTTCTTCCATTCCATCAATGAAATGCTTGAGAAGATACGCTGTCACTCCATGATTTTTTCGAGGACTACCGTTTATCACTAACACTTTCAAAGATTGAGAACCTCTTCGCAGGATTTGCTTTAGTATTGATAAGGTTTAGGTGTAGTACAGAATTAGAAGTCTATCGAAATCTTGCAGATTTGATTCCTAGAGGTCATATCACTCTGTGCTTGATTTCTATTCCTCTAGCTCTGAGCTCCTCTATGAAGGGAGCTGGAGGAATACACCTCTCAGGGGTGAGAACGCCCCTATCACTTATGCGACCATCCGCCATCATCATAGCAGTTATAGCTGCTGGGAATGACGTTGTCCGCATCATTGCAGTGAGTCCGGTTTCTTCATCGAAGTAATCGATAGTTTCGTACTCGACGATTCTTGCTTCAGTGCCCTTCCAACCTTCTACTGTAACTCGAAGGAGAGTCACATCCTTACCGGAAGGTGGTAGATTCTTTTCTAATAAGGACTCAAGAACTTGTCTTGGTGCTATCTTCACACCTCGAGCATCAATCTCCTCGCTATCCATCAATCCGAGTTTCATAAGACACCACATCTTGTGTCCGTGTCCTGGATATCTGATTGTCTTATAGTCGAGGTTATTCACTTTGCCGAGGTAGGTTTGTGGTAGAGTCGAGGTACCTCCACTTGTGTTAAAAGCCTCAAGTTTGCCAAAGGGTTCTGGAAAGGTGATTTCTTCGAAACCTACGAGTGGATCCTCGGTAACTATCTCTCCATTTCGTATAGCGACACAGGGTTCGATGTACTCATTTATCAGACCCTCAACAGAGAAAATCAATGAATAATTCAGTGGTGGTCGTGGTTCCTGTTGGAGACCTCCAACACGAATCTTCACATCTTCAACTCTGTCAAGATACTCAATTCCTTCTCTAGCAAGAACGCTTACCATTCCAGGAGCTAGACCACAATCAGGGACTACAGTTACACCTGCATCTTTTGCTTGATCATGCAACTCAAGCTGCTTCTCTACTACGAACTTGTTTCCCCCTAGATCGCACATGTGTGTGCCAGTTTCTATCGCTACTTGAGTATGGAGATGATTCACTTTGTAGCTAACAGCGCTGATCACAGAATCAACCTTGGAGAACACCTTGGCGAGCTGATTCTTCTTGGTGGCATCAACAGTTTCAGCTACAGCTTTAGGACCCACTTCTTTTGCTAGAGATTCAGAGCATTTTGGATCAATATCAGCGACAATCACTTGTTCAATTTCGTCTTGTTTTACCAGGTCATAGGCTGCACCTTTGCCCATTAGACCTGACCCCAGTACAAGGACCTTCAAGTTGTTACTCTCCTCAGACCAATGGTTATCTAGCAGGTTGTCTCGGTGGGTAAAAATACTATCGTAGTGCGCCAGGGATATGTGATTCTATATCTAGAGTTCCAAATGTGATGTCTACGAGTTGATATTAAATGAGCTAAGATCAGAATGTGTATGATTATCATTTAATCCTGGGATGGTTGATAGTAGTATCACTGTGGATTTGTGATAACACTGGAAATTGGTTCACACTTCTCTTGAGAAGATTGCTTGCTTGGAAACTAAATTCGGGAGAAGCAACCGTTGCTGGGGCGCAAATTTCGTTTTCTCTTCTACATCTTTTGCTAAATCGTCAATTGTCATATTCACTTGATCCTTTAGCTCACGTCTTCGAACCGATAGCTCTCGGCTCTTCTTTTCTTTCCCACCAATGACAACAATGTAAGGAATCCAGAGCTTCTCAGCAGATCGGACTTTCTTGCCCACTGTTTGTGATCTGTCATCAATCTCATATCGAATTCCTGCAGCATCAAGCGTTTTTCCAAGTTCAATACAATATTCTACGTAACTATCGTCTACTGGTGCGAATCTCACCTGAACAGGAGTCATCCATAGGGGAAGGTGCGGGACCTTTCCACTCTTCATATCCTTGTATGCTTGTTCTAGAACCCCATAGAGGATCCTCTCGATAGCACCAGATGGCGAAGTGTGCAGAATGAGCGGGTGTTTCTCCTTGCCATCTTCGTCAACGTAGGTGATGTTGAAGCGTTCACTATTTTCAACATCGATTTGGATTGTTCCAAGACAGCCAGCCTTCTTCTGGGCATCAACTACATTCCATTCGCCCTTGAAGATGAAGTATGCGTATCTTTCGTCAAAGACCTCAATTAGAATTGGCTTCCCAATCCGGTCAGCTATCTTTTCCATGAATTTCTTGTTTTTCTCATAGAACTCTTTCAGAACCCTAAATGAAACTTCATAGGAAACCTCTAGTTCAATATGGAGTTTCTCAACAAATTCTATCTGGTTCATCACAGCAGCTTTGGCCATCTTCTCATCAGCAACGATTTCGTGGATATCAGGCATCGTGAATGCTCTTAATCTTCTCATTCCAGCTAGTTCACCGCTCTGCTCTCGCCGGAAAGATGGAGCAATCTCGAATAACTTCAAGGGTAACTGCTTGTGTGAAACAGTTGCTTGGGAGATAAGCAAGAATTGTCCAAAGCATGCACTGAACCTAGCAAAATAGTCTTGATCCCCTGATTTCACAACGTATTGACGAGAAGGAAATCTTTGGAGATATGATTTCAGCGAGGGATGTTGGTAGTCATAAATCAGAGGCGTCTGAAGTACATGAGCACCATAGTCGACCATCTCGGCAGTAACTCTCTCCTCAATTGCTTTCTTTAGAGTAAGCCCTCGAGGTGGCCACCTGAAGTTTCCCGCATCAGAACCAGGCTCGTAATCGACTAGTTCAAGCTGTTTCATCAGCTCGATGTGTGCAGGTGGTTCACGAGCAATTCTGTCTTTTGCAGTTTCATATCTCATGTAAAGCTCAAGTTCCTTATACTTGGAATAATCGAACTCTCTTGCATCCGTTACTTTCCCATTTGGTTCCATGATATAGAATGCTGATGAGGCTTTTTCTTCAGCAACAAGTGCAGTGAGATCTTCTCCTTCAGTGACTTCGACATCTGCAGCTTTAGCAATTTTCTTGGACACATCAAGAACCTTTGAGCGTTCTGCAAGTGGATGTCCTTTACAATGAAGCTCAAACGCTTTGTACCATCCGAATGGAACACGGATTACATTGAATCCTCGAACTTCCAAGTCTCTTGACACAGATTTCAACAGCTTAAGGGCAACACTAGGCTTTGAAGGATTCTCGCTAAGATGTACAAAGGGATAAACTACAACATTTTTCTCTTTTACCTCATCAGCGGCACTGGCAATCATATCTGCAGTTTCTTTTGCAGCACTAGCTACATCATTTGCATCTGTAGTTTCAGCAGCGATAAAATTGACTAGGCACGAGTCATCAGTCTTGTAGAACTTCTCTTTGACTTCTTCTGCATTCTTCAGTGCTTTTCTCTTGGCTTCATAGGCAAAGCCATCGCTGTGAATCTGTAGCATCCTCAATATGAAGACCTCAATAGATTATGAGGTATTTTGATTCTCACTTAAGCTTAATGCATTATACGAGCGGATTTTCCTCATTGAACACCAACTATATTAGGTCAGACTTCTGATGGACAGTTTAATGAAAATCTTGACGGAAAATGCAGTTGCCACTCGAACATACTTGACAGTAAACTGTCAGTATAGTGGCGTCTATTATAGCTATTATTAGCTGATAGACTGCTAGTCAAGATTAGCGACGCTGTATAGGTGTCGTAACTTGTTTTGGTGGTTCTATGACTCTAAAATCAATTCTACACAATGGAAGGTCTCTCGATAATTGTTGCTCAGGTAGCGTAACAAAGGAGGAAATAGTCCAATGACTGAAGAGGTAAGCCTGGGTGACCTTAGACAAGAGATGGAACAACTTACGTTGGAGATTGTGAGCCTGGCAGGTCGCAGGAGTGAACTTGCAGCAAGGATAGGTGCTCAGAAGATTAAGAAAGGGATTGAACTTGTAGATAGAGAAGTTGAAAGAAATCTCAAAGCAAAAGTCGTAGAACAGTGTAGGAGAGATGCAAGTGATATTGATTTTGCGGTACGGCTTGTCAATGAGCTCATAACGGAGTCCATAAGAAAACAGGAAAGCCATTTTGAAACTAAAGTACCCCAGACTGCATACCACATCTTTGTGAAGGCTAGAAAACTGGAGAGTGCAGGGAAAGAAGTCTTTCATCTTGAAGTGGGAGAGCCTGATTTTGGTCCTCCAGTTGCTGTTGTTGAATCAATGACAAATGCCATAGCAGGTGGACAGAGTGGATATACTCAGTCAGCAGGAATCCAGGATCTTCGGACAAAAATTGCTGAACATCTGAATAGAGTACTTGGTACGGATATCTCTGTAGATCAAGTTATAACCACTGTTGGTGGACGATTTGCTTTGTACCTGGGTCTAACTGTGTCGCTCAGACCAGGCGATGAAGCTATTATCATTGATCCGTCTTATCCAGCTTACTCAGATTGCATCAGACAGGTCGGTGGAAGACCGGTCCATGTTTCAACACAAATGGAAAATGAATGGAAGCTGGATATTGGATCACTCGAAGACAACATCAATCAGAGCACAAGAGTGATAATACTAAACAGTCCATGCAATCCAACAGGAAAGATCCTAGATGAGTCAACAATAGAAAAGATTGCAGAGATTTCAATTGAGAATGAAATTCGTATTATTAGTGACGAGGTATACTCGGAATTTTCATTCACACCCCACACAAGCACACTTCAGTTTCCAGAGTGCAATCAAATCTATGTAAATTCCTTTTCAAAGTCATTTGGGATGACCGGGTTCAGACTTGGATATGCTATTTCTAATGCTGAAACAGTTCAGAAGATGATCAAATTACAGAATCTTTCCCTCACATGTGTACCTGAGTTCATTCAATATGCAGGAGTGAAAGCACTGGATCTTTTGGATGAAGTCAAAGAATTTGCCACAATAATTGAGAAAAGACAGATCGCATTATGTGACAAATTGGAAAAACTCCCACTCTCTCTTCTAAGACCAGATGGTGGATTCTATATCTTTCCCAAGTTGAACCATGAGAATTTGGATGGACTTGAATTTACAGACAGGCTTCTCAATGAACAGGGAGTTGCAGTTGTGCCCGGTACAGCTTATGGACAAGAATACTCTCGTTTTTTCAGAATCTCAGTGTGCCAACCTGAGGACATTCTTGTTGAAGCTGCAAAGAGGATGGAGGAGTTTCTAGGATGAAGATAGCAGTTATTGGTGGAGCGGGTAGAATGGGAAAATGGTTAGTTAATCACTTCCTCGAAGTTGGTCATTCTGTGATGGTTGCAGATCCAAAAGCAAATGGGGGTAAATCAGGATTCGAGTTGATTTCAAACAATGTGGCAGCAGCTAAAGCAGATGTTGTATTGATATCAGTACCAATGGAGGACACTACATCAGTCATTCGAGAAGTTATTCCTTACATGAGAGAGAATTCTATTCTCTGTGAGATATCAACACTAAAGTCGAACATAATAGAAGATCTGAGAAAAATAGCTCATGACAATATTCGCCCACTATCAATACATCCTCTGTTTGGTCCGGGTGCGAGTACTCTCAAGAAGAGATATGCGTTAATTCCAGTTCATGATAGTCATGAAGAGAGAAACGTAGCTGAAAGTCTATTTCCAAAATCACAGATTATCGTTGTTGAAGCAGATATTCATGACCGTATAATGGCACTAACATTATCACTTCCCTATTTCATGAATATGATTTTTGCGTCAGTTTTGAAAGATGAAGACATTTCTCTAATGCAACAACTCAGTGGTACAACATTCGCAGTTCAATTCATGCTAACAGGAAGTATCATGTCACACACATCCGAATTCCATCGTGCACTCCACAAGGAAAATGCATACTTCACTGAGATCTTGCAGAAGTTGCTGACCAAGACTATCGAAGAAGTGAAACGGCTGACTTCAGACATTGAAGGATTCGAGAAATCATATTCTGATATCAAGTCAAGCTTGGAAGAGAAACTAAGTCTTGAAGACAAGTACCAAGAAATGTACCGAGTGCTCAAGGTCATGGAGGAGGGATGCAAATCATGATTTATTCTAGATTCGATGTATATACGGAAAGTAGAGAATATCCTGTATATATTGGACAGAATTTGATTGTGGAAATCAATGAAATTCTAAAAGGCTCATTTGACAGAGCATTCATAATTTCGGATGATGTTATTACTCCATTCTACCTCGATTCTATAGTTGGAAAACTAAACACCTCAGAGATAGAAGTCATACCGATAATCCTGCAAGCTGGTGAGTCTGTAAAAACTCTGGATTCAGTGAAAGACTTGTATGCTTGCTTGAGTGAAAACCTAGCAACACGTTCAGATGCAATAATTGCACTCGGAGGAGGTGTTATTGGTGATATCGCGGGGTTTGTCGCTTCAACATTCAAAAGAGGGATGATGCTAATTCAGGTGCCTACAACTCTTTTGGCACAGGTCGATTCGTCCATAGGTGGAAAAACAGGAGTCAATCTAAGTGAAGGAAAGAATCTTGTTGGGACATTCTATCAACCTCATGCGGTAATAGTTGATGTTTGTACCCTCAATTCACTACCGACCAATGATTTTCTAGCAGGACTAGCAGAAGTCATTAAGTATGGTATGACAATGGATCCAGAGCTTTTCCATATTCTTGTTGAGAGCAGAAATGAAATAATTCTCAGAAATCCTACAGTCCTCACAAAAGTTGTGGAGAGAGCACTTAGGAATAAAGCGCAAATTATCAAGTCGGATGAGAGAGAAGAAAAAGGCAAGAGAGAGATATTGAACTTTGGCCACACTATTGGTCATGCAAT
>JBHLRQ010000069.1:0-17682 GCA_048882385.1 Candidatus Thorarchaeota archaeon | reverse complement strand
GTCGTGCTATGAAGTTCTTGGACACTCTTGAATCTGAAGGTATGATCCTGAACGATGGAATATCAATATCCTTGACACAGGAGGCTTTGTCAGATGTCTAGTACAGATGACCAAGAACACACCTGGGTTGTGACAACTCCGCCAAATGTACCACGAAGCTCGATGATCAATCTAGTCAATTTGCTACTGAGAGAAACTGCACATCGAATCACAGTTCTAGAACGTGCAAGAGGTCCAGATCCTGAACTCTATGTTGTAACTAGGGTTGATTGGAGAAATCCAGACCTAGAAAAGCCTGTACTGCCACAACTTCCTCGATTACTTTCATTGCTGGAAACCCTCAGGGGAACAAAAGGAGTTCCCAGGGAGGTAAATCTGAACAGCACAACGGGAGTGGCTGTATATTTACCAACAAGTGTCAATGTTTCCAAGTTACCAGAAGACCCCAAGACTGCTGTTCAGGAATTAATGACCATCATAGAAGAGTCATTGACACATCTCCTGTCGACAATGAAAGAGGTTGAACGATGGTTTTGGAAAGCGGCGAGACAGAAGGGATTCAGTCCAGAGATTGTTGAGCGTATGGCTCGAGAGGAGAGAGGATACAGCTCACGGGAGCACCAGATGAGATTCCAAAGGATTCTCAATGGCTACTTCTCGCTGAAATTCAGAATATACACAGCTGAGGCTAGACTGAGAGTGGAGGAGGATTATGATTGAGTACTGCGACGATCGACCCAATGGCAATGTTTCCATACTCTCCAAGACCACATCAGGACAAAGCGGTCGGTCTAGCAGCTGAGGTGTATTCTTCAAAGACTGTCGGATTACTTTCCGCAGATTGTGGAGTAGGCAAGACTATTGCTGTCCTCTCAGGATATTTTGCTGTCCGCAGCCACGATGAAACCTCAAGATTGTTTGCCCTTACAAGGACACACTCTCAGTCAAGGGTTTTCGAGAGTGAGCTCGAGGTTCTTCGTTCTGTAATTCCCAATCTAAGAGCGACAACAATGGTTTCACGAGTGCATGTATGTCCCATCAGGCATCAGATGGAGTCTTTGAGTAGCACCGGATTCATGCGGGCTTGTGCTAAAATGATCAAGACAGGATCATGCAACCACTATTGGGGGTTCTACAAAAAGCAGCCTGATGGAAGGACTGTAATTCGCGACACTATGAGAGAATCGATTGATGACCTTCTTAACACTGGTGTAGTAACTCGGGAACGCATAGAAGAACAGGCAAGTGACGAGGGAGTATGCCCATACGAAACGATGAGATGGTGCGCCAGGAGTAGTCGTGTAATCATAGGCCCCTACAGTTACCTATTCAGGTCTCGGATTCGAGCAGCACTGCTATCATCGCTCGGACTGCTGCTCCATGATGTGGATCTCCTCGTTGATGAGGCACACAATCTGTCAGCACATGTTCTTGATGCAGAAACCGCTCATTTGAGCAACGAAGATTTGCGATGGTTAAAGGAAAACCATCAGTTGGTAACAAGAGAAACAGGTTTGAAATGGATTAAGGAAGTCATCGATTTTCTTTGGGAAACCATGATGGTCAATCTTGACCGAATGCACAATCGTAGTGAGAGAGTATTAGACAAGTGGGACATCTCTCCACGTTTCATTAAAGAGGATGATTTAGACCTGTTGCATGCGTCTGGTCGTCCTGGCATGAATGATCCAGAGAATGCCAATCTCATAGAAACTCCACTGGACAGACTTATCGAGTTTTTGTACACGTCTCTTAGAGCTGCCAAGAGTGAGGGTTGGCATGTCACAATTCAAAATTCTAAATCTTGGAAAGAGGATATTCCATCTATAAAATCTCAATTATCAATTCAACCATTGAACTCTTCTGGGCTAACAGCGCCCATACTACGTGGTGCACGGGCAGCAGTTCTCATGTCTGGTACGTTAAGACCTCTCGAGTATTATGCAAGGCTTCTCGGAGTATCTAGTGCAAAGGCTGAGGACCTCATGAGTCCATATCCGAGAGGAACCAGACTTGTTCTCGTTGATAAGACTCTCAATACACGGTACCAATCAAGAGGGTCAGAACTTTGGAGAAATTTAGTAGACAGAATAACAGCAACTTTGACAACAATGCCTGCTAACAAGAGCGCACTCATTGCGTTCCCAAGCTACAAGATGCTCCATGAGGTCATGTCATATTCAATCGACACAGGATTCCGAGAGATTTTGATTGAAACCCGTAGTGAGCGTATTGAAACTCTGACTGATGCGTTATCTGAGAGACCTCAGGCAGTCTTCTGTGTATACGGTGGAAAATTCTCCGAGGGAATAGATCTCGTAGATGCGGGTTCTAGTATGATTGACCTGATAGTTGGCGTTGGGATTCCATTTAGTCCTCCAACTAGTTACCAAGTTGCTCTCCAGCGATGGTATGATTCACGATTTGGAGAGGGGTTAGGATATTATTATGGTTCAGTTATTCCTTCTATCCGGCAGGTCGCACAACTGATTGGACGTCTTAGAAGATCACCTACAGACACAGGTGTCGTTGTTCTTCTGGATAATCGATTCATCAAACATCTGAAAATCTTTGGGGATGACATTGTTTCTGATGTATGGCCCTATCGGGATGTCGAAGAACTGAAACATGCAATTGATCAGTTTGTAAAAATGCAGGAGGGCTTGATTCATTGAAATTCATAGACATACCAGTCAAATTGCTTGCACTTTCTCTATTCGCTACTACACTACTATTGAAAATCTGGTTATCGCCTGATGATCTCACAAGCATTATTCTGATAGGCGGCGGAGTTCTGGTCTTTGTCTTAGTGTTGTTTCTTGAATACAAGTCAAGCTATATTCCCAATGTACTATGGGATGAGCAACGAAGATTTGTTGCTATTATCAGACCTTGGAGGGTAGAGCTATGTGCTGCAAGACTCCTTGGAAGTGTTCCAATTGGCATCGATCTTTCTCATTCAGCGAGGAAAGTTTTGCAAGCCATGCATATAAGATTCGAGAATGAAGAAGGTGGCACTATTGTCTTCTTCATAAATCGACCAATCAGAAATGAATCGACAAAGGTTGGAATGCTGATCCGAAGAAGTGCGTTTCGTCTGCCAAATACTAGAATAAAATTGGAGAAACTATCGAACCTAATGCTTGCTGACATCATGATCTTAGAGAGTTCTATGAGAGCCGCCTATCCACATCTGCCCGTTGAGCCAGCTGAGAAAGAGGACATTCTGATTGCAAATACAGGAGGTTTGGTAACCAATGCATCCACCTGAGATGCGTTACAGCCTCGAAATACCAAACGGTGTCAAGTCGGAAGACATCATGAGGTCTCTTGAACTTGGTCACGGATACAAATGGACTATTCTCATACGATCACCGTTACTTGTTGCACATGGAAATCCAACATTAGGTAACATGCCTGAGCTACTGATGACTGGCAATAGATCGCTTGTGATAGCTGGTGAAGACCCTGTATACGTAGATCGTCTTAGGAAGATCTTGAACATGCTCCAGAGGTATTCTCTGAATTTCATTATGAGGAAGGAGGAAGTAGAGCATGGGTAAACGTCTGATTTTGGGCACGAAGCCTGAAGTGGATCCTCTTGAAGAATTATCAGAACCAAAAGGCACCATAACAACAGGGATAGACATCCGATGGGAGGAAAGAGGAGTAGGATTCCCACTATTTAGATTGCTTTTTGCATCAATACTTGCAATCGTAGTTGGCTTCTATGTTCCAGTTTCTTTGACAATCACATCCATTGTTCTTCTGTTGATTCATCTCGCTTCACCTAATCTTAGGGGAACAAAAGAGATGAACAGTCTACTTCAAGAATGGAAAGAGGTCCAAGAAGGAGACCTATCCTGTCTGGTTGACTCTGAGAGTATGGAGCTTAGAGGAACGGATGGAACTCGCTACATAGTAGGTCTAGACCTCGGACTTGCAAGTCCGAATTTATTGGGTAATGTTGGTTCATTAGTTAGAGCTCTAGATACATCATTCGGTTTTTGTCTCACAGTAACAATGAAACCAGAGAAAATAACCCGGGCTATGAATGAGGAGAAAATATCCGATCTTCTAGAGGGTTATTTGAATGCATTATCAAAGGGTGACCTTGATGCTTATGTCCGAAGACGAAGTGGGCTGTGGCTATCACACACGACCATCGTAGGTCATATGCGAGAAATCACTGACACTGGTGCGTTTGATTCTGCAGTGAGAGCTGCAATTCCTGAGAAAGAATGGAAAGAGATCACTCCGAGAAATCTACTTTCAAGGATGAAGCAACATCAAGTACATCGACAGATTGGTTGGTTCTTCGCTGCAGGTTCGGAGTTGTCAGAATGGTTAGTTCAGCTACGTAGTGAATTAGCTGCTGAAGTTGGAAGTAATATTCCAGGTCAATTCATTGCTCCAATTCGTGCTCGACCAGATGACTATAGATTGGGAGTGACGCTTAATCCAGACACCCTCCAGATTGGTCCACCTGCGGGTATGTCACAACAGGACCTTTTGACTGGAACTCTAGTGTGTGGCGGAACAGAGGAATCCAGATTAAGAGTGCTGGCATTACTGATAGACAAACTCCTTGAAGCTGAGAAACGTGTTCTATTGATTACAAAACACAAAACTCGCGCAGCTCTAACGGGTCTATCGGAATCGTCAGTATATCTTGAACTTGGTAGAGACCTTGTTCTGAACCCAGTTGATCCAGAAGGAATACCCAGAAATGAGTACGTCCCCTTGCTCATCTCCGGATTGGAAGTAGTATCAGGATTTGATATGAGAGGTGCTGCAGAGCTGGAGGTCGCTGTGTCAAGAGCAGTTTCTCTGGGAAATGCGACCCTCGCGGATATTCGTTTAACACCAGATTTTGAAGATCCGAGTTTGACACCCGATAGCAGGGATTCTCAGACTCCAAAGATTTCAAAGAAAACTGCAACAGGCATGGAAGCAATCCGCTCGCTTCATCTTGGACCTGGAGCTCGAGCATTCTATGGTACTCAGACGGTTCCGATTCGAAGACTGACTGACCCTTCACTAACTATAGTTTCTGTGTCACTTGGTTCAATTGGTCTTGACAGCTTCGCGTGGAATCTTCTTTGTTTGAAATTGGGAGGTTTGGTTTCAGATCCAAATCTAGTGATTATTCTTGATGAAGCTGAGAATATGAGAGTGCGAAATAGACGATACATGAAACATGACGCACTCTCTGAAAGGTTACTCAAGACTTTGAAGATACGAGGACCTGTGATTCTAACATTGGAGCATCCTGCAGATATGAGTCCTGGAACAATCGGTGTATTATCAGCGTGTATCTCACTAAGACTTAGAGAATCAGCTGACATTCATTATGCGGCTGACTTGCTAGGATTAAATGTCATCACAACAGGAATGCACACAAAGGCAAGAATTTCTCCTAGAGAATCATCTTTCTTGAGAATAATGGATGATTCAACAGCTCTTCTTGTTCACGATGGCACCGAAACTTGTCAACCAATTAAGCTAGATCCAATTCCAGAATTCAAAATTGAAAGCGGGCATGAAGAACTGTCACAGCGTATTGATCAGTTGAAACCCATAGAATCGCAGAAGCAGTCCATGCACGAACTTACTCTAATAGACAGGGTCGCAGGCGAAAGTAAAGATCTTGCTGTAAGAGTTCTAAAACTGCTTGAAAGGTATGAGCCTCTGACTGAGGAGGCTGTGCGCAGGTTTGTTATAGCCAATGGGAGTGAATCGAATCCTGATGTAGAGGGAGTGTTGGCTAGACTCGAGCATGCCAGTATGATTCTGAGAGGGCACGAGAGTCACAGTGGGGTTTCCTATTCGAATTTCAGAATCACAATGAAGGGAAGTATGGCTCTGAAACAAGCAAATGAGGAGATAGCTAGTACATGATGACTGCAGTGGATGTCTCATCAAAAGTTGAGGAAATTGTTGGCAAGATTGGAATCAAGCCACGAGGCATCCAAAACACTGCAATCGAAAAGGGACTCTTAGATGGAAAAAGCATCATGGTATGTAGTCCAACGGGAAGTGGAAAAACGCTTGTGGGAGAGATGGGACTCCTTAGGGCTGTGACTGCGGGCGAAAAAGGCATGTTCCTTGTTCCTTTGCGAGCACTAGCTGTTCAAGTAACTCAAGTCCTCAAAGAAAGGTATGAGGTGTTTGGGGTCACAATTGGACTAAGTACTGGGGATTTCGAAAATGCAGGAGAAAACCTCTCAGAGAATGATATCCTTGTGACAACATATGAGAGAGCAGACTCACTATTCAGACGTGATGCAAGTTGGATCACTAATCTGGGCACAATAGTGATCGATGAGATTCAGACTATATCAGAGCCAGGACGAGGAGCTCGACTAGAGAGCCTCTTAATCAGGCTGAAACGCAAAATTCCTGAGGTTCAAATAATTGCGTTATCTGCCACAGTAGGTTCTCCCGATGAGCTTGCAGAATGGATGGGGTGTGAACTCGTTGAGTCAGATGAGAGACCAGTTCCATTGGTCTGTCGAGTCATTTCTGCAACCAACAAAAATCAGAGTATCAAGAATCTCGTTATGACAACTGTGCAAGGTGATGCTCAAGCAATCGTGTTCAGTAGAACAAGAAGAGAGGCTGAGGCTCAAGCTCTACGGTTAGCTGAGGATGTAGGTCGTCAGTTCTCATCTGGAGAGAAAGATCAATTGGATTTGGAACTCAAATCTGTTGAGAACACGAATCTGAATGTCCCATCTGATATGAGAGCGTTGCTTCATGATGGAACCGCATATCACCATGCAGGATTAGATTATCAAACTCGAAGATTGATTGAGAAATTATTCAACAGGGGACTCATCCGTTTAATCTGTGCAACATCGACATTGGCAGCTGGAATGAATCTACCTGCAAGAACTGTCGTACTCTCAAGTGTCAAATCACCTCAGGAATACCGAAGACTTCTTTCTGGCAACAATGTACATCAGATGCTTGGTCGTGCTGGAAGACCAGGACATGACAAAGTGGGCTTTGGAATCATTATCGTTGGAAGTACTGGCGAGGCTGTTAAGATCAAAAATCGTTATTTCGATATTATAACAGACGATGAAACTGGTAAAGAATCACTTCTACCTAAATACGATTCAGTTTCCAGTGTACTAGGAGAACCAAGCGCTCTAGCTGAGCAACTTCTCGTGATCCTTGATATGATGTGTACAGCCTCCGTTGAGGAAATTGAGGATGGTATCCTAGGAGAGTCGTATCTTGTTCACTGTGCGATCAGAGATAGACAATCTCCAATGAGAGTTCTTCAGCTTGGAGAAATAACAGCTGAGTCTGCAATCGAGAAGCATTCTCTTCCTGAAACTATACAGTCCGCACGCAAGGGAGTTTTAGGTGGAACGAAGATTCGTGAGCAACATGATACTGTAATTGGTGGAATTGTCACAGGTTATGGTGGAGGGCAGTTCACTTGTAGGTTTTCATCAAGACTCTCACAATCCGGAAACACGGAGGGAGCTATGTGTTCATGTGGAAAACCAATGACCGAAGGAGGCATACTATGTCACCATCTTGTGGCATTAGGTATGGTTGCATCTCGTGAATTAGGAACACTTGCAGATTACGTCATCCCGCTTGCATTATCAGAGACCTCACCATTGGCTCTATTAATACGACTTGGATTAGTTGAGGGAAACGTGCATGGGAAGCTCAAACCAACAAGACTTGGAAGAACTACCAATCGCCTTTACCTTAGCATCCCAACGGTTCGAGAGATACTGGCACTACTTCCAACAATAGAGGACAACAGACAACTTCTCTGGTTGTTGCGACATGTGGTATCAATTGAAAGTGGAAGTGGTCTTGATGATTCGTTTGACAACATGCTGGCTGCACTGGTAACGACTAATATTCCATTGAAACAGATTGCGGACCAAAACGGAATAAGCATGGGCGATATGTTTGGGCTATTGGAATCTTCAAGATGGCTCCTTCATTCAATTGCAGTAATTGCTGAATTGGGAGGTCTCTCGAAGGTTCTTGGAATGTCAAGAGGCTTTTTGGAAGAAATAGAGGTTCGACTTAACAATAGAGGAGAGCATGATAAATGACCTTAGTAAAGGGAGAGAAAAAATCACCAGAGGAAGACCTAGAAGAAACAAAATCGGAAACTAAAACGCACGAAATATCAGATGCATTGAAAGTCACTGGCCATTTTACAACAAAGTATCCGAATGGCTTGACACTAGGAGTAAGGATGGAATCAATTCCAGGAACCCGAGGTGTTCACGTAGATATCGTATATGTGCTAGACCTTCGAGAAGCAGAATTTGGTAAGAGTGGTCTAGCAATGAGAGCAGCAGTTCTGGAAAGCATAAACAGGACTTTATCTCGTGTACTTGGAGATGTCGGGCTTGAGGAGTTCATGCAAGATCAATCCGTGTTTACACCTTGGGGTCGTGTGCGTCTTCCTCTACTGAGAGGTATATCCGGAAAATCTACGTCATTAATCCATGAAACACGTACTGTCTATGTAATCACGGAGGACACGAAACCATCAATGGATCTCACTTGGTTGACTGATACTGGTCGTGTTGTTACTCCTGAGGAGTTTGTACTCATCAGAAGAAGTGATGCGCGTTCCAAATTACCTAGTCTCAAGGAGAGCATTACTGCGGCAAAATGGTCACTACTCGAAAGTGGAATGACACGTGGCTGGTTTGGTGTACTAGCTATTGCTAGTTTTATCATTGGAGTTGCTGCAGTTCTATCTGTACTAATTATAGGTTCAGGATCTCTCATCCTTCCTTTGATAACAAGTACCCTTTCAGGAGTTTTAGGAGGTTGGTTGATACACTCCTCAAGAAATTCAATCAATGGGTTCGTCACTACAATGTCCAACGAACAGGATGTACTAGACCGCATAGGAGATGCTGAAAGAATCTCACAATCAATAAACGATAATGAAGATAAGCTCATTCTGATTGGAGACCTCAATTTTGTGGTTTCGCCATTGATAGCTGCTGCTGGAAGGTCTCTGGAAAAGGGAGATGTCGATGCAGCGGTCAATGCAGCATGTGCGGTATTAGATGAATGTGTCAGGTTATCTCCACCTGCGAGCACCTCAAATTCCATATCACTAAGATCAGCTGATGAGGGACTTAGAAAGTTTCTAGGTTTGTTCGAGGATCTAGGAGGTGTTGAAGAGGAAGAGCCACTTGCGCTCTCTTATGTTGGGCTCACAGGACATGTGACAAAACGAATTGATTTCAACGAAGCCGTTAAACACCTCACAGAGCTAAACAATGCGCTATATCATGTAGGAGCGTTAAGACCTGATATCAAAGAAGCAATTGACGATCAGCTAAACAAACAAGCAATGAAACAGGCAGTCGAAGAGATTGATAAGGAGCTAGCGGAAGAAGAACCTTTATTTCCTGATGAACCTCAAAATCTTGGAGATGAGTCTGAAACAACGAATATCAGATCAGGGGAGAATATTGCAGCAGAAGAAGAAGAGCTACACGATATGATTCGTGATGCTTCAGTGGAAGAACCATCTGAAACCTCTGATGATATGGATCCAGAGTTGAAGCTCACAGCCGCAGATGTTGTGAGTGCCCGAGAGAAAAAACGTAGGATAAAGGTGAAAGACATTAGACAACTCTCATTACTGGACGATCTCGAGTTTGGAGAGCCAACCAGTGGGGCAGGTGAGGAGAGTGGTTCTGCAAGTGTCTAAACCTCGTTTAATAAAACAACTTAACCTAGAAGGTTTGATACACATCTGGGGAAAAGCTGGTTCTGGTAAGACTCTACTTGCGAGTATTATTGCCTCTAATGAGTCAAGATATTCGAAAGTAGAGTGGATAAACACTGATGCAAAACAAAGTTTTGCTCCGCAGTTAAAACGACTGGTTGAATCAGAAGAGGGAGTTATGGAAAACATCATAGTTACGATGCTCAATGATAGGCATGAAATTAGAGAGGTTATTCTCAATCTTGCTGAGAGACTAGATCCTGAGGTTTCACTTGTTGTTATTGATTCAATAACAAGAATTCTAGATTTGGCTCGTGCAGATCCCATTCTATGGGGAAGAGAAATGATTGAGGAAGCATTACCGACCTTGGCGGGATTAGTCGATCAAAAAGGCTTGAGTGTTATCATAACGAGTGAAACCCGTGCCATGGAAGACTCGAAGAATCTAGCTGTACATCAGAAGACTATCGCAAAATGGGTGGACCATGACTTTCTCCTTATCAAGACAACCATGGATAGTTCATCGCAAATCATGCGGGGTTTAGAGAATAAACATCAAATTGGAATCTTGAGGAACGATGATGTCTTGTTTTCTGATTTTGTCATTAGGAATAAAGCGGAGGTCTGAGAGGTGTTTGGAAAAGGGCTAATCAAATTGATTGGGTTAATCATAGCTGGAGCAATAGCCCTTGCTGCGGGAGCTCAACTACTTGCCTCGGTTGTTTCAGTTGTTCTCTCGTTTCGAAATGGCAATCCCTATCCACTACTTGGAGCAATTCTGCTTCCAATCGTTCTTCTTCGCCTATTACAACGTCAACCTAAAGATACTCCAGTAAAGATACTATTGAATATCGCCGCTTATGCAGCAACTGGTTATGTTGTCGTCATTGCATTTGTTATTGCACTACCATATGGATTGGTCGTATCAATTCTTGCCGCGGTTTTCACCAGTATAGGATGCTCTCTTCTTGGAGACCCCTCATCAATCTCCATTTACATTAAAGAGATGATTCCTGGATCAAAACTTGGAACGCGTATTGATGGACTCACAAAGAGAATCGTACCTGTTGGAGATGGAACATCCTTTGCGGTTAATTCAAGACACACAGTAATTCTGGTAGATCATTCTCAGCATGAGAAGATTGTGAAGTTGATGAGAGACCGACCTCTTTTGCCGATATCCCTAACCCATTTTGAAGAGTGTGATGCATTAGTCATCACAACTGAGGATATTGATTTAGTCACTCGCATCTGTTCTCTTCTCAATTTGGTTGAAATTAACACTCAGAGAGCTCCTCCTCTTCTTGCAGAAGCGGTTCAAATGGTTCCTATCATTGATGAACAGAATGGACTTCCAATGCATGATTACAGATTGGCGAGGGACGAAAAGTCAGTGTCTGATTTGCTATCAACATGGCCTTTGAGGATGATGGTTATTCCATCTAAACCAGAAGTGATGATTCTTGTTCCAGACAACGTGTCAACTGGACTCAATGTCGAGAAATTGAAACAAGGACACGAGAGAGAGATACTATTGAATCGAAATTTCACATCTTTGCAGGAGGTTGCATCGTCAGTTGAGATTACCACTTGAATCACTCAATGTTCCAATTGAACCCAGAATTCGTTTCACTCCACGTGTTTTACAACAAACCTTTAGCAGGATAGTGTTGCCAAGAACAATTAGTCTTCTTCACGGATCAGAGAGAGCACCCTTGAGTATTATAGCCCACAGTCTTGCTGTTTCTGCAGCTAAATCGAATGATAGTGCTAAGTGTGTGTTTCTTGATTCAGGTTCTAATTACAGTCCCTCTTTAGTTAGAGCGATTGCTTCAACCTCAGATATTCTGGAACGCATTCTAGTAGGAAATGTAATGGGTTTGGCTGATATCGTTGATATGATAGGTAGTTTCTCAGAATTGTCTGAGATTTCTATTATCATATTAGATAATTTAACAGGGGCATTGAACCTAACAGGGGCACCTGGTACTAAAGGACGTCAACGAGAGCTCTTTCAAACACTTGAAACCATAAGAAAATCTGTTAACCAGTTTGATACTCATGCATTGATTACTGATTATTCCGCAAAGAACTGGGTTTCAGGTGATCATTCACCAATTGGAGGGAATGTCCTATCTCATGCGGTTGATAGTGTTGTTAGGGCAGATCGATTGAAAACAGGTGAGAATCTCATCAGAATTCTCATTGAACGCAGTACCCATTCAAAAAATCCTCCTGGGATAATCGTTAGAGCAGATTCGAAAGGGATTCGATCGATGAAGTGAGGTACGTGATATGGGAGTTAAAGGGTGGGGTGATAATATTGTACCTTGGCGCTGGGGGAGTATTGATGAAATAAGTCCAGGAGTGATAGCAATAGATGTACCGAATTATCTAACACGTCGTCTGACTGTCATCAAGACTACAGACACACGAGATGGAAGGATACCTCTTACTCATGTTGGGACTTTTTTCAGTTTGATCAAAGCTACTCTTAGTTCTAACATTCTTCCAGTACTAATTTTTGATGGACCACCAGAATCGCAGAAACGACAACCCAACCCAGAAATTATCCAACTTGCTCATAGTCTACACAGGAAATTTCTGAATGAGGGTGATCCGTATAATGAGGAAATATCATCAGCATTGCGGAGGAGTCGTGCGTTGAGGATGTATTTTGCAGCCGAACACTTGAGAACGTTGGGAAGTGTTGTAGGAGTCCCGACCATTACTGCTCCATCCGAAGCTGAAATGTTAGCTGCTGCAATGTGCAAAGAAAGACTAGTAGACACAGTTGTTTCCAATGATGTGGATGCTCTTCTCTTTGGAAGTCCACATGTGACCAAACAACTACAGACCTCGAACAATCGTATAATGCGAGCTAAGTTGTGTGATCTAGAATCACACCTGGACCTTGATCTCGAACAGCTAAGAGATCTGGCTGTACTATGTGGATGTGATTTTCATAAAGTAGGTGCAAAGGGAATTGGGCCGCGAAAAGGTGCACTACTTCTTCGAAGACATGGAGGATTAGAAAATGTTCTCAAAGCAAAAGGATACTCACATTCAAAGCGAGAAGAATTTGTAACAGCTCGTGAGGTCTTTGACGAACCAAACTACCTGTCAGTTTCTAACTATAAATTAAAACTCAATCCACCTATTTCCTCGAAGCTCAAACGCCAATTGATTCCAATTATGTCAAATGAATCAGCAGAGAGGACTGTACAGAAGGTGATTAAACTCTGGAAGAACTTTGGCAATCGTCAGTCAACTCTTGAACAGTGGTTTTGAATCTATTAGATCCAAGGATCAATCCATCCTTCACCATTCTTTGTCAGTTTGTGAAAAGCTGATAGCATGTATGTTCGATAGGACAAAATACCAGATACAAACCACTGGTTGGTTTCTGAAGCAAATGACCTCGAATCCAAGATTCCTCTTATTGGTGTGATTGCATCTATTGGAAGTCGAAGATAAGCCACTAATTGCTTTGAATCATCTATTAGTATTCGTGCGTATGGTAGCTTAGATGTCATCCAATTGATGAACATCCGTCGTGATTTTCCAGTGATGAACTGTCCTCCCACCATTATTCCAATTGGCAGTCCACAATATGCCAAAGATGGCATATACATAAGTCTGAAGATCTTCCTTCGTACAAGGTTCTTAACATATCTTCTAGCGGTCAATGGATTGATACCGAGATTTTCAAAAAACCAATTTCTTGAACGACGCAGACCTCTGAAAACAGATAATGGTCCAAGAATATCAAGTTCAGTCTGAGTAAGATGAGCTGGCTTTGATGATGGACTATCAGTGGTTCTGAACAACCATTTCGATGTTCTTCTCCGTGTTTTTGATTCCTTGAGTGGATCATTCATGTATGCATATTCAAGATTCCACTTTTGTTCCTTGGAATCAAATAGATCAATCCTCATTGAAACGATTTCAGAATAACCGGAAAGCTGGATTGCATCTGCGGGTAGCTGAATTTGAGATGGACCTTGAGAAGTCGTAGGTTCAAGGTGCACAGTACACCCACCGTACTCATCTGAAGTATTCATTTTCAGTCTTTCAATGAGTCCATCACTAAGAACACTAGGTTTCTGTTTCTTAGTGAAAATAAACCTGTATTTTAAACCAAGTTTTTGAGGAGTTAGTATGTATCTTTCATTCATTAGTAATCCAAGACGCAGGAGACTATAATGTGCCATTCTTTGTTTAAGTCCCAATTCTTGGACAATGTCAGAAGCTGCAGGTCTTCCAGGTTTCTCTGAATTCGATAGAAAGGAACACATCTTGACAAGTGGCCAATACGCCAGAGCATTCAGATCAATTCGGATGTTCTTAATGAGGTCTTCATTTTTAGAAGCCAATATTCCATCTGGGTATAAAGTTAGATTTGTCCACTTTGTCAACAATTGATCTTGAGTTCGGAGAGTATAGACCTCGTCTTCCAGGATTCTATTATTTTCCTTAATTTTTTCTTGAAGAACAGTGACTCTATTTTCCGCAGCTAGAAGATCTGTTTCTTCAAGATCGGTGCTCTTCATCCTCCTTAATCGCGACAATGCCCTCTTCGCTGCTTCTAGCTCACTCTCCAAACCTTTGAACGTAGTTCTCCACTTTTCTAATTTACCTGTAAGTGGGTCCTGTCGGGAAATCATTGAGTCCTTTCGAAGTAGTGTTTCGATGTAGTATTTACACTCTTTCACTATCCCATCAAGATTAATTTCATCATCAATTTCATCAAGTTCTTCAGATTCATCGCTTGGAATCTGCACAAGGTCACGATAACTCTTGAGCCTAGTAATTATCTCACGTTTCTCGGTACTGTCTTTAAATTTCATAAAATCTAAAATCATCCTGATGAATTCAATTTTGATTTCATTGACCTTTTGTAACCATATAGGGAGAAGCCATCTGGGTTTTGTACCAATTAACTGCGAAATCATATTAATAGTAAGAAGAGCCGCTGATAGAGAGTCTAATCCTGCTGGAACAAGTGGCCATTTGGTATCTATGGGGGTGTCCTCAACTATAATTCGGCTGAAGACATAAGACAAAGTCCTCTCCTCTTCCGGACTTAGATTTGATGGTAGCAATGACTGGACCTGCTCAAGTAGACTATCTCCTTCAGGAATGAGGTCATTTTTGTTGATTCTGACAAATTCAGTTACTGCTGCCTGACCGAGAACCTCGTTGATTATAGTGTGGTTATGTGATGAGTCAGGAAGGGGTTTCAAACCAAAGCTCTTCTCAAAGAGAGTTTCAGACAAGATGGCTGTACTGATCTTCCAGTCTGATGAATCATCGATTAGGTTTCGAAGAATCTTAATGTCTTCTACCCTACGACCTTTGCGAAGCCAATCTGTTGTCACACGTGGTCTAAGACCCATAATCATCACACGATTACGATGCTGCACTTATTACTTCGTATAGATAGTTTACGACCTTATTAGTATAAATCAGTACAAAATTACATGAAGCAAAACCAGCTGGTGCTGGAGTTCTCGTCTTCGATTCCAGACTATTCAGCTACAACACTTCAGGAAACGCTTTCAGCAAGTCTTTGGGACACTGTGAAAGATGAGGAGCTTCACATCCTACTTCGTGAACCAGCCCTTCTAGAACTTGCTCGGAGGAAAGAACCGGGTGTGTTATCATTCTGTGATAAGCTGTTAGTTTCAGAAGACCAGGAAAGATGGTTTACAGCTCTCAAAACATTAGAAACTCTCAACACATATGATGCAGTTCAAAGATTACTGGTTGTTTGTGGCTACTCGGGATCTGGAAACAGAAAGATCGTCATGCAAGTTCTAGCCAGAGTTCTTTCACCATCCCACAGAGAGGGTTTCAGAAGAATCCTACGCTCAATGATAGCACCAGGAGCTATGGATGTTTCAGGCTGGACATCTACAGCTCTTTCTGTACTCAAAGCTGTGTGTGTTGAGAGAGGAATTCATGTAAAGACGTCATATTTTTCTCTCTCTCGAATGTTTCAAGACTCGAATCAGGATGAAGAAGCAACAACATCCGTGCACATTCGGCACCAAAAAGATTTGAAATAAGTTTTATGAGCTCATATTTTATAAATATTGAGCATAATATATCTCCTTTAATTCAATAATATTACTATCATTGTCTAATTCTGTATATAATATGATATCAGTGGTTATCAGACTTCAGCATTACACTTTCTAAACTTCTCTTCTACATTGTCATAGGACGTAAAAATGGAAGAGAAAAGGAGTCTAAGTAATGCAGACTGATGCAGTACTACAGCTATTGGCTACGAACCTAATCTTCTCAGTGAAGATCGCCCCCTTAGTTGTTGTCATAGCTACACTAGTCAGGTCAGCACTACTACTTACTGGCAGACGGAGGGCATTTGTGTCTTGGACCCGTAACACTGTTTTGTCTATTGCCACCATTGTCTTTCTCCCAGGTATGATTGTAAACACAGGCGTCCGGTATGCAGTGTGTTCTTTGTTCGGAATCGATTTGGAAGGAATCGGAGGTGGGAGTACATATGCTGAATTGAATCTGTTTCTTAAGGTGGACCGCCCTCCTCGAGTTGCAATTCTTGTTTCAGCCTTGTACGTGAGCACAGTCGCATCTGTGTTTATTGGATTCTCACTTCTCTTCCTACCCGTAGTGCTTCTTGCTGGTGCTCCAGTTGTTCTCCTTTGTTGGTACATGGCTCTTTGTGTGTTGTTCAATAGCTCACTAAGGGGGGGTGATGTTTCACTCTTGGGAGCCGCACTACAAGGACATCCTGGGAGAGGACTAGCAGAATTATTCATTGTGCTGGCGATTCTTGTCGTGTTCTATACATATGTAGGGGTTGGTATCTGATGACAGAAAAGAAAGAGTATGAAAACAAGTCCCGGGTCGGATCCGAAATTCCACACCCTTATTGGTTATACAGAGCAGGTCGCTACTCTGACCAATCCCTCGACCTGAATTCCGCAGAGAGCCGACCCGTTGGACACCCAGTGAAATACTTGGAGGTCCAACCATGAGGCGAGTTCTCATTGTTTTGTTAGTTGCATGCATTCTCTTAGCCACACCATTAGACCCAGCAATTCCAGAAGGAATCCATGAAAATCAAATCATACAACAAACAGAGTCAGCCGCTCCATCTGCAGATCCTGGAATATCGGTTCAGACCAATTCATATATGGTTCTCGAAATGGTAGGCGGAGATATCACTCCACGAGGGAATAGTTGGTCGCACCTACTCAACTCATCAGGAATCTTCAGCCAAGTAGTAAATGTGAGTCAAGTACTAATCTCACCAGAACTACTCGATTTGGTCACATTGGTGCTTGTAGATGCAAGTCTCGGGTCTTCTGATGGTGTGGCAGTCCCTCAGGAGATTATTGACCTTCTCATACGTAAAGATGTCAGTCTTATACTTACAGGTCGATCAGCATGGATTCTTCATAGACTAAGAGACGTAGGTCCACCGTCTCTGGCTGTCTCTGCAACAACGGTCCTACTCGAAACTGCAGAGTTTGCAGGGGCAGCCTACATGGTCACACCAAATATGTTGACATTAGGTTCTTCAATAACAACAGAAACAGGAGTTGTTCTTCCTAAAGATACAGTTCAGACAGAGGTTTCCAGGATTGTTGATCTTACAGGAGCCGCACCATCAAATATTGCAGCACTACGGTTTGAATCAATGCCACTTGACATCTTCCTCTATTCACCAGAAGATTCTACGAAGCTTACGTCTACAGGAAAGGATCTGCTAGAGAACATCATTGCTTTCTCATCTGCTTTACGAGAATCAGAGACGCCACTTGTTCTAGCAAGTCATCAAGCATCAGCAGGGTCTCTACTCGAGGGAGGTTTCAGTTATCAGCATGAACCAACAATCGCAGCTACCTACTACGCTGTTCACTCAGCAATGTCACTATTCACAGGTTCTG
>JBHLRQ010000068.1:0-17730 GCA_048882385.1 Candidatus Thorarchaeota archaeon | reverse complement strand
GCAGTGTCTATGTATGGTGTAGGGTCGATTGCAGCTCTGGGTACAACAATGGGTCTTTTCTGGGAAGTCCCAATTATGTTAGGACTCGTTTATCTTGCTAGATATTTGCGAAAAAGAGATTTCTGGAAAGGCGAACCTATGTAGTATGGTGTCAGTCAATGGAGTTTAGTAGGAAAGATACATGGAGAGTAGAATTTCACAAGGCTCTAGGAAACCAAGTTCGCTTACAAATTGTGGATTTTCTGATGGACGGCGAGCAATGCCAGTGTGAGATTTTCCCAAGATTTGGTCTTGCTCAGTCGACTGTTTCAGCCTATCTTTCCAAGATGGTTAAAGCAGGGATTCTAAATTTCAGAAAAGATGGGACTCGAAAGATGTACAGTATAGCAAATCCAGATATCAAGAAAATAGTTCATAAGATACGTACTATTGCGGAAGAACAGAACCCATAATTGAATCATCAAGTCCTTATCTCTGAGTCAATATACGAGGTCTTTGCGAAAAGGTACTTATTCGCATGATCATTCGCTTCTTGGATGCTTAATTCACGAAGATCTACATGCAACCTTTCAGATGCTAGATCCAACCAATTCTCTCGAGCCTCACGTGCTATGATACTTGCTGCAGCAACTGCAATCTCATCTTCAGCTTTTGGTCGTTGAATGAGCTCAATATGTTTCAGATCTATCTTCCTACTGAGGCGCTGTTCGGTCTTTGTTCTTGCAAACTGGTCAACAACAACCTTGATGTTTTCTTTCCGTTTTTTCACAATTTCATACACTCCAAATATTACCCTTGCATGAGCCCACGCAAGTAGGTCATTGAGATTCTTACCCTCATTTCGAAACTCTTCTATCTGTGAATTGAATTTCTCAGGAGAGATAACAAGTGAATCTACTGATAGAGCAATTTCACGCACCGTCTTTGCGAGTTCTGAGATTCGAACAACAGACAGACTCTTACTATCCATCACACCACGTGACTGTAGTATTGCTGTTTGTCCAGGTATTAGAGCAACAGCTGCAACGGTCATAGGACCTAACCATTCGCCCTTTCCTGCCTCGTCCGATCCGATAGTAATTTGTGAAATATCCCTAGCCTGTAAATTCAGTATCGCATTTTGGACTGCAGCAGATGAGTAAGGTCCATTGCTGACAATCTTTCCGCTCGTATAGCCTACTATTGCCTCCCCTGCAAACAGGATTCGGAAGAATTCATACTTGCTAGTAGTGGCTAGATTGGAAGATTCATTAGAATCTAGTAGAATCTTGCGGAGTTCTTCCAGTTGTTCTGGTTTAATTTTGACAACAGTTGGTTTCAAAGATACGTCGCCACTCATCAACATGTTGTATTCGTATTATGTCTTAAGGTGCATCAGAATGTATGGATTGAGGTTTCAATTTCATTTCTTTGTTGTTCGATTGATAGGATACCATAGAATCCATTCATTGCTGCAGGAAAGGTGATGCATCTTGTTTTCCCGATTACGAATTCATGATGCCTGTGAGAGTGTCCGGATATTGATAATGTTGGATTCTTTTCTAAAATGAACTTCGAGATCCCCTTACTACCCGTTGAAACACCAATCGGAGATGAACTTGCAATTCCTGATTCAAAAGGAGGAACATGCGATACTAAAATCTGGGTTGTTGTTTGTTCAATCTCTTTGAAAGCATTAGAGAGTATCTCGTAGATGCGTTCCTCAGTGTGTTCAAAAGGACTTGTATACATTTCCATGTCATTCATCCTTGCTTCAGTCCAATCTTCGACGGCAAACCGATTATTTTCAAAAAATATACCAAATGTGTTCAGTGTTTCCAATTCCCGATCATTGGGAGTAATTGATGATGTGTCCTCATTCTTGAAGAACTCTCGAAGCTCAGATATTGTCCCTAAAGTTTCTTGAACTCCGCCAACTCCGAAGAAGCCAATGTCATCAATTGTTCGTCCTTTACAATGAAGATTAATGCCCAACTCATCAAAGTATTCTCTGACCTTTGGGAGAGGTCCATTTCCAGGTACTCCGACCAGCCAATTACTTGCATCCTTGATCTTGGCAAAGTTGGTGAACGAGTCTAGATTCACCTTTCTGAAAGTCATCAGGTCACCCAAAAAGATGACACCATCCATTTCTCCGGCAAGTAGTAGCATTTTATGCAAAAAAACCCAGGTGTCGTGGATATCTGTAAGGACAAGGAATTTCAAAATCTTACTCTCCATGTCGAAGATGATGAACATCACCAATCATGACCTTCACCATACCTTGATCAGTTTCAACAAGCAGTGAACCGTCCTCACATATGTCTTTAGCAACTCCATCCGTGGTTTTACCATCCTCAATAACTCGAACTGGAGAACCTAGAGTGGAGCTTGTTTTTCTCCATTCCTCTAGAACTGCAGAAAATGAAGAGTTGATTTCGACTATCTTGATGAGAGAATCTATTTCGTTCACAATGTCACACAATAAAGATTCAATCGAGGTCGTTCGTCCAAGCTCATCAAAAACCGATGTTGTTGGCCATTCTAAACCGGAGATCTCGGAAACAGGACAATTTTGGTTTACTCCAATTCCAATGACTATTCCTAGTGTTTTATTGTCAACGGATATTGCTTCGCTGAGGATTCCTGCTATCTTCTTCTCGTCCACTAATACATCGTTGGGCCATTTCACTTGAACTTCAATTCCAAGTGAGTGAAGTGCCCGTCTAACAGCACACGCACAAAGGAGTCCTAGCAAGGGAGTGTTTTCATCTCCAAGTCGAGGTTCAAGTACAATCGAAAAATAGAGACCTCCCATTGGAGAAAACCACGGACGACCTTTTCTTCCATGTCCACTTATCTGTGTACGAGCCATTATGATCAGTCCCTCTTTTTCACCCTCAGTGAGGTGACGTTTGGCTTCAATACTTGTAGATTCCACTGTTTCCAGCATGATAACTCGGGGTTTGAGAATGTCAGCCTTAAAGCATTCATCCATATTCAATTTGAACACTCACAGTATTATCGAGTAAGACTATTGTGATAACTTATTTTGTTGGCTGGAGAGATTCTGTTATTTGGCTAGATTAACACCCACGCGAGAAGGAACCAGTAAACTCCGAGGACAAAAGCGATAACCCAGGTTCCTATTGTAAGGAACATAAGCGGCCGCGTGCGTTTCAGAAGTTTGAGCGGCATTCCACTCTTAATTAGGAATACTACTACTAAAAGAACACCCAATCCAATTGCTAGTAATCCAACGATATCATGCACAATCTGGTACCAGTTCATTACGGGATTTAGTAGCATGATTGAAAGTCGATCGATTGCCTGAGGAATCATCCAGACTCCTACCGTCAGTAAATGTATCAAAGCGACGAAATAAACTGCTTTATGATGCAATTTGAAGTGCATTCTCCGCGCTCCATACAGCCAACCAATGACCAAGACAACGAGTACTATCACCTCTAAGATGAGTACAAAGTATGGAATGGGAATGCCAAAGAGTTGTTGCATATTCTTTCCTCCTTCTATTTTGGTTCTATCTCACTAACACTTCCTCTGGTTGTGAAGATACTTGATTTTAAGAGCGTACCTTTGCCCTCATGAGCAGTAACTATTGCAGAACCTATCATACCCCAAGGACAAAAGCGGACATTCAAATTCTGATATGCATCAGAGTCGTGGATTCTTGCAAAGGCGCAATAATTGGCAGCTACTGTTACTCTATCATTACTCGTGGTTACACGAGCATACTTTACAAATCCATGTTCAGAGATGTAGTCTGCATATCTTTGTAACTTATCAGAGAGAGACACTGCAGGATCAAGAAGTTGCTCGGGTAAATACGATGCTAGAATATCAGCCATACGCACAAACACATAGTCCTTGATTGCAGTTTCTCCTAGAATATTGATGAATACTGATTCGTATCCGAAAATAGCGGCTCTGAGCTTCCAGATCTCTTCCATCGTTAGACCTTCGGTGGTTCCGCTGTTTTGGGCTTCATCCACTTTATCATGAAAATCTGAAAGAAAAGTTTTCAATTCTTTGACAAGTTGTGATGAATCAGCCCTTTCTGAGAAAACCTCTGGCAAGAATTCGCGAACATAGTAAACCATTCTTGGTAGTACATGCTCATCAAGAACTTTAGGACCTATGAGTTCAGTACCAACAGCATCATATGCATCAAGAATTCCCCTATACAAGAATACAGCTTCGAGCTGTTGATTGTCACCACTATGGCTCATTGATGATACAGTCCTGAATCTGCTCATTGGTTCATCGACATTCAGTCTAAAATGGATTTCCTAGGACTACGATTGCGAGAGTTGGAATATAATATCCCCATTTTCCTTACTCAATGCAAGTCCTACAGGTAATTCATTAATAATCCGAGCATAAAACTTCGTAAAGGGGCGACGTGTAAGAGATCGAAACATAGATTCAACATTCTTATTGAGAGTAGAGATGAAGATGTGAGCGTTAATAGGAAGATTCTGACCAGAGCTTCGAATCACTCGACCATCTCTTAGGACCAATTCACCAATAATTTTGCCATCAACTGATTTCTCAATCTCCGGGTCGAACACATCAGCGTAGCAGATTTTCGTAGCTGCATCATACACATTCTCTATTGGGGTTTTCATAGCTCCACTAGCAACACTTAGGAGCCGACCCCCATTACAAGCAACAACTGCATAATCACTGGACTCAACCACAAAATAGGAGTACTCAGCATCTATCTCGAGGTTTTCAAGAGTTTTTTTCAAGGTGGAATGAACAAGGAGAAATTCTCGAACTTGTTGATCCTTGAATAGTGGTTTTGGTCGTGAGAAACTTGTGATAAGAGAGTTACTACTGGAATCAACCAGAAAAGCAAGAGGAATGTCGCTTCTTCCTTCCAGTAAATCAATCACAATGGATGACAACCGCTCGTCACTGAATAACTGAATATTTATGAGAGATATTCGTTCCCGTATCTCTTCCTTCTTCTCTGGAGGTAGTTGCATTCCTTCAATCTCGGGCAGCTTAACATCTTGTAGTATCGTCTTTATTTTCTCCATGGCTTCACGCGCAAATACTTCGGGTGCTTTTCTATCAAACACACCTACAAGCACTCTATCTGAGTTAGGAAAACGAAGATAGAGAAAGTACTCATTTTCAGTTGAGAAGGAATCTAGAGCGTCAGAGCGAGCGTGCGAACTGAAGTCTTGAATTGCTGAGAAGAATCCTGACGACAACACTGCTCTGTCATCATCACTAGTAGAATCTTCACTACTATAGTGGAACTGTAAAACACTGCGATCAATCAAGAAAATCTCACGTATCATCAAATTCTGAAAATGCATCACGCCATATGAAACAAGCGGTTATCGAAGAACTATTTGGAAACATTATTATAATGAAATAACAATAGTTAACTACGAAGTTGGGAATGGTGACTAAAACAAGGCTATCGTATCTTGCGATATTATTCATCTCAATATTATTCATCCAAGTAGCTCCAGTGAGTGCACATGGACCATCTGAAGTACACCTTGACTATAACTTTGGAACTCAGGTTTTGACAGTCGATGTTTCGCACAATACTGTCAATCCAAGTACACACTATATTGTTCAGATTATTGTTGAGAAAAACTCAGTTGTGTTCACAACCAGAGATTACACGTCTCAACCATCGTCAGCCAGCATAATTGACACATTTAACGTTCCAGCAGATGATGGTGATGTGCTCAGAGTGACTGCTATTTGTAATCTTGCAGGTCAGTTATCGGAATCAATAACTGTTTCAGACCCTTCAGCTACTACTACCACAACTACAGACACAACCACCACAACAACAGACAGCACAACCACAACTGATACAACTGACACGACAACAGGTTCTGTATCTACAACTCCTACCGCACCTCCAACCGACATGGATTCCAATTTCGTTATATTGGCAGTAGGTGCAGGAGCCGCTATCATCATCATCTTTGTTGTTGCAGTTGTCAAACGTAGATGATATAGATAGAGTTCAATAATGAAATGATCAAGCGGTCACCATAATTTAGAAACACTATTATCTCAAGTAAAGCATATTTGAGAGTTCAAGGTGCTAATGATGGTCAGTAAGAAGACACCAATCTTGAGTGTCATTTTCCTCTCACTACTGCTACTGCAAGTAGCTCCTGTGACCGCTCACACACCAGGGCCAATGACACTAGATTATGACTTTGGGACACAACTCCTTTCAGTCCAGGTAACTCATTCAGTTAGTGATGTGAATACTCACTATATCTATCAAGTAGTGGTGGAGAAAAACTCAGTGGTTGTGCTAACAAGAGACTATACAACTCAAAATACAACCTCTGGAATGTCTGCGACTTATAGCATCTCAGCAGTGCATGGAGATGTCTTGAGTATCACAGCCAAGTGTATCATTTCTGGTCAATACACAGATGATGTTACAGTTGTCGATCCTTCAGTAACTACAACAACTCCAACAAATGGAGGAACAACGCCTTTAGACTTGACCTTGATTATTGCTTTAGTAGTTGTAGTGATTGGAGTTATTGCTGTTATATTCGCAGTTTTCCGAAGACGTTAGTTCATGTTGCATCTATGGTTTCTTTAGGCACTTCCGCAAGTGAAAGAGCTGCGTCCCCAAGGAGTTTCAGCTCTCTCTCTTTGTTTCTAAAGAATCCGAAGAAGCATGTGATTCCTAGAATATAAAGACCTGAAACCAAGAGATAGGGAAGTCTATAGAGCCCAAGAGCCAACAACCACCCCCCAATATTAGCAGCGATGGCTCTTACAAGGGAATCAGCTGAACGTACCACTCCAACAGCAGTAGCCCTTTCCTCCTTCGTAAGACCCTCCATGAAGAATGCATTTGAAATTGGACCTGCCATATTCATCAATACATTGCGAGCTACATAACCAAGTACTGCTAGTTCAAGAGTATTTGCAAACGATAATGTAAGCAGAAAAGGAATTGAGAGTGCTTCTGTCAAAACAACAGTGCGAACTTTTCCAATCTTGTCAGCCAGAGCTGGTGCTAAGAAGTTCCCAGCTGAGAGTATGATAGTGTTGACTCCGAAAATTAAACCTAGTAGTCCTGAGTCTATTGGAAATTCATGGGTAAAGAAGAGATTGAAGAACATTACAATCATTCCAGCACCTAAGCCAACACTGGCAATAGCTGACGTATACTTCCCAATGAATCCCCAGTTTCGAACATTCTTCAGTCCTAATGTAACAGTTGTACAAGATGGAGTATCTGTGGACATCTTCGAAATGAGAAGAATAGCAATAGCACTTGGGATAAGACTGAGCCATAGAGTGTATCTATATGGAATGACAAGAGGACCAGTTGTAGAGAGACCGGAAATGCTGGCGAAGACCTGTGGCATCATACCCCCGATGATGTTTCCAGCGAAGACACCAAGCAAAGATACACCACTCCCTACTCCAAAAAGGTGCGCCCGTTCTCTGTCAGTTGAGATGTCAGTGACATAAGGAGACCATGCAACCTCCCTAAATGCACTGGAAAGTCCAAGTAAGATTTGAGACATAATCAGCCCAAGTGGATTGAGTGTAGTATACTGAATCACCAATATAAAGAATGCAATGATATTGGCGACCAGGATGATCTTTTTTCGACTAGATCTATCTGACAATAATCCAGCGATGAATGCAATACCAGCTGTTGCAAACATTGATGCAGAAAGGAAAAACCCAATAAAATCCTCGGTAAATCCAGCATCTCTCAAATAGAGATTGAAGATGACTCCGCTGATTCCCCAAGAGAAGGCTCCAAGGAAAGCAATTGTAATGTATAGCTTCGCGTCGCGACCAAAGAGTTGTAGCTTTTCTAGGTAGCTGAGCTTCACCTCTTCAGTCATCTTGATGCACTCCAGAATGAAACTTAGGGTGTTTCAGGATTAGTGTCGTCCCTTTATGCGTTGTCAATTGAGCACAAGCGCTAAGGCTAAATCGGGGAACAGGAGTGTCCAGTACTATGAAGACTCTCGACCTGCGCAGTGATACGATTACTCAACCAACTGATGAAATGATTGAGGCCATTGTCAATGCGCATAAAGCTGGAAGATTTGGCGATGATGTCATCGGTGAGGACGAGGTTGTAAACGAACTCCAAGAAAAAGCTGCAAAAATCCTCGGAAAGGAGGCTTCTCTATTGGTAACTTCAGGAACGCAGGGCAATCTCATCTCCCTTCTTGCTCAATCTAAAAGGGGCGATGAGATAGTTGTTGAAGATCGATCACACACTTTTGTCTTCGAAGCTGGTTCAATGGCTTCGATGGGAGGATTATATCCGAAACCTGTCAAGGGCGAGAGAGGGTATATATTACCAGAAACCCTCAAGTCTGCCATCAGTCCTGATGACGCACATTATGCAAGAACAGCAATGGTCGTGATAGAGAACACACACAACTATGCGGGAGGAGCAGTAATACGACCAAATCAGGTCGATGCACTTTCATCAACTGCTCACGATTTGGGTCTCAGAGTGCACTGTGATGGAGCAAGACTGTTCAACGCTGCAGTTGCCTTAGATATTCCAGCGAAGCGGTTGGTGGAAAATGTTGATTCGGTCCAAATCTGTCTAAGTAAGGGTCTATCAGCTCCAATTGGATCAATCATAGCTGGAACTGAGGAGTTCATCTATGAGTCACATAGAATAAGGAAGAAACTCGGTGGTGGAATGCGACAAGCAGGGATTATTGCAGCTCCTGGAATTGTTGCACTGGAGAAAATGGTTGATAGACTAAAGGATGACCATGACAATGCAAAATTGCTCTACAATAAGATCAAGGATATTCCAAATCTGGAGATCGATGAACCTGATACAAATATCATATTTCTTGGGTTGCAGAACCTATCAATCAGCCAGATGGGGCTCTCAGAAGAATTGGCGAAGGAAAATATCAAGGTCTATGGCGGCTATGGTGTCAGGACAAGAATTGTGATGAGTAGAATGATTGCACGTGAAGACATTGCTAGGATTGCAACTACGCTTGAAAGACTACTCAAATAGTGCCTATGGATTACAACCTCTTCTTTGCATCCTCAATCAGTTTCGCTATATGGTCGCCCCAAGTTGGCTCAAGTTGCCGTGCTTTTTCTGCGCAGCCAATGCATTCGCCATATTTTTCCATTTTGTAGAGTAGACGGCTCTTATAGAACCAGGCATGAGCGTAATTCTCGCTCAACTCAATTGCCTTGTCATATGCTTCGAGAGCCTCTTCATATCTCTCATTTGCCTCATGACTCTTGGCCGCTCGGTAGTACTCATAGCGTGTCGTCGCATTCTTCTCTGACACTTCCTACGCACCTCCTAAGTGCACATTATTATAGAAAATAATCTGATAAGGTTTACACATTTCAAAGATGTGTTTGACAAAACCATTCAGCGAGGCTCTTGACAGAGCTCCATTAAAACCCCTCCTGAAGATTTGGGATGTATGAAGGCGATACGCATGCCGTGGGCTCCGATACGAGGTTCGTTATCAATAAGCCTTGCTCCAGCTTTATGATGCTTTGCAAGAGCTGCCTCAATGTCATCAACCAGCACAGCAATGTGATGGATACCACCACCTCTTTTCTCTAGAAACGAGGCTATTGGACTATCAGGAGAAGTGGGTTCGAGAAGTTCTATCTTGCTTTCACCAATCTCGAAGAAAGCCACTCTAACTTTTTGCTCAGCTACGTCTTCAGATCCCTTGTATTCCAGTCCAAGAACATCCCTGTAATAACTAATCCAAGTTTCTATGCTTTCAACAGCTACTCCAACATGGGCTATCTTCTCAATAGACATCATTCATCGCCTCCTGTCAAATAATATCTGGAGCTTTGTATTCTCCAAATACATCTCTAAGAACTCCACAAATTTCTCCCAAAGTTGCATACAGCTTCACTGCTTCAATGATTAACGGCATTAGGTTGACATCACTCTCTGCCGCAGTTCGGAGTGCTTCTAAAGCATCTTTGACTTGCGTATCATCACGTGCTTTCCTTACTTTCTCAAGTTGTCTAATCTGTTCTCTCTCAGCCTCAGGGTTCACGCGAAGATAATCGAACTGTGACTCCTCTTCAACTGTAAACTTGTTTACTCCAACAACAATACGTTTGCCTTCATCAACATCCTTCTGAAACTGATAGGCGGCATCATGAATTTCACGTTGTATGAAGCCTCTTTCAATAGCAGCAGGAGCTCCACCCATCTCATCTATTTTCTGAATATAGTCCAGAGCATTCTCTTCGATTGTGTTGGTAAGGCTCTCAATATAGAACGATCCTGCTAGCGGATCAATTGTATCGCCAACCCCTGATTCATGTGCGATGATCTGTTGCGTGCGAAGCGCAATCTGAACTGAGTCTTCGGTTGGAAGGGATAGTGCTTCATCTCGTGAGTTAGTATGAAGTGACTGAGTACCTCCTAAGACTGCTTGAAGGGCTTGTAGCGCTACGCGTACAACATTGTTATCGGGCTGCTGAGCAGTTAATGTGCATCCAGCAGTCTGTGTATGAAAACGCAATCGACAAGAACTGTCTTCTTTCGCCTTGAATCGGTCGCGCATGATTCTAGCCCAGAGTCGTCTGGCTGCACGGAACTTGCATATCTCCTCGAGGAAATCACTATGCGAACCGAAAAAGAATGACAGCCGTGAGGCAAAGTCATCTACATCCAACCCAGCATCAATGGCCGCTTGTACGTAAGCAATACCATTTGAAAGTGTAAAGGCTACTTCCTGAACTGCAGTCGAACCTGCTTCACGTATATGATAACCTGAGATTGATATTGTATTCCAAAGTGGCATATTTTCACTGCAGAACTGGAAAATGTCAGTGATTATTCTCATAGATGGCTTTGGTGGAAAGATGTATGTTCCTCGAGCAACATATTCTTTCAGCAGATCGTTTTGAATGGTGCCCCGCAGTTTTTCCATGGGTACACCTTGTTTCTCAGCAACGACAATGTACATTGCTAATAGAACCGCAGCTGGTGAGTTTATTGTCATTGAAGTACTCACTTTGTCAAGAGGGATATTATCGAATAGAACCTCTGCATCTGCAAGTGAATCAATTGCAACGCCAACCTTACCAACCTCGCCTTGGGCTAGTGGGTCATCAGAGTCATACCCAATCTGTGTTGGAAGATCAAAAGCTACGGAGAGACCTGTCTGTCCTTGTTCGAGTAAAAAGTGAAATCTTTGATTGGTTTCCTTTGCTGTGGCAAAGCCGCTATACTGTCGCATTGTCCAGAATCTACCACGATATCCAGTAGGTTGCACTCCTCTTGTGAATGGATATTGGCCCGGAAACCCGAGATCTCTTTCGTAATTCAAATCCTTCAAGTCTAATGGAGTATAGAGGCGTTTTGTTGGAAGTCCAGATATAGTCTTGAAGTTCTCTGCACGCTCTGGAAATTTCTTTACAGTCTTGGCGATTGTTTCATCCTCCCAATTCTGTAGCGTTTCTCTGAGCTTCTTTTCATCCCCCATGTTGTTCACCTGCTCTCACTAAATAGGAATTCAGCAATCAGCTTCTCAGCCAGTGTATAGGGATCTTCCTTCCGCGATGCAATCTTTTTGATAGCTTCCTCATATTCTGGTTTACCTTCCAGTTTCTGATAGAGTTCTTGGGTGAGCTTGTATTTCATGAGTTCTTGGAGTTCATCACGGCTACGTTTCAGACCTTTCTGTTCGTATTGCCCACTGTCTTTCAAAAACTTTAGATGTTCGATGGTCCTGTCAGCAAGTTCTTTGACACCATCTCCTGTCCTAGAGTTTGTAAGAAGCACAGGCGGTCGCCAGGCTCTCTCTCTTGGATCGATGTCAAGCATTGCGTTTATCTCAGTGACCTTTTTGTCAGCTCCGGGCAGGTCCATTTTATTGACTACAAAAATGTCTGCGATCTCCATAATTCCAGCTTTGATTGCTTGAATATCGTCTCCACTTCCAGGGACATCAGTGACAATCACGGTGTGAGCTATATCGATAACCTCGACCTCAGATTGCCCAGCCCCAACAGTTTCAACGAATATGATGTCTTTTCCAAAAGCGTCTATCGCTCTCACTGCATCAGATGTCGCTCTTGCCAAACCTCCCAAATGTCCGCGAGTACCCATACTACGAACATAGACCTCCGGATCTAAACTATGCTCCTGCATTCGTATTCTGTCACCTAACAGTGCTCCCCCAGTGAAGGGACTCGATGGGTCAACGCAAACAACACCAATCGATTTTGAACGACTCCGGAACTCTGTAGTTAGTTTAGTCACGAGCGAGCTTTTTCCCGACCCAGGGGGACCAGTCACACCAATTATGTGAGCCTTGCCAGTATGACGATACAGTTGACTAAGAGCCTCAGGAGCATCGCTATCCTCATTCTCAATGAGAGAGATTAGACGAGCTAGGTCTCTACGATTTCCTTTCAATACTCCCTTGACAAGTTTGGTCACGGGCAAGGCAACTTCCTCAGATAGCAAAACTAGAGTTTGACATTGCTCTGGATATACTCAACAATCTCATCCAGTGGAGTTCCTGGACCAAAGATTGCTGAAATTCCAGATTTCTTCAATTCCGGAATATCATCCTCCGGGATGATTCCTCCACCAACAACAAGGATGTCATCAACACCTTCCTCCTTCAGGAGCTCCATAATCCGCGGAAATAGAGCGTTATGAGCTCCGCTCAGAATACTGAGACCGATGCAATGCACACCCTCATCTAGAGCAGCACGCACAACCATTTCAGGTGTCTGTCTGAGACCTGTATAGATGACCTCCATCCCCGCATCTCTCAATGCACGGGCAACAATCTTGGCACCCCTATCATGTCCGTCCAACCCAGGCTTTGCTACTAATACACGAATCTTCTTTGAAGAACTCAAGAACACACCTCAAGTCGATGATTCGTCTGGTGAAGACTCTGGTTGCGATATAAAGCCTTTCGATTTCGAACGAATTAGTCTTCCATTATATGAACAACGTTTTCTCGCCCTTCTCGGAATCGTCGAACAAGACCACGCTCTTCTAAATTGTTGAGTATAAGACTAACCTTAGCTTGGGACATTTCAAACTCAGTATAGAGATCCTTCTGCGGACAAGAGCCACCTTTTGCTCTTATCACTTCAAGAACCTCTTCCTCTTCTGTTGTCACCCCAACAAATCTTACTTTCCCAATCCTTCGAACTCGTTGATAGAACTTTGGTCCTCCTAACGTGAGAATGATTCCTACCATAATTCCAAGCAGTGCAATGATGATAGCAGATAGGAGGTCTGACTGAACGGAAACCAAATCATCATTGGGAATCTGATACTGGATGGTAAAATAACTGATCTGACCTGATTGGAGTGATTCTATGAACCAGACGAATCCTAGGGAATCGCCATCAGTGAAGTTTAGGTTGGTATTGGGGAAGATTGGAACTACGGATTCTCGAGAGAGCATTGCATCTTGAGGTAGAATTGCAGTGAAGGTGAAGTTAGCAAAATCAATTGAGGGATTAATGTAGAAGACAAAAGCACTTTGAAGTCTAGTAGGATCTAGTCCAGATCCTTCATCCGGTTCAGATTGCAAATCTGTTGAAATCATTGCAATGTCAAACCATACTGACTCATTCACATCAAGGGGCTGAGACAAAGCAATGTTAATCTCAGTATACCTGTTCAGGAGAACCGTACTAAAGCTTGAGATTGTTTCATTAACAGAGGCTTGAATAACGGTCACTTCTAGTGAGTAAATATGGAAGTTGATTGATGTTATTGCAGTGGAACCAAGATTGACAACTCGTGCGTGAACATCCACGGACGTAGTTCCATCTGAGTTCATGGTTGCTTTGATATCAATTGGATCTATAATCAGACCAGTTGTCTGAGCTGTTACAAATTCACCTTGAACTGGAAGAATAAACAGAGATGCGATAACAAATGCAATCAATACTACTATTTTGCGTTGCACTCATTCACACCTCTCATTATTGTTGGTTCAGTTCTTTACATCTTCATAAGACTTCTCGTTAGGGACGTTTTTGGTGGGTAGTGGAAAATACCACTACCCTATTGTTCTACGTCTTCTGGAGAGAGATTATTTTTTCCGGACCAAAATGACGAGTATTGCAATTATAGCAAATCCTCCGATACCAGCAACAAGGATAGGAGTTACTGGATTATCAATCAATGGAGCAGCATTCTCATACAGACCTATTGAGGGATCATGTAGAATACTACCATTGTCGAAGTAAGGATATGCCAAGTAGACAGCTAGACCATCACCAACAGGAGCATATGAAACTGTGACATTTACAATTTCATCACCAGCGCTTGGCCAACTAATGACAGCTTTATCCAACCAACTAAAGAATCCCTGAGAAAGTCCGGTGTCAGAATCTATGAAATCAATTTTCTGAGTGTCAAAACCAGACATTCTCTCGAATCGAGACTCATTCCCATCCTCAGTAGTCCAATTCATATTCGAATCACAAGTAACATTTCTGAAACGCTCTCTTGTTTCGAATCTGTGTTGGTGCATCTGCGGACCAGTAGCTTCATTCTCCTTAAGGATAGCCTTGAGTGCTACCTTTGAGTTTTCACTACTAAATGGAAACCCACCTATTGTAATGTCCATTTTCAATTCAGAACCACCAGCTACTGTGAAATTGGCATGTGCTCCATTACCATCGGACACTGATCCTTCATAATCCTCTAGGTAGATGTGAGCCCAGATCTGAATTGTCACATCCGCAAACCGCTCCACTGAACCTGGTCCTTCCATTGAAGCAAGATCAGCAGTAAGAAGTGGTTCACTTCGCACTCCAGATTTTGTATATTTCAACCATACTTCAGTAGTTACATCCCCATCCTCAATTGACCCAGTTTGCACTGTCCACTCATAGGCAGCAAGAGGAGCAAAGTATAGCTGCTCTCCGGTCTGAAATGCGTCATCATCATTCGCATCCTCAAACTCTATGATCATATTATAAGAAGCTGAGAAGCGAACTAACGAACCATCTTCATCAGATGCGTACCAAAAATGGAACTGAGGATAATCTCCATTAGCCATAATCGAGATTATGTCGGTTGTAATCCAAAATGACCCATCTTGCATTCTATCATGGCCAGGCATTCCCGGATTATGACCCATTCCAGGACCCATAGCGCTCACAGTGGTGGCGGAAGTCCCAAGAAGGAAAACCATTAGGAAAATTCCAATTAACGACTTGTGAAGTGTCTTCAGATTTTTCACCTATTCAGATACTTGATTTAGTGGTATATAATGACCATTTCGTGGCAAAGCTCTTACTGGTAATAAAACGGGGTTATGAAGGCCATTTTTTAGAAAATATCCTTTATGAATGCTTTCAAGACTTGGATGAGGCTTGATAAGAGAAACAGTACAGGATAGTCCGCACTTCAGACTTTATTAGGTCTCTTGAGATAAAACACGCAATAAACGAGGAGAACGAGAAAAGGATTGTCTGCTGAAATCAAGGAAAGAACACAATATGATTGGTTTAGTGTTGCTAGAGTACACGAAACACTAGGGCAATATGAGGAAGCATTACTTGCATTTGAAGAGAGCATCAAACTAGACCCAAAGTATGCAAAAGCCTGGTTTTACAAAGCAAAGCTTCACTATAAACTGGGTCAAATGGACCAAGCAAAAGAATGCGCGAAACATGTCCTTGAATTAGAGCCAGACTGGGAGAAATACATCAAGAAATATCTTCCAAATATCTAGATCAGTTGGATTATTTTAAGGCGGCAGATGAATCAGGATAGAGAAGAACATAGACTGCTTGGTTCAATGTCAGAATCTTTCTGTCTACCCACTCCATAACCATTTTGACATTATCTTTTGAAGAGATTCTTGTTAGAGCTTCAATTGTTGGTTCTTTGCTTGTTGGGAGTTTTAGAAGCTCCTCAATGGTTTGAACAAGAATCATCTGGCGGACATCAGGAGCGGTCTTAGTGAGCCAGTAGAGTACATTATCTCTTGCTTCTTTGTCTACATTAGAAGAAGATGCGGCTTCTGTCAAGGCATTTGAGATCTCTGACACCTTTTTGCTATCTTTGAGATCCTTGAGCTCGGCAGTTATAATCGTAACAATGGCTTCAGTATTTGCAGGGTCATGTGCCAGGATATCAATTAGGTCAGAACGAGCCTGCATCGGGCCACTGAAGTCGTCATCTTTACTCAAGTTTCTCACATCTCCTGAATTACATGCACTGTGCACAGGATGGAACTCCTTCTGGTGGTTAATATGTTTGTTGCGTCGGTATCTCTCATTCGAGAAACCATCAAGGCTTTCGAAATCTCTAGAGCATCTTATTCATTTCCGAAACAGAGTCCAAAACAAAGTCAGGTGTTGTTTCTGCACCATGTTTGTCAACAAGGTCGGAGAGTGAACGTTCCCATTTGTTTATCCAAATAGTAGTCATACCCACTCCTTTTGCTCCCACCATATCCGCATAGTATTCGTCACCAACATAGATAGATTTGGAAGCCTCAACATCAAGGTCTCTCGCAACACGCAAGAATAGAGAACTCATCGGTTTGAATCCTTGAACATCGCCACAGTCAATGACTGATGAAAAGTAGTGATCAAGTTCGAGCTTCTTTAGAATTATATTTGCATGCCCAATAAAACTGTTAGAGATGACACCCAGAGCCTTCCCTTTACCCAGTAGCGAATCGAGTAATTCAGTTACACCAGAATAAACGGTGGATAGTTCTATGTGCAATGATTTGAACCGTTGAGTAGCTTCATCAACAATTTTTTGATCTGTGTTGAGATTGAAATCTTCAAGACTTTGCTCCATTGCAGTCCGTATGATGTCGAAAGGACTTCGAAAGGGAGCACCTTCAACAATGGCTTGAATTGCTTCTCGGTATCTTGTTACAAGATGACGAACGTATGACGCAATTTCCTGTTCGGAAGTTACCCCAGATTTTACTAGAAGCCATTCGGTTGCAATAATAGGATAACGATGAGTGTCTGTCAGTGTAGAGTCCAAATCGAAGATGACAGCTTCAAACTCGCTAATGTCTAATGAGTGCAAAGTAGATAGACTCCCAGGATTCAATCACCCTTGCCAAGATAGATTCCATTTGGATCCAGTTGATGCATGATGTCAATCTGGTCTTGAGTTGGCTCGGGTGTAGTTGGTACTTCGTCTGGTACAATAATGTCAAACATAACATTGTCCAAGATGTCCTGAGTGGAATAGCCAGGATGAACAGATTTCAAGCGAATCTTCAGAGTTTCTGGTTCAAAATCCATCTGACACATGTCTGTTATTACAACTTCGGGACCATTTCCGACCATAGACCATTTTTTGCGCGACCCAGGTCCTTCAAGATGGCCAGGAGATGTCATGTAGTCCAATTCCTTAACGAACTTGCGCTTATCGTGAGTCATCATGACTATTAGTCGCTTGGCTGATGATGCAATATCATTGCCACCACCAGACCCAGGGAGTTTCACCTTTGGCTTGCTGTAGGGCCCAATGTAACTAGTATTCAGATTTCCATATTCATCAATCTGAGCAGCACCGAGGAATCCAACATCTATTCTTCCTCCCTGCAGGAGGAAGCCCAATGTTTCAATAAGACCAATTGATGCTGAGCAACCATAGTAGTATCGTGTGTCAGCTACTGACAGTGGTACCTCTCTCGGTCGAGCATCGATGAAACCAGCCTCTGAGATAAGGTTTGATTTTGGAGCATGTGTTTCTTT
>JBHLRQ010000067.1:0-17827 GCA_048882385.1 Candidatus Thorarchaeota archaeon | reverse complement strand
GACCATTGAGGTTTTCACAACCTCTGTCCCAGATCGCCCGTCAACAGCTTTTATCGTAGCTAATTCTTCTCCCTGACCCACCGCACGTACGAAAAGCTGGAATCTGACATTTTCTCCGCTACCTAGAAAGTTTATCAGCTTCTCTTCATTTCCAAGAGAGATTTCCAAACCATCAGAAAGCTCTGCTACTACATTTACATTCTCAGCAGGACCATCGCCTTCATTTAGAACTGTGACTTCGAGTACAGCTTCCTCTCCTAGATTACATGAAACTCTCTCAGGTTTGACATCTAATGTGATATGTGAAGGAGCTCTCGCTATTGAGAACTCAATTGTGTTACTATGTTTATTGACCAGAACTTTGTCACCCTCAAGTGTAACTGTGAAAGGGCCAATACTACCTGAGCCACTCAATACAGGTTTGAATTCAAGTAGCCATGATTCTTCTTTCGCGGGAGTTTGAGAATAATCAGGTTCCTTTATGACGATGACACTATTGGAGAGGGATAATCGATGATCCACAATACGAACCGCAGCAGGACATTTATAGCGGATTTCAAGTTCGAGTGGCTCCTTTACTTTCACTTCTTCCTGCGGCGCTCCAGCCCACTCTAATGATACTTCAGTATCAATTGCCAATCTTGTGGACTCGGTAACGAATGTTACGAGCGATTGTTCAGGTTCATTGGGCTTTGCTCGTTTAGCCACATCTTCAAAAGTGTCTTTCTTAACATCTTCACCTTCGCATAGAATTCTTACACAAAGTTCAGCCAGGGAATAGATTGAATCTTTCTTAGATGAGGTGTCCTTCAAACGTTTCTCGGCTTTTCGCATTACATTAGTAGCTGTGTCAAAATTACGTGCAGCGAGATAACCAATAATTGCGATTCCAAGTGCTCGATTCGCTTCCTTTGATTTCTTCTCCCTATACCAATGATCTGAGGATTCGGAATAAAGACCTCCAGCTTCATCATATCTACCTTCCAAGAGAAGACACTCTGCGCCAGCTGTTTTCATCTCAGCGCACCGAAAATGGTCATTTTTCTCAAGTGCATAATAGGCGGCTTCTCGAAAATATTTGACTGCAAAATCTGTCTGCTCTACTTCAAGAAATCGACGCGCAGCCTTCTCATATTCCACACTAGCAAACTCTGGATATCCTTCCTCAATTTCAATCAGTGCTTTCTCGATGTGTTTCTTAGCCTTCTTGACTGGATCGGATTTCATGAACTTGAACATGTCAGTATGCCTCTATTCTAAACACGAAATACTTGAGTTCCGCTATATCGCTTTCGGCGAAGGTGAAAATAAGGAGTCCGATTTTGGTGCTAGTAGTGGAAACAGTTTTGACAATGAGTAAATACTCAATACATGTGAAAACTGTTGAACAATAGACCGCCATATTGGATTGAACCATATACAACATCCTTCATGGTGTTTGTTGAAGACATTAGACAAACGAAGGACCATTTTCAAATTCAAATCAGGGAAGATGTGATTAGACCAGCTGGAGGTGGTCAAGCAGGGGATAGAGGGACCCTCTCTGTTAAAAACAGACATGTTTCAATCCGTGACACAATAATTGATTCAGAGAAGATTTTGCTCGTTTCTGATAGTCCAGTTTCAGTGAAGTCTGAGGGCCAACTTGACATTGACATTGAGTGGCGTACTGCGATGATGAAGAATCACACATCTGAGCATATCTTTGTATCATCTCTGAAAAAAATGGTTCCTGACCTTGCAATCGGTGGTTTGTGGATAGATGGTGAACACGGGAGTGTTGAGATTATGAACGTCAATTTGTCATTCAGAGATGTTTTTGTTGCTGAGAAAGATGTTCAACGAATCATTAGTCTCGATTTTCCTGTTCAGACTGAATTTGCAGATGCTGACAAAATTGATCCGAGCGTCAGAGCACGGGAAGGACTGATCAATAAACATAATATTTTGCGAATAGTGAAGGTGGGAGAACTGGACAGATCTGCCTGTTCAGGGATTCATGTTGAAAGAACTGGTCAGATTGGATTCTTCAAGGTGACTGATGTTAAACATGTAGACCACAATACGAAAATCGAGTTCGTTTCTGGAGAAAAGGCATTATCTATGACTAGAGATCTATACAACAGTGTTCTTCAACGAAAGTACACCTACCCATTTGAGATTGAACAGATAGGAGCTATTCTTGATAGGGCAAAGATGGCAGTTGATGAAAAGAATCTGATGATTGAGAAGATTAACCAACTCGTAACCAAAGGAGCAAATATGGAAAAGGTAGGTCCGGTTGAATTCAGACATGAGTATCTTCCGGGTTTTGAGTCAAAGACTCTCAAGAACCTCGCCAACCAACTATCTTTCTCTGAACCTGTTATCCTACTTCTCTTTGCGCCAGGTAAGAAGGCACAGGTGATCCTCCGCACATATCATACAAAACATGATGCGAAATACTACATCTCTGAAGCAGTATTAAACCAAGGTGGAAAAGGTGGAGGAAGTAGTGAAAACTATACGGGAGGTTTCCATGATGTTGAGGATTCAATGAACCTCTATAATCATCTTGTGTCATATGTCAGAGGTGTGTTAAACACAGATTAGTAAGTTGTATTTTCCCAATAGATCTGGAAAACAGACATTGTATCTCTCCCAGCACTTGCATATATCTCAGGAGGAATATGAACTGTGTATATCCTTTCGTAAGCATTCGAGGGCAAAAATAAGGTCCACCATATGAACAATTCATCAAAGAATACAAAGTAGTTGCAGCCTTGTTGCCGCAGGTACCTCAATGTTTCAGTAGACGACATATTTCCATGGATAATGTCAGGACTGAGAAGACCTGCTAAATCTATCATTCTCCTACCTGATATATACCTAATAGCACCAGCATCATGAGTGGCAAAAACTGCATCTTCGGGAGTGTTTTCGGCAAGCCAAGTTCCAATTCCGACATGCATGTCATTAATTGTCCTGACTGATTTTGTGAAATAGTCAGCCTGTGATACATAGGAAGGGATGAGAGGGACTAATAGTAAAATACTGATTGCAATCACAGAGAGGTATCTTACGTCCATCGTACCTTTCACTTTCAAAAGCTTCTCAAATGAAGCTTCAATGATCCATGCAGCAAAGACAACAGCTGCTATTAGAAATAAATCAAAGATTGGTACCAAGTATCTAGCATTATTGATGAGTGATGCATAAGGTGCGGAGAGTCTATAGAGTATGGTTAGAGAGACTGCCAGAATCCACGGAAATGGTTTCCCTTTCAATAGAAGGAAGACTCCTGCAGATATTCCGAATAATAGAAAATACATTTCTCTTACGAAAAAGTACCACCAGATGTCCCATGCTTCCTTTTCAACATCTGTTGGGGAATGGACCTTTGCATAGAAGGTGTCTGGAAGAGGTAGACCTGTAACATTGATACAGTGGAGAATCCATGGGAGTACAATAATTATGGCAACAATCCCTGAAATGATCAATGTCAGAATTCGTTTTCGATTGACTTGTCGTTTGTAACTAAGCATGAGAAATCGGAACGGAATGAGTAGGACTGCAATAAGCACTCCCTCAGGTCTCGAGAGATACGCAAGTCCCGCAAACACTCCAAGTAACAAGTCAGCTTTGAGATCGGTTCTATCAAGAAGATAAATTGAGAAAAGAAGTATGAACATGAAGAGTGGGGTTTCCATTCCAGATAGCATCAGCCAGGTATTCCTTGGGAGAATTACAAATCCCAGAATTCCTACAATTCCCCAAAGAGAACTTTCTGTATATGCTTGAATTAAATAGCCAACAAGAAACGAACAAGCAATGAAGAAGAGTATTGAAATCATTAGGACTCCCCAGACAACTGAGATTGTATCAGATGTGAAGAAGAAGATGACTGAGAGAAGGATTGACCATAGGGGACTTGTAGATCCTGTACTAGGATAACTAGGTGAATACTCCCAGGGGGTTCCTTCATATATTGTCCGAGCGAATTGTAGATGAATCCATGAGTCATCAAGAGTGAAACCCGGATTTCCAAGACCAAGCATGGTGCTGATGTAGTAAGCACAAGAAATTGCGGTTGTAATGACAGATACAATGAAGAGTGTAACAGGCACAGGATTTGAATGAAACCAGTCAATCAGTTTAGTAAAAATAGATCTTGCCTCTGAATCGGACTCATTTAGAATTACTTCATGTCCTTTCGCTTCAGAGGATTCGTTCAAGGAGCTCCCGCCGTGATTGAAGACGAGTAATTCGTCAGCACTATATGTCTTTCTAGAAAAAGGATACTTTCGGATATCTCCCTCACCTCTTACGCAATTCATTCGAAAGGAAAAGAATGCTGGATAATAGACTTAGCAAATTTAGTCCACTCCTTAATTGGGTCCACCTCAGACGGGGGTATGGATATGGCAATTGGCCACGTTCGAACGACACAAATGCAACTTGGACAGGCATCCTCTAGTAGATATGTTACAGTATTCAGTCCACCCGGTGTTACTGTTGAGGCTGCTAAATATCCAATGATGACAGTGGGCATTTTGGCTTCCACTGATGCTCAGGAATACCTCTCGATTTTCGATCATCCAGAGTCATGGACAGGTTTGAACAGAGAAACTATCCTGTCTATGAGACGTGAATTGTATAGATTCTCAGTTCCGATTAATGCAAGAGCTATAAAGTCCTCAGAGTTCGTTGAGGTCCTGCAGACTATAGCTTTGTCCGTAAGTCCTGTGGCTATTGAGGTGGAAACTGCAAGCATACCCCCAAAAGGGCTTCAACCTCTTGGTGGACAACTTCCAGCTAGTCCAACTGTGGATATACAATCAATTGAAATCGTTTCAGAACCCGAAATCAGTAGAGTTGCTCAGAATATCACACAACTAGACATTCCTGCATCCGAAGCTACGTGGAAATTGTTAGACTATGATTATTCACTAGATCAGGTAGCGCGCCTGATGTCAGTTGGACTTCTTGGTAGAACAGATAGTAGAAGACTTGTTCCAACCCGTGGAGCATACAAAGCTGTAATTGATGGGTACATAAATCAAAGCCTAATAGAACTTCTTGGAAAGAAGAGATCTGTATCATATCGAATTTTCACATCTGATTTCATCGATGAGAGTTTCACTATTCTCATTCAACCGGGTGAACCACGTGTGGACTATTTGAGGATAGAAAGAACCCCAAAAGGTATTGAACGAGGTTCAAGCTTTGAACGATTAAAGAATGCAGTTACTGATCCAAAGACTGCAGTATTCGGAGATCATGCAAGATTTTCAGGTTATCAATATCTTGTCGAAGAGCAAGAGAGAGCTCATGTTACTATCTTCCATTTTGCGAGAAATAACAAGAACAACATCCTTGGACCTTGGGTAGTCAGAGCAGGAGTCAAGGCGGCACTAGAATCAGACTCAATAGAGCTCGATAACCGAGTAAATTCACTCATGGTACTTGAGTCGATACTCACTCCTAGTCTACCAATTTGGACTGAAAGCGAACCATTGCTGGATAATTTTAGTGGTGCATATACGACAATTGAGCAGAGCTCACCATTAGATGGAATCAGTTGAAAAAGAAAAGAAAAGGAGTGTAGGTTGTCCTACACTTCCTCTTTGGCTTCCTTACGAGAAGCACCCTTATACATCAAGATTAGCCCTATAATGAGTAGTAGTCCGCCTGAAATCAGACCTCCACCTGGGAGAATTGGACCGAAACCCAATAAGTCCAGTGCAAGTGTGATTAAACCACCGCCAATCAAAAGCATGATGAGGCCAACTCCAATCCCTGCAGCTCTGAAAGCCATCGATCTTGGATATTTGCTCTCAATCACATAACCGGTTGGAGCTGAAACAGATGCTTTGTATTTCCGATTCCCGTATCGATATTCAAGTTCCCAGACAGGTACATGAATGAGGAAGGTCTCACCGACCTCAAGATTGTCTTCTCTAGATTCGATCTTATCGACTTCTTGAAGCACAAGCTGAGTCTGTTTGTCCTTTGCAATCTGCTCAGCCATGCTCCTTGCCTGTTCCATGGTCATGTTACTGTGGAGCACTTTGCCATCGAATTCTTCTGCATGTGCATGACTAAAGAATTCCTTTGCTCGAGTTGGTATTGGATGACCACGAACATCTGGGTCAATCTCTTTGACTGCGGCTATGTTAATTTCATGCCTTCGAGTAAATCGACCAGATTCAGGTTTCCAAAAGTACTCAATATTCTTGTAGGCACCTCTACGTTGGGGCCATTCATTATGAAAATGAGCGTCCTTTCCAAGTCCTCGATAGGTTGTGTCTGCATCGACTCTGCTGATCCAGAATGGATACCAAATCTGTTCAGCCTGTAGGAATTTTGCCTTCACAGGTAAATCTTCAGGAGTGCCAAGCTGTTTGGAAACCCAATCAAGTAGGGTGGTCTGTGACTCATGCTGGTCAAAATGGACTCTTATCATATAGTGGTCCGTGAATTTTTCACCATCAGTTGTCTGAGCTGTCCCGCAATAAGGACAAACTAGCAAAAGATCACCGGGACCAGTTTGAAAATCTGCATCGCAGAAATTACATCTTGCCATGATATCACCCCTTCTTTGTTCGCTGAGTCATTATCAGCACTCTAAATCCAGCGAATGTCAAAACTATTCCAACGATAACTGATGCAATTCCGCCAACAGTAAACAGCATCTCGTCAGCACTCATACCCATCATTAGGAGTTCTCCTCCGACACCAGCAACTATTATTCCAATAAGTCCCAACAGGGTCCACATAACACGTTGACCCATTGTAATCGGAATTTCTCCCTGCACAACCTTGCCAGTGTGACCATCAATCGCTGCTTTGTAAAGGTCACCTTGGAATTTATAGCGTATCAAGGAAAATGGTGCTTGAAGATAGGTTGTATCTCTAACACTTGTGGTTGTTCGGCAGTCAAACAATTCGGTCAGACCACTCGCCGCTTGAGACCTATGTCTATCAGACACACGACTGTGGGCAGCTAGCTCGAACTCCTCTTGTCCAATCTCAGCGTTCAGCATAGTTGGTTCGAGGTCCTTAATCTTCTCAAAATCATAAGGAACTGTTTCACTCAGGTTGATGGTGTCAAGATAACCTTCAAGACCATAGAACCTTGCACCTTTCCTAGCCAGGAATGGTTCGTTTGTATCTGAATGAATCTCATCTTGAACAGGAACATATCCAGTCTCGTAGTCCGTGTAGGTTTCTGTTCTTGTGTTTCCATCAGAATCCCGAACAGTTCTCGTTTTCTGTACCGGAACTTGGACTGTCTTGTAACCTTTGTAGTAGGAATCAGCTTTGACCTTAGCTGTCCATACAGGCACATAGATTAGACGATTCTCAACTATTTGGGCACCTTTCACTAGAGATTTGTTCATCCCTTTATTCTTATCCAAAAAGTTACGGAACCCCTCTGTTCGCACGTCTGAGTCCACAGCGGTTTCCATGAGATGATCGCCTATCACCTTGCCTTCTATTGTGGTAGTACTACCGCAATATGTACAAGTGATTACAACGTCGTCGGGTCCGGTCTTTACGTTGCCATTGCAGACAGTACACTTGAATATGTCTGCGGCTTGCTCTTCAGAACCCATTATCAAACTCTCCAGAGTCTGTATTTGATGGCAATTTGTGTTCTAGGCATTTAAGACTTCGTGATAGGTGTACTGAGAGGATTTTCTGTTGCTCTAGCGTCTAATTTCTTCTCGAAGTCGGGAAGCTGAGAACTCATCAACTCGCTCTTTTGCTTCTTCTCTTGCAGCCTGATGTTTCTCAAGGAATTCTAGCATTCTTGGAGCTAGAATTTGTTTACACTCACCACAGAGTATCTCACCGGACCGGCATTTCTTCTCGATATCATCTAGTTCCTTATCATCTGGCATGAAAATGAAATTATACCACTTGAATACGCTGCAGATATCCGGATTTGCTCCTAGTTTCCTTTGTTCTTCTACAGTAGTTCTTCCACCGGTGAACGCATTCATGACCTTTTTCTTGGCGAGCTTTGGAGAATCAACTGTATATATCGCAGCCATCGGATCTGATGCAGACATCTTACCATCTTCTTTTAAACCAGGGACAAAAGAGCACTGAATACTTCCTGGTTTGAAATAACCAAGCTTTTCTGCAACATCGCGCGTCACTCTCCAATGTGGATCTTGGTCGATTGCACATGGAATGATGCATGGAGTCTTCTTACCAGTAATCCAAGAGTGGAGAAAAGCTGGGACAGCTTGCATTGCTGGATACCAGATTCCACCGATATTCATCGAATTGTCAAATCCAAAGACAGCTTTAGCTGTAGAGAATGTGACTTTCTTAGCAACTCTTGCAGCAAGTTCATACATCATGTCGATGTGCTCAATGTCTCGCAAAACGAATGTGTTCTCTGGTTCAAATCCTAAAGCAATGAAATCAAGGATGTTCTCATAGGTGAACTCTTGAACCTCCTCGAGGCTCAGCTGAGATTCAAAGAAGAATTTTTCATCATTTGTGAGTTGGAAATAGAGTCGTGTATCAAACTTCTCCTGCATCCACTTTGTGAAGATCCATGGCACAAGATGACCTATGTGAACATGACCACTTGGTCCTCTACCGGTATAGATAATGAATTTGTTTCCCTTCTCATACTCATCAAGGATCCAACCGAGGTCTCTGTGAGAGAAGAACAGCTCTCTTTCTAACATGAAGTGCTTCTCTTTCGTTATTTTGAAAATTCGGTTCCTTAGTTCTTTTGTTATACGTTCAGTACCGAACTCCTCGATGAGGCGATCATAGTCAATCTTCCCTTCTACTTTCCAGGGAGTCACTATGAAGTCTTTGTCTTCACCCATTTGGATGCGCTTCCTTCTGAATAATTAGGCCAATGATTCCGGATTTCCAATTAAGGGTGCTGGTCGAATTTGACTAGGTAGGTACAAAAGGTTACTCTAAAAAGGGGTCATTCACAAAGAAACAAGCAATTGCATTGCGTTTCAAAGGAGAATGCAAGATGCGTATTGAAGAATATGAGTTCGAAGAAGAGAAGACGCTAAGCAATTTAGCTGATCTACTTGTCGAAATTGCAGAACAAATACGGGCGGGAGATAAGCTTGAACTTCCAATGCCCACATTGAAGGAAGGAGTGATAGAAGTTCCTCTGGGTGAACCTATAGAAACAGGAATCGAAGTCACGATTCGACGACACTTCATCCATGTAGATTTTGCATTAGCATGGAGAAGAACTAACGCGGAGGAGGAATGATCACTGACAACTGACACTCTGGATAGAAGTGCCATCATGGACCAAATCTCCAATATTCTTGAAGTCCAAGAAAAGCTTAGCGAGTATATTCACAAACGGCTTTGCATTAATTGTGAAGAGTTAGCCGATGAAGTTTGGTTAAATAAACGAAAAGATGCTTTCAGGTATATTCGAGGACTAGTTGACAAGTATGCTTTTTCTAAGAAGCTTCCACGTAATGAACTTGGAATCTTGACACAATCCATCATTTCCCACCTCCTAAACATCCAACACACATTTCTTAGAGTTCTGGTTCTAATCGATATTCTACAAGATGAGGCTTTCAATGAAATTTTCATGGATTCGCTGTCTACAATTTCTTCCAAAGTTCATGAAATGATGACTGCTTTGAAAAACATGGTAAATCAAAGAGCCAACAATCTAAGTGAAATTGATCAAACACTTGAGATTCTTATTAAACTCGAAAGGGAAATCGACGAGGACAACATTGTCATATGTCGTCAAATTTCAGTTGCTACTGGAGGCGATTCGGATTTCGTCTGCTACATAATGCGAAAGATTGTAGCTGAATTAGAGCATATCTCAGATTTCGCTAAAGAATGTGCAGAGATAGTTGCGGAGATTTGATTTTCCTTGATGCAGGGAGAAGAGCTTTCTACAACAATTCTTGTTTTGATAGCTGGAATCCTTATCATTGGAGTAGCAATAGCAAAAGCCGCTGAAAGATACCGGGTTCCTCATCCTATTCCATTGGTCTTGACCGGTCTTGCCATGGGTCGTGTTTTGATTTCACTGAATCCTGGTACTCAGCTAGTACAGATTGCTGGATTTGATTTTATTGCTCAATTAACACTTGCAACAGTTCTTTTCTATGCAGGTCTCACATTGAACCTTCGAGAATTACGATTGTCGATACAAAATGTGATGTTATTGGCAACAGCAGGAGTCTTCGCAACAGCTTTAATCGGTGGTTTTGCAATAGAGGCATCAACAGCAGCTATAGGTATCCCAGTAGGGATTGCTGCATTTCTAATTGGAGCAATACTAGCTCCAACTGATCCAGCCGCCCTATTCTCTGTATTAGAATCAGGAGGTGTCAGAGTCAAAAGGAAACTCTTTTCAATATTGGAAGGTGAGGCAGTATTCAATGACGCAACATCAGTAATTCTTGTTATTTTAGTTTTTGAGCCAATAGTGATTGCATCTTTAGCAAACTTGACTGGTGGTACAAACTGGGGACTCATAGCTGGCGAATTTCTAGCAAGTATGGGTCTTGGTGTTGCTTTAGGATACATTGTTGCGCGAATTATAGGATGGGCAATCCCTAAAGCAGGAGATGACACAAATGTTACAATTCTGACTGCTACAACTCCTTTCCTAGCTTATGGATTGGGAGAGCTCTTTACAGTCTTTGCAATACATCCAGGTGCGCTAGCTGCTGTGTTTGCAGGAATATTTATGGCAAATGCAAGAATGATCGGACTAGAGCCCCTCCCGCAAAGATCGATGAGAGGTGTAATGAAGAACGTATCATTCTTTTTTGAGATCGTGGTTTTCATCCTGTTGGGGTACACACTTAGTGTCCCACTTATTGAGGGCGACCCTTCAACTGAAACAATAACTTTCATAATTGCGAATCCTGGTATCCTTGGACTTGGACTGTTGACTTCTGTACTAGTCATTCTGGTAGCAAGACCAATCTCTGTTTTTATCGTGACCGCAGGAGATAGAACAATAGGTTTCAAGGAGAGGTTTTTCCTCAGCTGGGCGGGAATAAAAGGGGTTGCCAGTGCAGCGCTTGCAGCTATTGCAGTGACGGTTATCATTCACTATTCATCAGAAGCCAGTTTTGTTACAGCTATCTCCACAGTTGTCCCGACAATCTATGCCATAGTTTTTATCGTACTGATTGTGAGCCTCGTTGTTCAGGGATTGTCAACCTCATTCTTCGCAAATATTCTCGGGCTTGTTGAAAAACAGGATCGAGCTCAAGAAATCACTGTCCATAGAGATGCTACAAGACAGGCTCTTCTTCATTTGGTCGATCGATATACTGAGGGAAAAGTTGACACCCCGTTATACAGTAGACTCAAGGCAGAGCTTGAAGAAGAAATTTACAAACTTGAGGACGAGCTCAGGAGAGTTGTTTCTGAACGAAGAGCGAGAGTGCGAGAGCTAGGATTCCGAGAAGAAATTTATAGAACAAAACTTGAATTCTATCAGAAACAGTTTGACTCAGGTAAGATTTCAGAGGGAACTTTTCAAGGTCTCAAGAGTGATTTAGAAGCTGAGATTGAAGAAGTCGCAAACAGAATACGGATGCAAGAGGAAACAATTTCGCCAGAGGATGATTCTTAAAAGCGAGCCAAAAAGCGCGTCTTTTAAATTTGCCATTAGACTGGTTTGGTTGTTGTATGAGAGAGAGGGATTATGGATAAAGAAAAGACTACAATTCAAGAAGAACATGTGGATTACAGTGAATGCTTGCTAAGTCTCGGTACTAATCCGGAAGGACTCGGTGAAGATGAAGTCTTGCAGAAACGGGAGGAATTCGGGGAGAACAAACTCACATTGGAAAAGAGAGACAGTTCGCTAGTCATGTTTTTACGACAGTTCAAGTCGCCGCTTGTCTATGTTCTTGTCCTTGCTGCTGCAATCTCTTTCATTGGAAATCATGTCGAAGATACAATTGTAATAGCAATCATTCTCCTGATTAATTCGATAATTGGATTTGTGCAGGAATGGAGAGCAGAGAACACAATTGAGTCAGTCAAGAAACTCATTGAAGAAAAATCCATTGTGGTCAGAAATGGAGAAGAGCTTGAAATTCGATCATCTGAGATAGTTCCAAGTGATCTATTACTTCTTCGAACTGGAGAAAAGATCCCTGCGGATGGTAGGGTTGTCTTTGAAAGTAATTTTCATGTTGATGAAAGCCTCCTCACAGGTGAAAGTGTACCTATAAAGAAAGACGTGGTATGTCTTGTAGAAAATCCCCATTATTACGAAAAAACAAACCAGGTTTTCGCAGGCTCTTATGTTACTGAAGGAAGAGCAAGAGTCGTCGTTGAGAAAATTGGAGATGAAACAGTTCTTGGAGAAATAAACAAAGAGCTACTTGGGGTAGAGAAAGAAAAAACAACTGTCATGGTACGTTTAGAAAGGCTAAGCATTTTCTTCATTGTTTTGGCAGTTATGTTTCTCTTTACAACTCTATTCTTAGGATTCTACAGGGATATCCCATCTCAGGTTGGACTTAGTGAGTTCATTCTGTTTGCTCTATCTGCACTGGTGTCTGCAATTCCTGAGGGGCTCATTGCAGTCATTACAATTGTATTATCGGTCGGAGTCTACAGGTTATCACGAAAAAAGGTCATCATCCGAAATCTGGGAGTCGTAGAAACACTTGGGTTGGTCAATGTTATTTGTTCTGACAAAACGGGTACATTAACGAGAAACCAGATGATGGTTCGAAGAATATTCACTCCAAACCATTACTACGAGGTAAGTGGTTCCGGGTTCGATGCAAGTAGTGGGAATATCTTCAAGGAGGGATGCGGACCAGCAGGATGCCTACGTTCACAAGAACTTCATGAAGAAATCGATCCCGAAACAGATCCTGAATCCAATGAACCTATCAAAGGAGATAGGCTTAACGAATTTCCCGACCTCGAGGAACTTCTTTCTTACTTTGCACTATGTAACGATTCGGATCTCTACTCCGTATGTTTGGATGAGGATGATCCTGTAAGGAAATGCACAGGAGAAGAGCGTGAATGGCGAATCAGGGGATCCCCAACTGAAGCTGCATTATTAGTCAGTTTAGAAAAAGCAGGTCTCCACAAGTATGTGCTTGATGAGGCTAGGCCAAGAATTGCTGAGATCCCATTCTCTAGTGACCGCAAGTATATGGCTACATTACATACATCAGGACGTAGGCTCAAAACTGATGACTCAAACCTTTTGATTGTAAAAGGAGCGCCCGAGAGAATCGAATCATTTCTATCCAAACCTTCTGGAACTGAGAATACTGTGAATGAATTTGCATCTCAAGGACTCCGAGTTCTTTCTTGCGCAGTAAAATATGTACACAAGGATCATACGCGAATTTCAGATGATGACTTGAAGGATTTGGTGTTTGTCGGAATCTGTGGGATAAATGATCCACCAAGGGAGGGTGTTGCCAATTATATCGAGAAGAGTAATAGAGCCGGAATAGATGTATTGATGATAACAGGGGATAATGAATTAACAGCCCAAGCAATCGGCAAGGAAGTAGGAATTTTCGATTCTCATCGTGGAGACCTTGCACTGAATGGTGATGATATCGATGCCTTGGATGATGAAGAGCTCAAAGCTACATTGGATGGTGGTGCTACAGTTCTTGCACGAACCAATCCTTTTCATAAATTGCGAATTGTAAAAGCACTCCAAGACTCCGGCAAAATTGTGAGTATGACAGGAGATGGAGTCAACGACAGTCCTGCGCTTCGGCAGGCAAATGTAGGTATTGCGATGGGCATAACAGGTACGGACATTGCAAAGGAAGCGTCCGATGTAGTCCTTCAAGATGAGAGATTTGAGACAGTAGTAGATGGAATTGAGGAAGGACGCAATATTCTGAGTTCGTTGAAGAGAGTGGTATTATTCCTGACCTCTACAAATCTTGCGGAAAGTTTTCTGATACTATCCATACTGATTTTATTCACGGGAGAGTATCTCGTCCTTCTATTACCTCTCCAGATTCTTTGGGTAAACCTTGTAACAGATGGTATGTTGGACATTGCTCTTTCACTTGAACCTAAAGAAAAGGGATTGTTGGATCAAGGACCGGGATCCTTGAAAGAGAGAGTTCTTTCGCGTCAGACTCTTAGTAGATCAATATTCTACGGAATAGTGATGGCAGCAATGGTCTTACTTGTCTACTACCAAAATCTAGGATTTATCACGAGTGCACAGACTGAGAGTGAGTTGATTGCGGCGCAAAACAAAGTACGGACCATGATGTTTGTCACCTTGATCGTAGTCCAGTGGTTCAGTGTTCAAAACTGCAGATCTCAGACTAAATCAATCCGTGAGATGGGTGTGTTTAGAAATAGATACATTTTAGCAGTGTATATTGTTGACATCTTTCTGGTTGGAATACTCTTCTTGATTCCCTACTTAAGTGAAATTTTCAGGTTAGTTCCTCTCGGAATTGTTGAAATTTCTGAGATTATTCTTTTAGGATTCTTTGTGCTCATTGCGGAGGAAATAAGAAAAGCTGTTGCAGCACGAATGTCAACCTAAAGATGTTCAAGCATAGAATTCCAGACTTGAAATGGGGGTCTAGAGGAACTGATGCAGCTAGTATATTTCGTCCTCAATTTTGGTATGTTTATACTAGGTCTTGCACTTCTCATCTATGGGTCAGATGTCTTTGTAGAATCTGCATCAAAGTTAGCACTTCGACTAGGTGTGTCTGAACTTTTCATTGGGTTGACAATTGTTGCAATTGGTACATCTCTACCTGAGATTGTGTCGAGTATCACTGCTGTTATTGCTGGAAAATCACAGCTTGCCTTTACCAATATTACTGGAAGTACAATAGTAAATCTGACTCTAATAATAGGAATTAGCGCAGTAGTGAGTCCACTTGCTTCAAACGCCATTGTCTTAGATCGTGATGCTAAGGTATTACTATTCATCCTCGGAATGTTGGTAGTGTTTATTCTTGAACCATTCAGTCCGGGAATGATTGTGTTCTGGGAAGCCGTGGTTTTAATCGTGCTGTTTTTTGCTTACCTTTCTTTCTTATTCACAAGGAGAGAGGAATGTGAATCCTGCTATCAGTTTCATGTGTTTGTAGATTATTTGATTCGGTTTAAATTCTTGACATCCTTGAGGGGATACATATCCTCGTCAAGAAGATCTGTCAAAGAAAAAGAATTGGATGTACAAGAAACCAAAAAATCTTCGATTGAAGCTCTGAAGAGTCCATTTGCAGTGATTGTTTCTGCTTTCTCAATTGTGCTTGGTGCCCAGTTTGTTGTCAATGGAAGTGATTTCATAACACAGACTTGGGGTATTCAGGAAGGAGTCATAGGATTTGTGGTCATTGCGATTGGAACCTCTCTCCCGGAACTCACAGTTTCAATAAATAGTGCAAAGAGAGGTTTTGGAAGATTGCTAATTGGAAATGTCATAGGTAGTAATATTGTCAATATCACCTTGGGTCTGGGAATAATCTCATTATTCATTCCCACGCAGATATTGTTGATTGTTGGCAATGTCGTTATGTTAGGTTTTACACTTTCAATTGCGATTGTCTTCTTCTATATAATTCGTCGAGATTGGCGAGTAACTCGTGCAGAAGGTTTACTCCTGATAGTTCTCTTTTTCATTGCACAGATTTTCACAATCTACTTTGAGCAATTTGTATAATACAGGTTAATCCAACTTGGATTTGAGGATTCTATCAGCAACCACATCTATTTCAGGAAAAAGAGCATCATTCTCTCCAACCCAAACATAGTCAATCTTGCCATCTGTATCAACAACAATTATGCTAGGCTTGGCAACGCACTTTAGAGAGCCAACTTCATCTGCGTAAACTCCGTAGGCTTTTGAAACAGTGCGATCGAAATCGCTAGCCATTACGAAAGGAATCTCTTCCTCTTCAATGAAGGTCTTTAATGCCGCTAAGGGTTCAGTGGCAATACCGATGAAAACCACGCCTAAATTACTTAGTGACTCATGTAGTTTAAGAAAAGAGTTAGCCAGACCTGTCGAAATCAAAGTGAAAGTATCTGTGAAGAAGACAAGCACTACATTGCTATCAAGAAGGTCGTTTAGATGAATGTCCTCGTCGTTGGTTCCAGGGAGTATGAAATCTGGTGCTGTATCTCCTACCTGAAGACTACAATCACCTTCATTCTTCGAATTTTCCATAAATAACGTGCTGAACTTAGATATTTCATCTTTGCTACATGGCTAATATTCACTGATTATTGGTTGTAGCTGAAGGATCCTCAGCTGATTCCTCCATCGGTTTCAACAGCTGCCTCTTGAATTCTGTTCGGCCTACAATTAATCTAACAAGTCCATTAGCGAGAAATGCAATGACTATGAAAATGAACATTGCTGAGAGGTCAACATTGGGGAATATGAAAACGAAAGCTGCCAAATTGATGGTAAGGATTCCAGTCATTATCCATAGCATTTGTATCCAGAGTGGAATCTCGGAGAATAGAACTCCAAGTACAATTCTTGAAACTCCAATAAGAATCATTGCTGTTGCAGGGTAAAATATTAGCGATTCCGGGGGTACTGAGAAAAATAGAAAATCAACAATTGAGATTATTATTGTGTTTAATCCAGTAATTAACAAGAAGATCCGAGCATAGAAATTAGTACGAATCACAAAGATACTCCATACTACCCAGGCAATGCCAATTGCTAACAATCCTATTGACAGGATTTCAAGAGCATATGCATAGCTAAAGGATAATTCCAAAACTGCTGTGATTGCAGAAATTACAACTATCAAGCCTATTGCATCATCAAGTAAACCAATCTTCGATAAATCTCGCTCCTCACTCATATGCTCTGAATTTCAGATTTGAGAATTATCTCTTTCGGTATATTACAATCAATCCTACTAGAGCTGAATCTTTTTGTACGAGTCCGGAATTCTAATACCAGTCTTTCCTGCAAACACATCCCGTAGTAGCTCAACGTGTTCATCAAGATCTTTGAGGAGTTTGTCCCTTGCGTTTTGTTCAATGTTGGGTTCAATGCCCCAGATTGTAAGGTAATTACTGACAACACCAATCTCAATGGCTCCTTCTTCGAAGTCACGGAAGATTGTCAGCTTTACTAGAAACTCAGATTCATACATATTCAGGATGTCTCGAACGCTAATCATGATGAGGTCCAAAAATCCAACCAGGTCTTCAAGTTCAGGTGACTCGGTGAGATTTCCTCTCATGGTTTCCGTCAATGTCTGAATCTTAGAGGAGGTATGACGAAGGTTCTCGAACATGTGCATGAGCTTAGTGAACTCTCTAATGGAACTCTCTAGAGCTGGCACAAGTCTGTCGTAAAGGTTTACAAGTAGAATACCCTTTGCATCCTCTCGAATATTTTGAAAAGTTTCAAGCTTACCCAACGGACCATCCAAATGCTCAATCTGCATGATAGTGTTTGTAAGAGCTTGGATGGACTTGACAGACTTCCTCTGTATGTTGGCCCATTTTTCGACAAAGGTATCAAGGCCCTCACGGAGGTCGTCTAATGAATCTAGGTAGTGTGCCATGTTTGTCCATGTGACTCTGCCAAATTGCCCATATAAGACATTCTCTGGGGCACAAATTGAGGAGAATGAACGATAACGAACATTTCCTATTGTCATGTAAATTCCATTACATTGGTGGTCCTGAAAAAAGTCTAGATGAGTTTGAGAAGATCCGAACGGGTGATGATGCCTTGAATTCGTCCTTGATTGTGAATGAGAACAGCTTGGTATTTTTCAAACAGAGGTATGATTATTTCAACTGGCGTACTCTCATCTATCATGAGCGAGCCACCAGGACTCATGAC
>JBHLRQ010000066.1:11934-18071 GCA_048882385.1 Candidatus Thorarchaeota archaeon | reverse complement strand
TGGATCCTTTGAGGTATGGACAAACTAAGGTTTCTCCAAAATCTGTAATATAGCAATTCTCAGTAATTTCAATGAATCTATTCTGATATCCAGCTTCAATAACTCGGTCTACTTCCAACTTTGTCGCTAGAGCACCTCCTAGTGTGCAACAGTACCCACCACAATCTCTACAAATGTTCGAATGGTTGTGACCTGTCATCAAATGATTACAATCGTTTTACTCCCATATCAAATCTCGCCCTTCGCACCAAACCTCTTTTGCTTAGCTCAACATACTAAATAATGCTGGTCAGATCTTCTTCTCGGGTATTATCGTTGAGTGCACAGATTTCAAAATGGCTGTATCTTCTTACATCTGCATTTCTGGGTGGATTTTTGTACTGTATTCTCACCTATGTATCAATCACTCTTTTCCCCGGTTCATTCACATTGGATGACTACCTTAGTGTGCTTGGGAACTCAAGTCTGAATCCAAATGGGGCAATCTTCTACAATCTTGCTGTCATTCAGGTCGGAGCGCTTCTACCACTATTCTATTTCGGGTTATACAAGACATTTGGTGAAGAAAGGAAGAATCTTCTTGTGATTGCAGTGTTGATCGGACTCTTCAATTCTCTATCAGTGATTATGTCTGGTGTGTTCTCTGAGGACATGTATGAACTACACTATCTTTGGAGTTTCATGATTTTCGCAACTTGGATTCCTGTGCTGTTCCTAACTAATTTTGCACTTCTCAAGCAAAGTGGTTTTGTCAAGTGGATTAGTTTGTATGGTCTAGCACTAGCAGTGTTTGATACCCTCTTCGTATTCTATGTCCTTCTCTTTGGAGCAAATTCTGGAGCAGTAATAGAATGGATTACGATCTTCTCCTTTATTATATGGACAAACCTACTTGCCATTTCTGCACTAAGAAACTCTGTAACATCCTCTTCAATATCCTAGACTACTTATGAAGTGGCATCATCCTTCGCAGTTTCCTTCCCAGCACAATCTTGTTCTTTTACTCGGATTCATACCTCGCAGGTTCAGTAAAGAAATCCATTGCTCTAAAGAAAGTCTTGAACTCAGCAGAGTGGACTACGCCTTCGGGTATGTAGTATGAATCCCCTCTCGTGTAAAGTTGTGTTTCACCACCGATTGTTAGTAGCATTTCACCTTCGATGACAAACCCATATTGCGCACTATGACTATGAGGCGGCACGATACCAATCGGGTCGATCTCAAAAAAGACAACCTGAAACTCAACTCCTTGAGCAATCCACGCTTGGACTCCTTCCAGTGGCATTTTTGCTCTAGGCAGGGACTTAATGCAATCTGGATATGCTTCTATCGTCATGGTTAATACTTTTTTCTAAAATCGATATAAATCAAATCTCACTCGCACTATCGTGTATTCTATGGCAGGACAAGAATCACAATTGATATCAAAAACAGAACTATAATCGGTCCAAGAAGACATTGAAAGCAACTGCGGTCACCTTCTCCCCAGTACCTTCCAGAAATCATACCAAGAATCCCACCAAGCCAAGAGGCAATCAGAATTGCAGTCAGTGGTGTCCATAAGCCTAGAAAACTGCCTGCCTCTATAGGCCAATCCAAGATGGAAACGTAGGTTTCTAGACCCAAATACACAAAGTGGAATGCAATTGGTATAATGAAGCAAAAGACAACCACTGAAATGATTGTTATATTTCTGAACTCTCGTCTACCAACTGCCCCTACAATTATGGATGCGACTGCAGCTCCCATAGAAATGAAAAACGCCAGAGTGAACTGAGAAAAGGCCATGTTAAATGCATCCTTGTTGTAACAGATATAAAATCTTTGAAGAAATCGCATCATACAAGACTTTTTTCCACTGCTGATTTCAAGCGCCCTTTTCTACCAATATCAAAAAGAGAAGAATCAAATGATTTGATTTCAAAATCAATTTATATGTAATCAGATAGGAGGGATAATGAACGCCTATTGAGTATAAACTAAATCTTGTAGATTTACTTTACATTTCTGCTCTAACTTTGCCCTTCTACTTCTGGATTAGATTTTCTTCCAGCAACTATCATTTGGAAATTGTTGGAATCTTTTGGACCTTTGTAATGTGGGCTGATACGTTTCATACCAGTTTTGGATTTCTAATCTTTGATACTATCTCAGTTGTAATCGCATCTCTCCTCTCGGGATTGAATTTTCTGTTTGTTAAAATGATAAGTAAACATCATAGATGTCTTGTTCGCAAGAGAACTGTCCGAGCTGCAGCTATAGTGAGTCAACTCCCATTTGTCGCATTTCTGTTTCTACCGCTCTTCATGAGTGGAGTGGGTGGTCCCATACCACTCCTTCTTATTCTCGGACTCATCATCGATCAAAAAATTGGTGTCGAACCTCCAAGAACTCCCTGGAGTGTTGAAGAGAGGATTGAACAATGAGTTGTTACAAAGGCCTCTCACTTAACCTGAAAGTTTCATTCTTCTTGAGGAAGGATGAACAAGGTTTCTATTCGTTCTACCCCATTCAACTTCTCAAGTTCACCTGTGATGAATTTCGTTAGCTCTGTGATGTTTCTTATCCTAATATTGCAGATGAAACTCGCTGGTCCGGATGTACGTAAGACTTCTGTAATCTCGTCATATCCTTTCAATGCAAGATTCAACCGGTCTGCTTCACTTGGTTTTGAAGTGACGAGAATTACAACTTGAATCTCAAATCCCATCTTTCGGTAGTCAATATCAATTGTATACCTTTTGATGACTCCCAGTTCAACAAGTCGTTCCATTCTATTGCGTACTGAACTGGGACTCATTTTAACAACAGCTGCGATTTCTCTAAGGGAAACTCTTGCATTCTCTGTGAGCATCTCTATGATTATCTTGTCGCTCTCGTCAACCCTCTCAATCGATCCCATGTAGAACATCCCTTGTTATATGAAATGAAACTAAGTGAATGCTCTACGTCTTGACCCTGACAATTATCTTGGTGTCCATGACGTTCCAGACCTCAACTGCTACATTCAGTTCAATCTTCGAGGCAATCTCCTCATCAGCTGGTTTTGGAACCTCATAAGTTTCGAATGTTTCGGAATCCATTAGACTGTAGGACTCTCCCATATCAGCGATGACTGTTGCACTTGTTTTGTCAATTAGTGGAACGTCAACCATTCTGTCTGCTGGCATGATGACATTTCGCTTTCGATTATCAAAGAAGCCAATGGCAACAATGTTTGCTTTTGCAGCACCATGTTTTCCTGGCTTTGATTTCTCGATTGATACAACTCTACATGGTTCTCCTTCGATTAGGAAGTAACTTCCGGGCTTCAGGCTCTTTGCCTCTGACTTCTTTATGCTCATTCTAAATCACCAACTGAGTGTTTCAGAATTGTGTTAATTCACACCTCTGGATTCATCTATATATATTTGGGGGCGGTGCTTTTTACAATCACTACAATAACTGTAAAAGGGGCTGCATAAAGGCCAAGTTTGGGAGTGTTCCACTGTGATTGAAGAAACCCCTCAAATTCTCAGCGATAAAAGGACTATTGGTCTTGTCTGTAGACCTGACCGTCCTGAGATAGAGCCGATTGCCAATCAAGTCGCAGAGTTTCTTGTTTCTAATGACTTAGAGGTGCAAGTGGATCCTGGATCCTGCAATGTACTTCATAAAGAAGTAAAACCAACATTGATTGAAGAAATGGATGTGGATTTTATTGTAACAATTGGCGGAGATGGTACAATTCTCTACACTCTATCAACTTTGAAGGATAGAGAAACTCCTTTGTTCTGTATAAATCGAGGATTTGTTGGGTTCCTCACTGAAACCGACACTGAATCAGCCATTTCCGCTCTAACACAGGTGTTAGAGAATGAATGTGTGATTGAACACAATGTAAACATCATTTCTGGAGTTGGGGATAAACAATTCGAAGAAGCACTAAATGAGGTATATGTTGTATCCAAGGTTCCAGGTCGATTGCTCACATTTCAAGTGTTTCTTGATGGTGTTCAAGTTGACTATGGTCGAGCTGATGGAGCAATGCTCGCGACTCCAGTTGGCTCATCAGCATATGCTCTTGCAGCTGGAGGCTCAATCCTTGCTCCTAATGTCAATGGTCTAATATTCGTACCAGTATGTCCACCTAGATTTGAGTTGAAATCGATTGTAATTCCTGATAGATCTACATTAGAACTTGAATTGGTAAAGCCTGGAGTACCTGGCTTGGCAATTATTGATGGACAGAAAAGAAGGGATGTAGAACCACTGAACACCGTGTGGATGAAGAAATCTGAAACTGTTACCAAGTTCATCAGACTCTATGACAACTATTATGATCGCCTCAACACACGACTAGTGCCAAGGACACTCTAGGTGATGAGATGTCCCGAGTATATGTTCTAGACACTGGAGTTCTAGTTTCCACTTGGACAGATAGGAGAAAAGATTCTACATTTGTAACGACTCCTAGTATAATTGGGGAAGTTCGAAATAGATTGAGTCGTTTTCGTGCAGAAACTCTATTTCTTCTTGACAAAATGGATGAACGAACTCCAAATGATGAGGATGTCAGACGCGTAGAATCAGTTGCAATGTCATCGGGTGACAAATCTGAACTATCAAAAAATGATATTGAGCTGATTGCGCTTGCCCTGACAGTCACCACAGAAGGAACAGATACAACACTAGTTTCAACAGACTTTGCAGTTTTGAATACTGCAAGTCATCTGGGACTTAGGATTATCGACCCCAACAAGAAATTTGGTCAAGAGATAACATGGATTATGAAATGTCCTGCATGTAGTTTCAAATCGAAGAAATCTTCGCGCGAAACAGTATGCCCCGTCTGTGGAACTAAGATGCGTAGAACATCTTTAAAGAAGCGAAAAATCTGACCAAGGCGGTAATACTCCGGTCTTACATGATGTCATATGGTTTCTTCTGGAGTGTGAGAGTTGGAGAGATGTCGATATTGACTGACCATCCAGGATTAACAATACAGCGAGACCTTGATGATATCAAGCTCCAAGTGCGAAAGGAGCTAGATACAATTCGAGATCTCATGGACTCCTTTGAATACCGCAATCCTTCTCCTAATTGGACAGCGCCTTTTCAGATTCATCGATTGCGAAGAGCAATGAGAATTCACTACCTCGCGATGAAAATCAGAGACTCCACACCTCAAAGTCCAAGCACTAGAGTTCTTACTTGGGATTTTGATAAGATACATGATTTACCTTGATTACTCGCCAATCAGAACAATTTCCAACCTTCTATTTCTGGGCTTGTTATCAAAATCAACGAATGTTATCTGCTGCCAAGTTCCCAAGGTCAATTTCCCATTGACAAAAGGAATAGTCAAACTTGGTCCTAAAATCGATGCTCTAACATGAGAATGTCCATTACCATCTCGCCATCTTAGATGGTGTTCGTAGACTGCATCTTTTGGTGCCAATCGCTCCATTGCTTCGGGAAAGTCTTTGAGAAGACCATCCTCATACTCTATTGTCGTAATTGACCCAGTAGATCCAGTACAGAAGATTGTGCAAATTCCAGTCTTCAATCCGCTCTTCCTCACCGTTTCTGCAACCGAATGCGTGATGTCAATCATGTCACAATCGCCTCTAGTTTCGATTGCAATGGAATCGTTATGTGTACTCATTTCAACTCACCAAACAGAAAATGCTACATACGACTAGCACTTTTGTCTTCCGTCAAAATGGAATCTATTTGATTTTTCTAACCTGTTTTGATTGTGCAATGAGCTTTCTGATTCTTTCAGATTTTGGTAGAAGTTCTTCTTCGTGTTCATGCAAAATCATAAGAGCTCCTATATGGTTTCCAGCATTGAGAGCACGAACGAGTGTAACTAGTGCAACCATCACTTCATCATTTGTTGCCATTGCAATATCATTCATCATTTTTACTGTCTTGTTGATAGGTCTCTTTTGATCCGGGATATGCATAAAACGGGTTTCAAAAACAGTGAAGAGATCTTCAAATGATTCGTTTAGCTCATTGGCTTCCTTAAATCCTTCAGCTGATTTGGTCAAGAGTTCTATCGCTTTGTCTACCATGTCTGATGAGCTAGTTTCAAGAGCCTCAAGACCTGCGGTCCGTATCCATATCGTAGCGAGTTCAGGAACACCAAG
>JBHLRQ010000066.1:0-11834 GCA_048882385.1 Candidatus Thorarchaeota archaeon | reverse complement strand
GCTCCCCACTTCTCCAGACACATTGCTTGGAATCTATAATACTTCATCTCGGACTCTACATCATTACGACTTTTAGCTTTCTCTGCAAGTTCTCCAAATAACTCATTTCCGCGCTTGAATGCCCACTTTGCCTTCATTGGTCGACTAATCTCAAGGAACATGTTTCCTCCTTTAACAAGAAGTGGTGCCACAGCTTCAGCTGACCCTTGTGTCTTCAAATAGGCTTCAGCAGCTTTTGACATGGCCTGATTTCTGGCTGACGTGAGTCTCTGCAGTTTGTAAGCTTCTTGAGCGGCATCATAGATATTACCTGCCTTTTCAAAAAGCTCTGCAGCCTCGTAGAGTTCTCCAGCTTCCATCATTATTCGCATGGCTTCTGTTGATTCTCCAGTGTCCATTATCTGCGCAGCTTCAGCAAGTGCATTTCCAGCCGACAAAAAATCCCCGTTGTTTTTGGCAATATCTGCCCATCTACGAGCAAGACGAGCAGCCCGATCATTAATTCGCTCTCCGAGTTCATCATCACCAGCCGTATAATACAAACGGCTCACTTTTCGTAGAAGACTGACTGCTTCAGCAAAATCCTCTTCTTCCTCTCTGATATCAGCAAGGTTCTCTAGTGCATCAGCAGCTTTGATGTTCAACTCTCTTTTTTCCTCATCTGAAGCAAAGTCCTGAGCACGAAAATAGAATTCTGCTGCTCTCTTGTATTCTGTTGCCTCTTCAGCAACCTTTGCTGCTTCTTTGTTTACTCGTACAATCTCCTGATAGACGCTTTCTTCCTGGGGAAGTCGAATTAGCATGAGGGTGACATTGTCGAATGCCTTGAAACTCTCAGATGCGTCATATGCATCTCTGAAAACAACAGCAGCCTCTTCATAGACTTTTGCTGCTTCTTTGTACTCCATTTTGTCTGACAATCTACTTGCTGCGGCAAGAAGTAATTTTCCAGCTACTTCCTTGTTCCCTTCTTTTAGTGCACTTCTAGCCTCTTTGAGTATGTCTTGATCGGTCAATGTACCGTCACTTCAATTTCCATGATTCGTTGAGTGTTCATGTATTCATGTGCCTCATAACAGTTGTCGTGATGATTAGAATATTAACTTGATTTCTAAGAACACTAAAATACATACATGACAAATATGTGGCTGGTAGTTGACACCTGTTGAACAATGAAGCAGGACTTCGTCTAGGCCTCATCGGGATTGGGAAAACTGGTAGGACTCACCTCGCGGCATTGACAGCTATTAATAATTCAGGTCTTCTTGGCTTCAAGATTACTGCAATTTGCGATTCTGACAATTTGAAAGCCAAGAAATTGGCTAAGGAATTTGGGATATCCAAGATTTATGAAAATCATGAAGATCTGGTGAATGATGAGCATGTGGATGTGGTTTATGTCTGTACGCCAACTAGTAAGCATCGCGAAATGGTAAAAGCTGCAGCTCGAGCAAAAAAAGCGGTCTATTGTGAAAAACCAGTGGCTCATAGTTGCCCACAAGTTCGTGAACTAAACTCTATCGCTCTTGACAACGCTGTCAAAACAAGTGCAGGTCTCAATCTTAGATTTGACCCTTTCTTGCTATATGCCAAGAAGCTGATCGAAAAACACGATTTTGGTAAACCAATCCTCGCCCATATTCGAGATGATCAGCAGTTTCCTCTTGAAAAGGAAGATTACACTCAGTGGAGAGGCGAAAACTCTGTTCCTGGTGGTGGTATCATTTTAGAACAGTGTGTCCATGACATCGATGTTCTAAATTGGTTTTTTGGAGATATTGTCAATGTCTATGCTCAAGTAGGTTTCTTTTCAGAGCGAGGTATTGAGGACCAAGCTTCCTTGGTCATGAGGCATAAAGACGGAACTTCAAGTACTGTTGATGCAGTTTGGCACTTAGTTGAGCGTTCAGAAGAAAGAAACTTTGAGTTTTTCTTTGAGAGAGGGTACATACATGTTGTCCTCGAATCTGGAAACAAGTATCTCGATTACCAGCTTCAAGGCGAAGATTCAGTTCGTATTCATTCAGAAAATGTTGAGGATATCCTTCTCGACCATCTGGGCATCTCCGCTAAGAAAATAGCACTAGGGATTCGTGAACCATTAAAGGATTTGAGTATCAACAAACAAGTTGCACTCAGCTATTCGTTTCTCAAATCTGTCCGCTCAAGCGAAACATATTCTCCAAACTTCCAAGATGCTGTTGAAGCACACAAAATTGTGGATGCTGCGTATGAATCTGCAAACCAGGGAATTCCAATTGATGTGCTCTAACGTTTCTTTGAACATCCTTAAGTAGCAAGACCTCTGAGTCGAGTCTAGCATGAAGCAGATATCTCTGGAACAAGTAGATGCATCCCAATATGATGTAGTTATTCTAGGAAGCGGTGCTGGCGGCTTGCTTACCGCTCTTGCGCTCACTGCAGAAGGAAAGAGAGTCTTAGTTCTTGAGAAAGCTAATCGTCTTGGTGGGGTATGGCATAGCTATTGGATTAACGGATTTCGTGTCGATCAAGGACTTCATGTCATTACAAGAGTAACCCGTGGTGCTTTTGTTAGATTCTTGAAGAGCTATCTCTCGCCACCTCCCGAATTTGTTCTTCATGATGGATGGGAATTCCGTGTTTATGATAGGGTAGGTACCATACCTTCCAGTATTAGTGAAACACTACGATGGCCACTTACTGGTTGGAGAGGTCGACTTGGTCTTGTCAAAATTGGTGCAAAGATCAAAACTATGAAGCTTGAAGAGATGAAGAAATACAAAGACATCTCTTTTCTTGAATTCATGCAATCACGTGGTGCTACAAACCAAGTTATGCTTGATGTAATGCAGAGTGCAATATACATGGCTGCAGGCGTTCCTATTTCTGAAGCTTCAGCTTATGAGGCACTTAGAACCCTAAAGGACACTGACAAAGAATCTTCTAAAATGGAATCTGCAAAACGTTTGATTCTGGGTTCGGGAGAATACGATGAGGGTTATGTAATAGGCGGCATGGAAGGTCTCATTAAGAGAGTGATTGAAACAATCAATGGTGATTACGTACTCAATTCCCCTGTTGAACAAATCCTTGAAGCAGATGGAGTTGTTACGGGCTGTACTGTTGCAGGAACAACAATATCCCATTCAAGATTTGTGAGTAATATCCCTCTTTGGGCAATGCCCGAGATTATTCAATCTGATAACGATGAAACTCTTTCTTTCTTCAAACGTTGGAGTTCTATGCAGCCGACACATGGAATAACACTCTGGCTAGGACTTTCAAAACCTGTTATTGGAGACAGAAAGAACAGAGTTCTTGTCCACCCCACTCCAAACCGATGGATTGTTTCCATATCCAGTTTCGATCCCAGTTGTGCTCCTGAGGGAAAGGAACTAATCGCAATCGCTATGACGACTATTCCTGGCAAGAGCGAAGAAGAAATGATTGAGATGATGAAGGGCAACGGTTTAGAGAAATACCATCCTGGAATCCTTGACCATGTTGAGATGGAACATGTTCAGCTGTCTTATGCAACCCGTGCAGCACTTATTCCCGGACAAACTGATCTCGATAGACCTGGTCCGCGAACGCCTATCAAGGGTTTTTATATCGTAGGAACAGATACAGCAGGTTCAGGCGTTGGGTTGCAACAAGCTGCACAATCCGCTGATGGTGCTGTTAAAGCACTCCGAGAAGATTTCTAGTCTAATCAGTCTTTGTCGCTTTGATTGAGAACATCAGGGGTACTTTGTCCCCATTATCAGGAAGGACCCACCTATCATCTTGATTCTTTATCATAAACGGTAATGCCTTGTATGCTGTGAAGGGGAATTCATGGAGATGATCTATTCGAAGTCCATTCCTAATCAATACGTTAATTATCCTAGAAATTGGGTGGTTCCACTCATAGGTTCGCATCATTCCCGTCTTAGCATCCTTATCTGCATATGTTCCTTCATCTTCAAACATCAGTGGCTCCTTTCCCTGAAAGTATGGGTATTTCACTCTAAGTTCTTTGATGTCATCTGCATCGTCAAAAACATAGGCGAAGGGATGAAATTCACGAATGTAGAAGATACCACCAGTTTTCAGTGAAGATGAAATTATCTGTGCCCATTCCTCAAGATCTGGAAGCCACGTGATCACTCCTCCCGATGTGAATACAATATCGAATTCCTCATCCAGAACCTTTCGAATATCATATACATCTGAACAAATAAACCGTGCTTTGATTCCAGCGGATTTACTTAGAGATTTGGCAAGCTCGATGGCTTCAGACGAAAAATCAACTCCTGTTACTTCTGCACCAAGTCTTGCCAGAGATAGTGTGTCCATTCCAAAATGACATTGAAGATGGAGTAGTTTCTTTCCTGTGACGTCTGGAAGTTCATCTATCTCGATGGGATCGAGAGTCTGTTTTCCTTTCAAAAATCCCTCAACATCATAGAACTCTGACTCATGATGTATTTTAGCGAGTTTGTCCCATAATTCTCTGTTAGTGTTTAGAAACTCGTCCATATTACATCACACTCAATTCAGAAGTATCAAGAACGTAAAGGTTATGTTTGGCCGTTCCCGCGCAAGGCTTGGCAATCCCACACGTTCTCAGGAGTCTTTGATATTGATAGAAATCAGATGGCACGGAAGAGGTGGACAAGGTGGTGTCACTTCTGCTGAACTACTTGCGAAGGCTGCTTATATTGATGGATACAAGGGAGTACAGGCTTTTCCCTATTTTGGAGCAGAACGTCGTGGAGCTCCAGTCAAAGCTTTTACACGAATTGATAACGAAGAAATCAATGTCCGAAGTCAGGTGTACACCCCCGATATAGTAGCAGTTCTTGATTCTACACTATTAGATCTCATTGACGTCACAGAAGGACTCGTTGAGAATGGCAAGGTTATAATCAATACTCCAAAGGCACCTAGTGAGATAAGTCTAACAATGGGTCACATTTACACATATGATGGAACAGGCATAGCACTCAAGAATGGGCTACTAGTAGGAGGATTGCCAGTGATCAATACTACAATGCTCGGAGCGATTGCTAAAGCTACTGGTCTTGTCAAGCTTGAAACCGTGCAGAAAGTCATCTGTGAAAACTGGGCAGGTAAGGTAGGAGAGCGTAATGCCCAAGGTGCAAAGGAAGCATATGACTCCTGTACAGACTAAGCATACATTCTCTCGTATCCCGGTCTACCCGCACCTTGTTGTTGTCTACGCATCCCTTCTACTTGCTGAGCCATCTCTTCCATCTTTGATTTGATTTCAGCTGCACTTTCTTTTAGATCTGTAACATTTACATCGACTTTGTATAACCTATTTAGTGCTTCAAGTAACTGAACTGCACCTGCAGGGTCTGGAACCATTGCAATTGCAGGTGTCAACAGTGCAAATCCAACCATCTCTCTACATAGTGTTTCCGATAGAATCGAACCTGCAATTCCAGTAATTATTCCCTTACTGAGAATCTCCATTGTTTCATCCTTTGCAAGTTCATTGATCTTTTCCTCCTCCGCTGCGTACAATACTTTACGTGAAGTAGGAAGCCCTTGCACAGGAATACCATCAAGGATTACTGTTTCCTTGACTCCAACTGTCGCACCCCAATCAAGAAGGGTGGAACTAACAACATAAAGCCCCTCATCGGCTACTGGTAGTTCTGCTGTCACAACAAGAAGGTTCTTGTCCTTCTTACCATAAACTCTGAAAGGATGACGTAAACGACCATCCTGAAAAACAGCTGCTGAAGGCATATATCGTGATCTGACATGTGCAACCTCTTCCATCTCAAACTGCTGAATCATTTCTTGAGCTGCAATTGTACCTACAACTCCAGCTGATGGGAAACAACACACCAATAGAGGTTGTTTCATTTCAATTTCTTTTGTCTGAACGACCTGTGCCTCAGGCGCTCCAAGAATTTTGACTGCACATTCTTCGTCCATAGTTTTGTACCTCTGTGCTGAATCAAACCTCGTCGAATATTAAGCTTGGGTCAGCAGGGTTCAAAGTGAATAAAGACAGAGTTGATTTCCGGGAGAGTTTCAATAATCCTCTTTTTGAATGATTCAGCTATCTCATGACTCTCGGTCAGAGTTGTCTCACCTGAAATTGTGCATGTAATAAGGACCGCAACTTCGTTTTCCTCTTTCTGAACAACAATGTTACTGCATATTGTAGATTTAGATGTATCTTTCATTATCTTGGTAATCAATTCAATAATCTCAGACGATTCATGAGTTATGTCTTGAGCGGGACTTTCTCTGATTGTGGTTTCAAGATGCAACGTAACAGTATTCACATGAGGAACCATATTCTTCAAGCTCTCTTCAAATCTCTCTGAAATCGAGTGAGCTTCATCAAGTGTAAGACTCTCGGATAACTCCAAGTCTGCTGCAATATCAATGCCTTCTGGAGTTAAGAAGACACGAAGATTGTGGACACTGTGTACATGGGACAGTCTCCGAGCAATCACCTGCATCTGGTTGTAGATATCTAGTTTTAGGAACTCAGCATCATCTCCCTCAGAGGGTTCAACATGAATAACGACATCAACACGTGGCGCTAAGTCCAGTAATGCTCTTTCAATCAAGTCAGTCACACCGTGAGCTTCCGATATTCTCACAGATTCGTCAACTGATACCACAATGTCCACAAAGAGCTCCGGTCCTGAGTGCCTGACACGGGTCCTTCTGCACTCGACTACATCACTGATGCTTTCTACTCTTTTGATAATCTCCTCCTTCAATCCTTCGGGTGCTGTATCTGTGAGTGCATCAAATGTTCTCCGTCCTAAACGGTAGGAAATAACAAAGATAATTATCGCAACGCCAATAGCAGCTAAAGGATCTGCAATCGGTATATCAATCCACACAAATCCAAGTCCTAATAGAACGACAATCGAGCTTATCATATCTGTCCTAAAATGCAGAGCATCAGCCTCAAGAGCTTGGCTTCCGTGTTCTTCTGCAGTTCTGTATAGCACTCTACTTTGCCAGAAGGTGACAACAACTCCAATCGTCATTACAAGGATGCCCCACAATGATGCCTCTGGCCATTCTTGTAACTCAATCCTTCTCCAAGCTTCAACTATAATCCACACAGAAGTTATCCATAGAATGATGGTTTCCGACAGAGCAGCGAAATTCTCGATCTTACCATGACCAAACTGATGTTCTGAGTCAGGTCCCTTTGATGCTCTTCTAACTGCAATCAAGGTTATGCCAGCTGCAGCGAAATCTAATCCACTGTGAAGTGCTTCAGATATAATTCCGAGTGAGTTTGTAAGCAGACCTATCACAAACTTCATTCCGGTTAGAGTAGCTGCTGCTAGGACAGAGATCAAAGCGGCTCTCTGGACTTTCTTACGACCTTCAGCAACTTCAGCTGAGCTTGGCATAGGGAGGCCGGCTTTGCGAGAGGGATATAACGATTGCTGAATGAGTACAAATTAGGTTAATGTTATATCTACTCGGTTAGACAACATTGCCGCGTGGATTGGGACAACTGAATAACTTGGTGTAGCTCATGAAGTATCGGACTGAAGATATCCAAGCCCCTCCAATTGTCAAACTAACGGAAGCTGCCAAGAAATACATTTCATCTCCAGACTTTCTGAACCTCGGTCAAGGGCTCTCCGGACATATTCCTCCTGAGGTTGCCTTGTCCGGGCTTCGTGACAGAATGTCTCATCCTTCAACGCATCTCTATACTCCCGATGAAGGACTGTTGGAACTACGTGAAGAGCTTGCACTCTACTTACGTAAAGAGTCAGGAATCGATATCAATCCACAAAATGAGCTTGTAATCACAGCAGGAGCAAACAATGCTTTTGCTGGTGCCATTCTCACACTCATTGAACCAAATGAGAGTGTTATAATTCCATCTCCATACTATTTCAACTCAGTCATGGCGGTGAAGCTTGCAGGAGGGAGAGCTGTCGAAGTCCCTGTTGATAGTAATTTCCAACCTCAGATTGAAAAAATAGAGGCTGCGATTGACAAGACGACTCGAGCTATCTGTCTGATATCACCTAATAATCCGACAGGTGCAGTTTATGACAGAAAGGTGTTAAATCAGATTGTAGATCTCTGCATTCAACACGATATCACTCTTGTTTCAGATGAAACCTATTCAAGGATGGTTTTTGACGGAGCAGAACATTATAGTCCTCGCTCTCGGAGAGATGCAGGAAACCATGTTCTGACTTTAGGTAGTTTTTCAAAGGATTTTGGAATGAGTGGTTGGCGAGTGGGGTTTGTGGTTGGCTCTTCAGACTTTACAAAGGAATTTCTCAAGGTACAAGATACAATTTCAATATGCGCTCCAACTGCTGGACAACTATTGGCTTTGGAAGTGTTAAAGGAAGGACTTGATGCTGTTGACAAAGAGCTTGAAAGGCTTAATCTTCTCCGAGACTTGGCATATTTGCGTATGAGCGAAATTGATGCTTTCGAGCCAACTTACACCAAAGGCACTTTCTATCTATTCCCGCGCGTAAAGGATTGTACAGACTCTAGAAAACTTGTCATGGATATATTGCAATCTACTGGGACATTATTACTTCCAGGAGTCATTTTTGGAGCTTCTGGAGAGGGTTTTGTTCGCATCTCAATTGGACCATTAACTCCTGAAGCTGTGGATGAAGCTTTTGATAGATTGTATTCTTTCTTCAGTAAGAGTTAGTGGTACTCGTACATATCCCACTCCCAGTCTGTAACGATTTCACTCGTGTATATACGCCATTCTTCTCTCTTCAGATTGATGTATGTTCTCATTATATCTGGACCAACTGCTTTACTAATTACATCATCATTCTTGAGAGCAAGAAGAGCTTCATCTAGTGCAGTTGGTAGCATCTCAATTCCGAGTTTATCCTTCTCTTCATCCGTCATATGAAAGATGTCTTCGCTACGAGGGTCTGGAGGTGTGAGTTTTCTGCTTATACCATCCATACCTGCAACAATAATTGCTGTGAATAAGAGATATGGATTAGCAACTGGATCTGGAGAACGAAACTCAATTGCTGCATTATTCCCTGATTTAAACATTGGAACGCGAATCAGAGCAGTTCTGTTCATCACTCCCCATGTGATATACACTGGAGCTTCGTGATGAGGTACTAGTCGTTTGTAGGAGTTGATTGTTGGATTAGCAAAAGCAGTGATTGCTCCTGCATGTTCAATCAAACCTGCAATAAACATCTTTGCAGTTTCGGATAATTCTGATGTATCGTCAACCCCAAACAGATTCTTTTCACCATCCCAGAGTTGAAGGTGACAATGAAGGCCATTTCCAGCTTTATTCTCGAAAGGTTTTGGCATGAATGTAACATCAACATCTTGATTCTGTGAGATTGACCTAGCAAGATTTTTGAATACTAGAATATTGTCCGCCATCTTCATCGAATCTTCAAAATCTAATTCGATTTCCTGCTGAGATTCTCCAACTTCATGATGAATTACTCTTGTTGATATATCGAGAGATCTAAGAGCTGAGGCTATATCAAGCAGTATATCCATCCCCGGACTCTTTGGATAGGTGTCTGCATAACTAGCTTCATCAAATGGTTCACCATCTGGAGTAATTAGATGAAACTCAGGTTCCACTTTGACAAGAAGTCGCATTTTTCCCGGGAGTAGTTCCTTGCATGTTTTGTGTAAGAGTCCTCTAGTATCTAATGGATAGTATTCAGACTCATCGGCTATTTTTTCTCTAACGAAACACATTGCGGCAGCAGTTCGATGCGAACCAAAAGGAAGCTCGATTAGAGATGATGGATCCGGAACAAGATGCAGGTCTGAAGCTTCTACATTTGCTAAACCCGTGACAGAACTTCCATCACAGCTTGTCCCCTTTTTTAAGGCTGGATCGTGTGATACAGCTTCCAAATGTTCTGCTGGTTTGCAAGGCACTATCATAGCCTTCATTCTACCCAACAAATCAGGAAACCTTAGCTCTATGAACTCAATCTTATCTGACATCATCAAACCACCAGTGATCCGCCTTTTTCGTGCGGAGCTGTGTACGTTTAAATTCTTGGTTCAACCCCAAAGTTCCTCGTACCAAGCTTTAGGATCATCTAACTCTAGTCTGATTGACCCACTAGCCACACTCACATCATCATCATCTTTGATTTCAAAATTCATACCTGCAATTCTAATACCTTTCTTGTCAAGGTGAACGTTTCCAATATTGCGAGCGTGCATTGTCGCTATTCTCTTTCCCCCATTCATGACAAGAAGTTGGTCGATATAAGTAACAACACATTTCATCTTGAATTTGCTATCTGTAAAATCACCCATGTGAATCTCCAGGTTGCTGAATTCTGCTTTTACATTCTCTGCAATCATCAGATACACGTCTTGGAGTTTCAGCTATCCTTCTTATGAATTTCATCATCTTGATAATCTGCCGGAAGACAGATAGTAACTCGCGACAACTGTAAGAATGAGACTGATGAGAAAAGGGCTTCATATTGGAACTAGCGGATGGTCTTATGATAAAGACTGGAAGGGAATCTTTTACTCATCAGGAGGTTCTCTGCTTCAACAATATCTCAAGTATTTCTATACCGCTGAGATAAACTCAACATTCTATTCTCTACCGCAGCCAAAGTTTGTGAAGCACCTTGGTAGTCTGGATTCGAATGTTTTCTTCACCGCAAAAATGCCAAAAAAAGTCACACATGACACCAAACTCGATATCAGTGGTGAGGGAGGTTCCATACTCAGGGAATATTTTCGCCTTCTTGAACCACTCCACGGTCGTGTACAAGTTCTTCTGATACAACTTCCACCATGGAACATAACCAAATTCGGTGACATTGAAAAATTCTTTTCAACTCTTGATCCAGCATATCGGTATGCCATTGAATTCCGGGATGAATCATGGTTAATTCAAAGAGTCTGGAATTTGCTTGAAGATTATGGTGTTGCACATGTGATTGTTGATGAACCCAAACTCCCCATCGACCTTAGAATAACCGCAGACTTCTCCTACATACGTTGGCATGGTCATGGAGAAAATCCATGGTTTAATTATCGATATTCTATCGAAGAGCTTGAGCCTTGGGTCGACCGTTTAGAAAAAGTCACAAGTAGTGTTGCTACTACGTTAGGATACTTTAACAATCACTTTGCTGGGAACGCCCCACTTAACGCCTTTCAAATGCTCTCTCTTCTGAAGAAGATAAATCCGAAGCAGCAGGCGAAGCTTGAACGCATGCTAAAGGCTACAGAAACATCTCAATCAACCTTGGATTCTTTCTTCTGATTGATTGTAAATGCCCAACCTTATAAGTAGAAAATACACCTCAAACATGCAAAAGTGAGAGAAACAGAAAAAGGTTAGTGAAACCCATCTAGAGCAGACCCTTTTGTCTGATATTTGACACATCTGTTTTTCAAATATATTCTATACAGATGGTAGACTACATGCTACTCACAAGCAGGAAATCAAAATGGAAGAAATGAAAATCACATCAAAGACTCTATACAATAGAGCCCGAGTAAGAAAAGGACACGGGCCTCACAGATTGTTGAAGATGATTCATGAACAGATGGTTGAGAAATCATCTGAAACAGAGAGTAAGAACGAGGTGACAAGATGAGTATGAGAAAATTAGACCAATGTACTTGTGGTCATATTCGTGAAGATCATGAGAATTTCAGAAACGAATGTGCTGAGTGCGACTGTGGAGTATTTCACAGAGGCATGCTTGTGAAAAACTATTACATCAAGTAATTATTAATGTACATCTCGATAACCCCGTTGCAGACCTCTACTATGTACTTAATACCCAAATTCCTGTCTAAGTAAATACCAAGCTGGCTTTTTTCCAGTA
>JBHLRQ010000065.1:0-18202 GCA_048882385.1 Candidatus Thorarchaeota archaeon | reverse complement strand
ATATACATGAATCCAGCATCAACTTGCACAGGAGTTTGCTGACCAAAAGCAAGAGAGTAAGTTCGTGTTTCTAGGGTAGTATTGACTCCAAACTCACTTCCATCTGATGCAGTAAAGTCATAAAATGACGGAAGTGTAGCATCATTACCAAACGGACCAGTTGTGAAAGTATTGAAGACTTGCCAGTTAAATGGAGCATTTGTGTCGGCAAACACATTACTGTCTGGGGATATCCATCCTATATCGTCAAATCTATACTGTGTATAATCCATATCCACATTTGCATGCAGATAGCTTCTAGTTATGTAATTCAAGGGGTCAGGTTCCACATACATGTAAGTATGATTGTTCGCACCTGATCTATACCCTTGATTATATTTTTCAATTACAATATTTGTCTGTAGTGCAGATACCGGGACGGAGAATGTTCCGATTAAGAAGGCAAACGAAACTACCAAACCCAGTACCATCTTCTTATTGACATGTGTCATAACACATGCTCACCTCGAAGTACGGTATTCGTTTGTAGTTTTAAGAACTCATTGTGTGTAGATTCATCATCGTCTTCGAAAGATAAGGATAACAACTGCGATGATAACTAAAGATGAACCAATAGAGATAGCTATAGTTGCCGTTCTAATGAAATCTAAGTCACTAGGTCCATCTGCAGTCTCAGAAGTTGTCGTATTTGTGGTGGTAATTGTGGTAGTAGTAGTAGTTGTCGTTTGCGAAGGTAATATCACTTCTAAAACTTCAACAATGACCACATCTGTGGTTTCTAGTAGTACTTTGTCATAGATGGTTATGCTGAAATTGTATACTCCAACTGGCAGTCCGCCTACATTCAGTGATACATCTGGAGATTCATCTGTTAGCCAATAATGAGTGTAAATCAACTCGCCATCTTTGAAGATTTCATAATAATGCAGACTAAGATCCGAAGGAGTCCAAATTATTACACTTGAGTTATCACCCTCGAAATAGCTAATGTCTTCGGGATGATTAATCGTGGGTGCAAGCTGCTCTTGAGTAATAACAAACACAGTATCAGAAATTGTATCATTAGCTTGATTGGTCACCTGCAGAGTATAGTTGTAAATACCAACAGTCAGTCCATCAACTACAATGCTAATAATTTCACTCGAAGAATTCCAGAGTCCAGATCTTACTAATGCTTCTTCACAGGATATATTGTAGGATTTTGGATACAAATCAAAAGCACGCCATTCAAGAACATTCCCTGATACGCCTTCCTCATAGGTGATGTCTGCGGGACCAGAAATAATAGAACCGCAGCCTAATAGCATTCCGTAATTAATGGCTTGTTTAACGAATAGATCGCCTTGTAACACCTTGCCGTAATATAATGACGTGAACATTGGCTGATAGTTGCCATAGGGAGAAGATCCAGACACAATAACCGTGCTGGAATTTGAAGCGCCAAGGTAAGTTTCCATCGTAGCACAGACAAATGACCCAGTATCATCGTCATTATGTGCATGAGGAAGTACCAGGTCACTATCTCCGATAACGGCGAATTGGCTGTAGTAAAGGAGAGGATAAACATTCATTATATTCTGAGTCTCCAAAGCCACAGGTTCTATTCCGACACCAGGATTTGTTGTAGTATTACTTCCATAGAGTAATGTAGGTCCATGCATTAGAACTCCGGATACACCTTCCACGATAGGTGACACAAATGCTTCTTCACTTGTTCTATTAGCAATAACACGATAAGATGCATTACAATTCATTATAGGATCATATATTGAAGTAGGTTCTGGATAGACATGTGAACCTACACTTTCTAGAATTGCTGACATGTTGTTGTTGATGTATGCATATCCCGAATAGTCAGAATCTGTACTGACCCACAAGAATTTGCTACCCTCATCAAACCAATCTTTGATGGCTTGAATCTCTGATGCAAGAAATCCATTGGATATTTCATACATAGAACCTAACACTAAGCCAGTTGCGTTACTTAGAATTGTAGAATTGATGCCACCACGTGCCCAAACTATCGTGTATCCTAAACCCTCAAGTGAAGCCTGAAGTTCTAGATCTAATGACTCAACATAAGAACTGTACTGGCCATGAGAATAATCAAAAACAATCATAAGTGATACTTCGGATGGCTCGAAAGTTTTGACTACGCTATCTTCGGCAATGTCATCTATCGTTCTTGGTAATACAATACTTCCAATTGATAGATTCACTAGCACTATGAAGATGAGTATTTCCCACCTACCCTTCATCATCATCTCTTTTGCATAAAGCAAATCAGGTTATATATGCTTTTATTAGTATTTGCAGAAAAGTTAATAATTGTTATTAACAATAGTTATTCTGATTTATGATGAATGAAGAACGAGATCAATTCGAATGTAAGATCTGTGGTAAAAAACTCGGATCTCAGGAGGAGATGAAGAAGCATGCCAAGGAGGTACATCAAAAACACAAGTAGTGCTTTAACTATAGTCCCCGGTCAGACGACAGGGGACTTTTCCCTTTCTTTCATATGCAATGCCCTTTTATCTTAGATATGTACAGCGCAAAATCAGAGCTCTAGTTGAGGGAGCGATAGGAGAACAGAGAAACTATGGACATTAGAACAGATTCGAAGAGCATTGCAGTGTTTGCGATTTTTACCTCAATCATCATAGCACTTGAGATTTTTCCCATTGTTGGATTGACTGACTTCTATACTCCAGTACCTGGCTTCACTATTGACTGGACAGGAATTCCTATCATGATTATCTTTCTAGGACTTGGAATAGTTCTCTCGGTTCTATCAGTAGGCATCATGTGGGTCTTCATAGCATACAGAAATTTCAACGGTGCTGCGTTCAAAGGACTCTCAGAAATTCTGACCCTACTAGGTCTAATCGTAGCAAAACTGGTATTGAGAAACCGGGATATTGATTGGAAGTGGACTGCAGGCATCTATTTCATATTCGCTGCAACTTTTCGATCAATTGGTATGTACTTCGGAAATATCATGCTATTCACTCTTTTTGGATACATGCCCTTCGAATCAGCCATTACTTATTCGATAGCCTATATCCCATGGAACATCCTTCAAGCTGGAATCAATATTTTTGTTGGAATTATTATGTATAGGATGATACCAGAGAGTCTTGCCATCCAAGCAGGTCTTGGAAAATACCGCACTTCAAAAGACCAACAGTACGAAGAAATATCAGAAGAAGAGCTTGCATCAGATAACGATGACTAACAACAGGATTGAGATCATTCCAGTTCAAGGAGTTCCATTGATAAATCCTGGAGATGACATACCAAATATAATCACAGGTCTAATAGAAAACCAATCTCTGAAACTAGAATCAGGTGATATTCTCGTTATCACTCATACAATCGTTTCGATAGCTGAACGAAGTATTTACCGATTAGAGGAAATCGTGGTAACTGAAAAAGCCAAGGAGATTTCTGAACGAGTTGGAATACCGGCTGAAAAAATTGAGATAGCTCTCAAGGAAGCAAGTGAAATCATACGAGAAGAACCAGTATTGATTACAAAGACTCGACATGGAATAATAACAGACTATTCTGGTGTCGATGAGAGTAATGCACCTACAAATACTCTTGTTGCACTACCAAATGATCCTGATGAGTCTTCTCAACGAATTAGCAACGCAATCACGAAGAAAGTTGGATTCAAGGTACCGGTCATTATGACTGATACTCAGGGAAGACCTTGGAGAAAAGGTGCTGTCAACCTAGCAATTGGAGTGGCTGGGATGTCACCATTTATACACAATTCAGGAAAAGAAGATCTATTTGGGAGAGAATTGAGGAGTTCTCTAGTCTGTCTTGCAGATCAGGTTGCAGCAGCCTCTGAACTAGTCATGGGTCAGGCTGGAGAAGGCATTCCAATGGTCATCGTCAAGGGAATCAAATTTGAAGAGGAAGAGGGAAAAGCAAGTCAAATTCTTCGCCCATACTCTGAGAATCTATTTGGATAGAGGAGAATCAAAGCGAAGAATCAAAGAATTCTGCCAATCTTGAGAGGAGAGTCTTTACATTTCGCTCACGTTTGATCCCATGTCCTTCATCTTCGAACATTAGCTTTTCGTACTGAATACGATACAATTCCAGTTTTTTCTCTACTTCGGATACGTTAGCTTTTGTTACATTAGGATCTCGTAGACCTTGTACAATTAGCAGCTTTCCCTTGATGTTTTGAATGTAATTAATTGGAGATCTTTCTTTGTATTTTTCTGGAATTTCTTTTGGTGAGCCACCAAGCATTTCTTCAGAATAGGGTCTCAGATCAGGTTTAGTAGTTTCATAATCAACAACAAGGTCAGTCATTCCACAAATTGGAGCAGCGGCAGCAATCACCTTTGTCGGAAAGTGAGTAATAGCATTCCAACTCATATAACCACCATAACTAGTTCCATAGATTCCCACTTTGTGAGGTACAGCAATTCCTTTCTCAATCATTGTTTCAATACCTGTTCGGATATCTTCCTTATCGAGACCACCCCATCCATCTTTCTTGATCAATTCCCTGAAGTTAATCCCATAGCCGGTAGAACCTCGATAGTTTGGATCTAATACATTATAGCCCAAAGAACAAAAGTATTGTATCTCTGGATCAAAAGCATCTCCTGAATGTGATGTTGGTCCTCCGTGAACGGTAACAATCGTCTTCCCATTTGGGTTCATAGATCTATAGAGCCAACCATGAACCATTGTATTATCTGAGGATATCCACCTGAAATCTTCAGCAGGTGTCAAATCCTCTGACTTGAGTTGTGTGGAACTTAAGATATCAGTTAGAGGAGTGAAAGACTCTGTGTCAAATGCGTCTAGATTAAATTTGACAATATTCCTTGGAATAGTGGAGCTGAAAAAGATTCCAATCCATTCATCTGCTTCAAGATTCGTAATTGGCCATAGATTTCCCCTTTGTAGATTGACATTCTCAAGAACATCAGTCTTCAAGTCATAGATATAGAATCGTCTTCTAGTTTCGATGTCTTCATACAAAACAATGTGATGGGAATGAGACGGAACAAATGAGCCATCATATGTTCCTCCTTCAGTCGGTTTGGATAGCCAATCTATTCTTCCGGTAGATATGTCATAAAGGCCAACTGCTACCGAGTTGTATTGAACACCATCCAATGTATCAGTGTTAAACAGGATTCTCCCATCGTAGGTCCATGCAGCATCAACCTTTGCTTTGGGTCCAAAATTAAGGATTTCTCGGTCCTCGTCTCCGTTCAACGAAACAATCCACCACTGAGAACCTGATGGATCCTCATCAGATCTTTTGTAGAGGACGAGTCGATTCTTTGGATCAACCTCCAATTCAGGGAAAGTCGGTTTATCAGGACGTGCTACAATTATTCTCTCATTTGTTTCCAGATAATGTAAGACAATACGAAATGTTTCTGTTTCCCTTTTTGTGTCGACATCGTAATTCATAGCATACGCAACAAAATCTCCTCTGGGTCCGAAACAACCTCCATGGATGTAGTAATTTGGATCAATCGGAGTAATTGGATCCAACTCGAAGGGATTCTCAAGGAATACACGATATAGTGCTACACGCTCATTACCTGCCTTGTCTTCTGAAACAAGAATTGACTTCGAATCTGGTGCCCAATCCTCAATTATGGTGATTTCAGAAGTTTTTGTGAGAGGAACCAAATTTCCTGTTGAGTATGTTGTCTTCAAAAAGACATCATAATTCTCTTGAATCCTATTTACGGATAATCCAATGTATCTCTTATTGGGTGACACTCTCCACCGATTTATGCGTGGAATATCTATCAGTGCATCCAAATTGATATTATTGGAAAGCCGCATGAAGAAAAGAAGATGTCTTGCGTTTTACATCTTTTCACTGACCATGATGAGGTTAGAATCGGAATCCGAAGAGTTGAGAGAATAGCAATAAGCCAATTGTGATGAGTATGACTCCTGCAGCAATCTCAACCTTACGAGCATGTGTGCTGATTGACGCTGCCATTCTCATTCGTGCCTCACCTGTAACTAACGCTATTGCAAAGTATGGAATCGCAACAGCAATTGAAAGTACAACAAATAATAGAATCGGGACAAGAAATCCTGTTTCAGCTCCAAAGAGAGCAATAACACCAAAGATTGCTGAACCTGAACAGGGTGCGGCAAGTAAGGAATATCCTAGACCTACAAAATACACACTCATCAAGTTTGAAGGTGCTGACGGATGAGATCTCAAATTTAAACTTGATATCCCAAGCTTATTTTTGAGAGTAGACGACATCGTAATCACACCCAGAAAGATGATGATTAATCCAAGCATTGCCTGAATTCGTATGTAGTAATCAATCAGCAATGCTCCGATGAGCCACGCAATAGACATGAAAATTGCTAATGAGCTGAGTATCCCTATTACAAGTACTGCTGTCACCAACACACTCCGTTTCCTGCTATCAGCCGATTTCAAGCTATTCAACAGGAAAAGAGGAAGTAGGGGAAAAAGACAAGGAGACATAGCTATGTAGAGTCCAGATCCAAAGACCCCAGCTATCTTAGCAAGTAGTACTCCTATCTCTATGAACCCTTGCACCCCACACAACTCCTACTAGAGGATTGATGCTACCGCGTCACTTATACTTCCTGCACTCCAGATACCTTCATGCATATACCTAAAGATGCCATTAGCATCAATAAGAACTATGGTGGGTATGTATTGAACATTGAAGTAATTATCAAATTTTTCTCCCGTATCTACACCATGGTCCCATAGAAGACCCTTATCAGACTTATATGTGGCCATCATCTGAGCAGTTTCACTAGCATCAACTGTTAGAGAGATAATTGTAGCGGTACCAACTAGGTTCTGATGTATGGTTTCCAGGTAAGAATTCTGTGCAGCACAAGAAGTGCACCATGTTGCCATGAGGTCCACAATCACTACTTGACCACGAAAGTCACTCAATGTTAACGTCGAGCCATCTGACATCTCGAATGTCCAATCAGTAGGTGCTTCTAGACCTAACTCAAGAAGATCACGATCAGCGACTATTCCAGTAAGTGGTGTGTCGCCATCTGCATCTCCAGTTGGAAATGTTAGAAAAGAAACTCCCATGAGTAATCCAACGGTCACTATGGCCAATGTCACTCCCACAATTGCTATCTTTTCTGGATCCATTTACGATATCCTCTAGCTGCCGGGTCGATGTCAGTATTGATTCTGCTGTTTTTATATATAACAGTTGTGCAGTGTGCATGCACAACCGTTATTCTTCCCATCACTCAAACACTAAATCAACCTAGACTTTTTCATACCAGAAGCTTAGGATATTGTTCCACTGATTAGGCTTGTTCTCTTCGAAGAATTTTGGAAGAGAAGAATCAGCAACTACGTCTTCAACAGGAGTCTCTTTCTCTTTCAGTGCCCTCAAATGATCAAACATCTTGGTGAACCATTCACGCGACTTTCGAACATATTTGGTGTCAACAATCGGGCCATGACCTGGAATCAGCAAACTAGCTTTATAGTCCTCGAATCTTCGAAGAATTTCAACTCCCATGGCATCGAATCCAGCCAACATGCATGCAGAGTTACTTGCATGTTCAGCAACGAGATTATCACCAGTAATCAAAATGTTTTCAGGTTCAAAGTGCAAATAAGCCGAGCAATCCGAATGCCCTCCTATAGCACGATAAAACAAGAATCTATCTTTAGATTCTAGCTTGATTTCATCTTTTACTCCAAATGTAGGGCTAAACAGATTGGTTGCAAGTAGTTCTTTGTCCCAACCATTGAAACGTTCAGGTAGTGGTTCATTCTTCTCTCTAAAGAATCCTTTAACTTCCTCAATAGTCTTTAATCGGCCTTCATGCGACCATGAATCACGGAGGTTATCAGTAACAGCTTTCAATCCATGATATGTAGTTACAATTGGCACATCTTTGAAGGCTTCAACACCAAAATAGTGATCCTGATGTGTATGTGTCAAAAGAACCATAGACGTCTCTTTCCCGAACCTCTCTTCCATTTTGAGCCTGAATTTCTTGACAGGTTCTGCCTTACGACCTACATCAACAAAGACAAGTTTGTCATCTAACTCAATGCATGTCACATTTCCCTCATTAAATCCAGAACCTGTTATTCTCATCAGAACAATGTTCTTTCTTACATCGATATATTCCGTAGAAGGCATTTGTAAGCACATCCTATCATTGTCATATATGACAACGATTGTCTATTAATGACTATCGTCAATGACAATTGATAAAAGTCTTCCCATCAGCGTCAGAAGTCACTCTTGTCTAGATCAATAATCAGAGCAAAGAGATGAGGGAAATGTCAAAGAAGAAGGTCCAGCCGCAGGATTTCATTACGTCAGAACCAGAACCTGTTATCATGACAAACGAAGAACAGATGAAGTTGATAAATGAAAACATCGAAATCATTGGAGCACTTGGAAGAAAGCAGTTCATGACTGTGAAACAAATACATCATCTCTTTCTTGAAGACCCAGAAGGACCTGTATACAGTAAGGGTCTCAAGACGATCTATAGGCACCTTGATATTCTGGATAAAGCAGGACTAGTAAAAATCGCAGGACATAGGAAATACCAAGGAAGCAGACAGACCGAGAAATTATACTGTAGAACGGGAAAAGTGTTTTTCCAAGAAAGAGAAGTAAAGGGATCTAAATGGTGGGAAACAGAACAAGGACAACAGGAACTTGCTAAGCTAAGTGACCTTGCTCTCATGTTCTTTGAGGTTTCTCAAGAACGACGAGAAGATTTCAAGAAACATATGTCAAAGTATCTAGAGTCTTGGAGTCAAGTGGTTAGAGAGCTATTTGAGAAAACAATTGACAATGAGGAGCTTGCAACCTTCTTCGGTGATGTTGACGTTTTCAGCATAAAGGATATGGCAAGAACAATAGGAATGATTGGGGTCTTGCTTGAAGAACCTGAGATATTCAAGAACCTAGCTGATACGATGAAAAAATGATTTCATTAGTAAGTTGATGATTGTTGAACCACCGAGAGAGAAAGAGAGTTCGCGACGTCGCGTTTATGCGCTATCAGAATTGGGAATTATACTTCTTGAGCTTCACCCTTCTGAATTTTCTCAATCCTCTGGTCAATGTGTTTGATCCGGTCTTCTAGCTTTGATTTCATTGCTTCCAGGTACTTTATTCTAGTTTCTTTGCTAAGTCCATCATGCTTTGGAGAACAGCACATGTTATAGAATCCCGGACCCATGAAGAAGTGACCATATCCACGACCCCTATGTTCATCACACATTCTTGTCTATTCACCTCCTGCCATTTCGTCAGAGTCCTTCATATCCTTAAGGCGTCGATTAACCCAATCGAGTTCATGTTGCAGGTATGAACGATACTGTTTTAGGAACTCGACATGCTTTTCAGAACACTTTCCAGATTTACATCTGTGTTTCATGGCTGCAAATCCAATTGGGCTACGTTCACGAACGGTCCAGTCCAATAGAGGCGCAGCCGCCCTCTCACCAGCTGTTGAGCCCAGAAACTGCCATATCTTTCCTTGGAAACCCCACTCCGAATCCAGATTTTGTAGTGCTGTGGAGAGTATCTTATGTCCCTTTGATGTGAGTTGATACTCAACAGTGTCTGGTCCATCATCCTGGGGTACATGTCTTCCAAGAATAAGCTCTTTCTCTACAAGTCGGTGGAGTGCAGGATAGACTGTTCCACTCTTGACCCTTCTTGATCCGAGCTTTTCCTCCATCTCCTGAAGTACTACATACCCATGAGCTGGTTTCTGCTTTAAAATAGCAAGAATCAAAATCTGAACAGGACTGAGTCTTGTTCCGTGTGGTCGTCTTCTGCCCATACTACTGAATGTCATATGTCGACACCTACATATGTAGAACTCTACTTATGCTATGTAGACATCTACATATAAACGTTAGGAAGGGCAAGCACCGATATGCTTAGATGTTCTAAGAAGATTTGTGGCTGTAGGTAGTTTCAATGTCAGATGATTACAAACGATTTGTTCTACCAATACTATTTTCAGCAGCTGGCATTATATTAACCCTTTTTCTAACAAGGAATCTTACATTGACAGTAACTGGCCTTTTACCTACATTTGACCTTATTACAGCGGTTGATGGAACAGTAGGTTTTGATGTCAACTTCCTTCTACTTATCTTGATCCCAATATTCTTCATCGAGTTTATTATACTGACACTACCAATTGCTCTGATCTTGCTTGTGATAGCAAGAATGTTCCGATTTGCCACGTATAACATTGACATCATGAATATTGGCCATGGATTTGATTGGTTCAGAATTATGAAGAGATCTGTTGTCCCAGCTTTGTTTGCATTATCTCTGGGAGAAATAGTAAACAGTCTTCTCCAAGGATTAATCTTTCGGATTCCTCAAATTCCTGAAGGTGATGTGAGGGAAGTTATTCGTTCATTGCATCCTCTACTAACAATGCTCGGAGCATTAATCGGTTTAGTGGTAAGTATTGCGATATTTTCTCCTACTTGGATATTGAATGATGCGGGTATAGTAGCTCATGTGAAACCAGATCATCTTGAAATGAGACGTTGTCCAGACACAGAAGGCGTAGGACGTTGGTATTCGAATCTTGTTGGAGGGTTTGGTATTCTTGCTTTTCCAATTACTATGTTTAATCGATACTTCTTCCAAAAGTTTGTTGTAGTTGGAGTAGATTTGGAGATATCAGAGATTCTTGTCAGTTTGGGATGGACCATTGGTCTGCCATTTATGTTAATGGCATTTCTAATTCCAATAATCATAATCAATGAGCTAACAATTGGTTGGACAAGTAAAGTGATGCGAAGAATAGCAAAACGACTAGGGGCTAGCGATGTTCAGCTTGAGCGTGTAAATAAGGTGAAGACAGCTGTTGATCAAGGATCTGTTGATCATCAGAATTCATCTGATTCCATGGAGCAAAGAGATATACAATAGCATGAGGACGAGCTTTTTTATCGATGTTAATGTAACCTCTACTCATTAGTGCTTTCACAAGCTTTCGAATAACTGATTTCTTTTGACTCGTTTCATTACACAGTTGATCATATGTGGTTCTTCGATGTTTTTGAATGACCTGAAGGAGTTTAAACTCAGGTACTGAGAATACAGCATCTTTCAATGCAATGTTTTCTCGTCTTAGAGAGTTTTCATCTCCCGAAGTTAAATTACTAATTTCATTTCGTAAATCTACAATTTCTTCAACAAGTGAGGACCTCATAGCTTCATATCTAGCCACAATGCCATTAGAAGCATGAACAAGCTCAGAACTCAAATCGCTACCCAGACCATCCAAAGCTTCACGAGATGCCAAACGTGATTCTTTGATTATGCCAAGAATGTCTTCAGTTTCTAACCATTGCCCGTCAATTAGAGATTCTATCTGTGTGAAATACTTGTCCAATCTCTTTGCCCAAATATCACGTATCTCTTGATATACACCTGCAATCCGGAGAGTCATTCTAGCTGTATTATCATCAGTGGCAGTCATGAATTCCACAGGTTCAAATTGCATTAACGCAAGATTAGAGCTAGTGTCACCGGGGTATGACAGAAGAGCTTAATTCTGCACCCAGAAGATTCGTTCTTTTATTGATTCAAACGCTATAGGCCAATCTGCATCATTTAACTCAACTTTTGCCATTAGAGGAATTGCTTCATCAATCATGAAGGATTCTAGGTCTTTACAATAGAATAGTGGAGAAACATCCACTGTCTTCATTTGATTCTCACTTAAATCTAACCAGAGAAGATTGGTACACTCCATCAATGGATGCAGGTCTATCTGTAGAATCTGGATCGAACGAAGCCATAAGCCTTCCAGAGATGTCAATCCACTAACAGGAGACAAGTCTACAGTTTCAAGTCGATTATTCTCCAGGAAGAGTTCCTGAAGACTCGAACATTTGGATATGGGTTCAAGATCCACATCATAGAGCTGATTACTGTCTAGTCTAAGAAACCTTAGTCCTGAGCACCTACCTAGTGGAGAAAGGTCGATTGTAATAAAGTCATTAGAGTGAAGATTGAGTTCCTGTAATCTAAGGCAATTTAAAAGCGGAGAGAGATCAATCCTCTGCAACTTGTTGATCTCAAGAGATAAAGTATCTAAATTTGTGCAAGAAGCCAAAGGAGAAAGATCAAGAGACGTCAAAAGATTTGAGCTGAGGAATAATTTCTCTAAGCTAGCGCACTGACTAAGTGGTTCAAGATTAATGCTTTTGATGAGATTGGCAGATAGGTTAAGATTTCGAAGATTTACACATTCAACAAGTGGACTAAGGTCTATTTCTACTATACTTCTTCCCGAAAGGTCAATTTCTGAAACATCATTGTTTGCTTGAAAAATAAGTTCAGTTCCCTTTTCGATTGTGAATTTTATGAGAATCTCAGACATAGGAGAGGCCCCTGTACGTCATCCACGCATTTTTCAGTTTAATCACTCTTCATAAATCGTTGAGTATTATGTTGTACTATCTCTTTCAATTCCAGATTCCACAACTTCATGAGACCATTCAATATCATCGAGTCTCTCGTTTATAGGATCAGGAAAGTAATGAAGGTGTTTGAGCTTGTGATTTGCAGTAATGACTGTTTTTTCGTCAATTACGAGTGATTCAAGATTTTCAAAGTTGAAAAGTACAGAGATGTCAATTCGCTCCAACGCATTCTCATTTAGATGAAGATACCTGAGGTCCTCTGCTTTACTTAGGCATGATAGGTCAATCTCTCTAAGAAGATTGCCAGATAGAACGAGATACTGTAATTTTGAATTATCCTCGAGTGGCGAAAGATCAATATCTCTAAGACGGTTATCTGCAACATACAACCAACGGAGTGAAGTGCATTTTCTCAGAGGTTCCAAATCTATCTCAAATAGCATATTGTCAGAAAGCTCCAGAGCTTGGAGTGCATAGCATTTGGAGAGAGGTTCTAGTTCAATGTCTGTTAGTTCATTAGAAGTGATGCTGAGCATCTTTAAACTAGAGCAGTTTGATAAAGGTGATAGATCTATCTCAGTCAGAAGGTTTGTGTCTAGATTCAATTTTTCCAGACTTGAGCACTGGCCAAGTGGCTCAAGACTGATGGATTTTATGCTGGAGTCTGAGAGGTCTATTTCAGTGTAATAGTCATCTTTCTCAACCTGATATTTCTCGCCATCTGATGCAACATACCTAATGGTGAAACGGGTCACCTCTATACCTCTCCACTTTTCTTTTTGTATCGAACCTTGATTTCTTTTGTGTTGATAGCTTTTGAGGGCTTCTATAGTTTACTCACAAGAAAAATAAGACACGAATCGCATTGCAATCAACATATCCAACTCAATAAGGGTGAAGTCTGAGAATGATCTGATCATTGAGGGGATGAAATGAGGAATCGATTATTTTGCAGTATGATTGTATTAATGATATGCCTAGTACTAGTGATGCCAACTGCTTCAGATTTCAATTTAGCCTTTGAGTTTAAACTAGCAGATTCTAATCAACCAATATGTAGTGAAGATGGGAGTTTTGAAACGCTAATCGTACCTGTTTATGAAGAAGAAACCGTTTTGAATTGGAGCACTGGAGATTCGAATTATCATGGTCAAACCAGTTTAGGAGGCCTGTTAGTCGGACTGGATGGTTCTAATAGCCTTGCTAGATCATTTGTCAAATTTGATCTTTCACATATTGCAGAAGAATTTGTATTTTCCAATGTTCAGATGTTTGCATTCCTCCAGGGAGTGGTTGTATCATCTACTGATGTTCCTATAGGAGCGTACTATTGCGATGATGATTCTTGGGATGAAACCTTGATTACTTGGAATAATCAACCTTCATTCTCTCAAACACCCACTGATGTTATTGATGATTTCGTAATTGGTGAATGGCACAGTTGGGATGTGACACAAGATTTTCGTACATCACTATCTGGCGATAAGATTCTGACTGAAGTATTGAAAAATCATGATGAATCGATTAGTCTGATAAGTGGAAGAGGATTCATTGAAGACGAGTATGATCAGTTTAGAGCAGCTTACCTTGCAGTGAGCTATACAACACCATCAATCGAGGAAGTCACTATTGAGGGGATTTCATCTGGACCTCTACTTGATTATATCCAAAATCCGACGCCAATGATTTCATGGATGCATTATGATCCAGATCCAAACGATTTCCAATACGGGTATGAAGTTGAAGTATGGAATGATCCTATCTATAATGAAACAATGTTGTGGAGTGACTCGAGTACTTCAATCCAGCCTATATTCTATGCCAACTTATCTCAGAATGCAATACCATTTGAAACTGATAGCGAGGTAAGATTCCAGTACAAGTACGATAGTTCCATACTAAATCGATCAGGCACTGTTGATAAGCTTCATTTCTACGTGGTTAAGGATGAAGGAGCACTTACATTAGAGAATCTAGTTGTAAGGATGGCAAGCACAGTAACTTCCGGAGCACTTGGTTCTGATTTCGAGGGCAATTATGGTAATGCGATTCCGATCACTGTTCTGAGAACTGATGCTTACGAGGCGTTCATCCATGACAGTATTTTGACAATAGATGTGGAAAACAGCTTTGTCCTAAACCATCATTTGAGTCTGATAATTGAAATTAGGTTTACAGGTCTGGATGGAACCCTTTCAATTTCAGAGCTTGATGCCAGTTCATCCGTTGGATGGGTGGCTTACGAATATGGACAGGCAGGAGACTATACTGCCACTACTGCGGGGTATCTCTCCCCAAGATGTCATAGTTTGGATATTGAACTAGTATCTGAAGAGATTTATACATCTGAATCACCTATCGGCATTTCGTCTCCATTCGATACCACAGTGGGATATCCAGGCAGGATTGTGTGGAAGTACAACAATTCACTGATATCAAAGACAGGTTATATTGACAAGCTATTCTTCAATGTCTTTATTGGAGGAACTGATGTCCAGTTTGAAGACTTCGAAGTATATCTTTGTGAAACCCCTGTCTTAGGTAGACTACAAAATGGTACCTGGACATATAATTACGGAGGCGTTACTCCCACGCTAGTACTGAGTGAAGCGAACTACACTGTCCGCAACTTAGGTTCAGTAATGGTTGTTGATGTTGACAATATATTCTATTTCAAGAATGAGATGGATCTGCTGGTAGAATTCCGTTGGGGATCACTAATTAGCGGTAACGCTATCTGCTTATTCACATATGAAGGCGGAAGTGAAGGCGGATATCATGCTTGGGATCTAAATAGTGGAGGGTTCGATAGTGTAGGAAATGGTACTCTTACTTATGACATGTCTATAGATTTCATTCGACCTGAAAGCGATGTTGAATATGCAGGATTACCACTTGTGGATGCAACAAGATACTACTCCAGAGTACGTACATGTGACATCACTGGTATCTGGACCTCATGGAAAGAGTTGAGCTTCAAGTATGAAGTCTTGACTTCAGTCCCCGATTTTGATGGACCTCTTGTGACACCATCACCTGTACCTCTTGGTGAGGAAGTTGAGGTTGCCTCGAACGTCACATACTTCCTCGGAGTCAATCAAGTACTCATCGAATACGATGGTTCCAATCATACGATGACATCTCTAGGGGACCGATACTCGCATTCGTGGACTCCAGATGTTCCAGGTATAATGAACTTCACAATCTTCATGGAGAGTGGTGTCGGTACTTGGAGCTCCGTTACTGGTTCATTCGAGGTTGTTGCGGGACTTTCGGTCGATCCAATGCTTCTTGCACTCATCGGCGGGGGAATTATTGTTGTGTTGGTGATTGTCTTCGTACTCTCTAAGAAAAGAAGTGGAAAGAAGTAATTGACAAGGATTGCTGAGGTGACATCATCTCAGCAGACCTTTCTCTTTTTCATGTTCGATCAAGGTGTGCCCATGGGGGTGGATCCGAGGTAGTCATTACAAATCTCAAGATAATTTCCTTTACACCATCAGGATTGTGGACACCATCGAAGACCAGCGTAGGCTTTGTAGTATCTGAGCTCGAATAGATTTCAACATCCCCCATCCCAATTCGGCGTTCATCAGTAGGACCACAACTTATGACATTAGTTATTTCGTCATAGAAGACTCTTACAGTCCTTCTATGGAGAACTCCTTTTCTCACTCTTACATTCCATGATGTGATGATATACAGTGTAAACCATCTTCGACTTTCAGCTAAAGCGAAAATGAGAATTCCTAAGAGCATTGCTGCTAATCCAGCAACCCATGAAACCATATTGTGGATAATAAAGTCAGCAGCGGCAGTTACATTGAAACCAAGGCCAACAATGAAAACAACCACACCAAAAACATAGTAAAAAATGAAGGATGCTCGTTTTGGATAGAAGATGTTCACAAGCCGCTCCATTTTCTCACGAGGGAATGCTTCAGGGCCTTTTTTAGTCATGAACTACACCAGCGCTGTCTTTCGACTTATGAAGATGTCGAACCTATATCCCGAAGGGTGATGCCCGGTATTAAAACCAGGTGTCAATTGAAAGGGAATTTATGCAGGATAGATTTCCCAGAGAGTATCACAAGCATGTACTACATGGCCCACTAGGGTTCGTATCTCATCGCCAGTGAGGTCCGTGTCATTTGTTTCAGCGATGACAATGATGTCATCGTCATCGTCAATTGCGAACTTTACACCATTAGCCTTCCAAGATTCTTTGAGCATATCGTATGCAAGCTTCATCCTCTTGCTTTCTTCAACTTCATAGAAATTAGTGAAAGGAGCTACAATGTAAGCCCATGATTCATCTTTGTTTGATACGATCTTGATTTTCAGATCCTCAAAGTGGTCTGTCTTCCAACGCATCATCAGAACATTGTCTTCACGAGTGTATTTTATTTCCACATCATCAAGCAGCGTTGTAATATGGTCAATTATACTCAGCACGAGCACCTCAAGGGTCCGATGATATTGTTCCATATTAAGGTGTTTGGGGCCTTCTTTCAGTCTAAAATAGACAGAGTAAAATATATATCGTGCCACATACTATATCGTTCTACATAGTAATCATGGTGATTGAGGACTATGGTTGACAGTGATGACAAAACCGGTCCTGAGATTGAATACGAACGTTGGTCACTCGAAATCAGGCGAGGTGCCTTGTCATTGGCCATTCTAGCGATCATTTTGGATGGGGAATCCTATGGTTATGACATTATGAAGAAACTTGGGAATGAAGAGTTTGACGCACTTCAACTTGAACCAAGTACAACATATCCTCTGCTAAGGCGTTTAGAGAAGAGAGGAATACTTGAAGGTAGATGGTCTGATGCATCGGGTAAGCGAAGGCGGCTGTATTATGTTACAAGAGATGGTCGAAGAATTCTACGGATGATGGTAAAGAGTTGGCAAAGTTTGAACAATCAATTAATGGAGTTAACAAAGGAGGCAGGGCTGAAATGACGGAAAATCCTGAAATTATCATTGAGGAATACTTGGGTTTAGTCAATGAACACTTACCTGAATCAATCTCCGAGGATGTTATTTCTGAGCTGAGGAGCTATATGATTGAAACTGCAAGAGAAATGGGAGGAGGTGAAATCACTTCACAATCAGCCAAAAAGGTTGTAGCTCAGTTTGGAGCTCCAAGCGAGGTTGCACGTGAATACAAATACTCAATGTTGCCTGACACAATACCACTTGAACAGGGTGCACATCCAATTGAACAGGAAAAGATAGAAGAATATGAAACGCCCAAAAAGGAAGTCAAATCTTACTTAGGAGCTCTTCTTCAGACTGGATCTGTTGCAATTATTTGGGCATCTATCATCACCATATTATCAACCTTAATCGGGCCAATTTGGCTTAATTTCCTGGCATCAACTGTCCTTGCCATACAACTTCTTATTGTCATCATTGCATTTGGCGTAGTAACATATATTCGAGAACGCAATCACGAGATACTTTTTGTCAGAAGCTATCCTGAATGGTCAAGCGTACAGAAAATTCTAACTCTACCCGAGAATTTGATAAAAGAGTCAGCCTATGAATCTTCAATTCTAGATATTTTAGGATCTTTAGCTGGTTCAGTTCTCTTTCTGGTTCATTCCATAGCACCATCATATTTCTGGCTTGTCATAATGGTGACAATTCCCGCATGTGTCCTATTTCTACTAAAGATGATAATAGGATCAATCCGTCGGAGATCTCTGGATCCTACTA
>JBHLRQ010000064.1:0-18311 GCA_048882385.1 Candidatus Thorarchaeota archaeon | reverse complement strand
ATTTTTCTAGGGACTTTTTCAGCTATTCTTCTAGCGTCTTCTTTGTCTAGAAAAGACCAGAGTGTTTCCGTTTCGAGCTCGCTCTTGGATGTAAAACCTAACTTTTTCAGTTCCTTTCGAAGAACTTGAGCAGCATTTTCTTTTGCTCTAACACGAGAGTAGAAGTTGTCTACATGGTAATACTCCGAATTCCCATCACAGTAGACGCAGCCATGTTCACAACCACGATATGCATTCAAACTCCTGTTCATGTGAAACCAACTATCTGCGACGTGTGGCTTCGAGAGCAAGGATTTTGCTTTAACACACTCGTATTGCATTATGAACACCATTCACAATGACTAAATCTGCTCCAGTTTTCTTAAAAATCGAATTGAAGACTCGATACATTTACTTATGTATGACTTTGTGAAAGAGTATAAACACAGGTGCGGTCTGTGACAGACAAAAAAGCAAACTCTTCATGGCTACACAAAGTGATGGAAGTAGTGCGTGATGGGTTTGTTGTTATTCAGGATGAAGACATCATCTTGACTAACAGTGCTTTTTCAGACATGTTAGGCTATGAACGAGATGGTTTGTTGGACACAGGATTCGAAGACCTTGTTGACCGAAAATCACAAAATCGTGACAAGGATCTAATTGAAGCTCTTGTTAGAGGAAGCAATCCTGAACGGTTTATCACACGTCTTGCTGCCAAGGATGGCAACGTTCTGCATGTAGAAATAACTCCAACTAAAATTGAGCTTGAAGGAGAACCAGCTGTCATTGCAACGATCAGGAATGTCACTTCTCAGATGGAACTAGAGGCCGCCGTTTCTGAATTGGAAAACCGTTTTGCCACACTATACGATATGTCTCCGGTCGCATATTTCACACTTAATCGAAATGGTATGATAGAGCAGGTGAATGAAGCAGCTGAGAATTTGCTTGGAAGTGAAGCAGATAGTCTCATAGGTCAGTCACTCTCCATGTATCTCCCTGAACCTGAACCACGCTATGATCCAGGTGCCGATATTGTAAAAGAGGTTCTTCGTGGTAATCCAGTTACGGGGCTTGAGATTCAGATGAAGCGTAGTGACGGGAAACTAATCTGGGTTAACATTTCTTCACGCGCTCTTGTTTCTGGGACTGAGAAACCTGATGAAATAGGCATTACTGCCTTTGATGTAACGAGTAGACGTAACTTCGAGGAGAGACTGCGAGTAGAAAGTCAAAGAGCGAATCTGTACATGGAAGTAATGAGCAGTGATTTGAACATGACAAATCAGAATGTGCTCTTTGCAATGGAGGATCTGAGTATCTCACTTGACCTACCTGAGCGTCTTCAGGGAGTTGTCAGTGAGACTGCATGGAGTGTTCGTAGTGCGGGTAGGATGATAGCAAATATGGGTGTCCTAATTTCATTGGGACAAAATCCCCCTGACAAGGTTTTGACTCGCCTCCAACCTCACTTCAATAAAGCTGTACGTGAAGCCACTCGTGATTTTGAATGGAAGACTCTCGAAATTAATTCGAATATTTCCGAGCAATCATTTGATGTTGTGGGCCATGCTTTCCTTTGGTATTTATTTTTCAATATAATTCACTATTCAGCAAGTGCAGATTCAAGTTCAACAGTCAGGATCGACATCAACGCTGATATGACTGAAGATGGTGACATGGTTCGTATTGAGTTTCTAGATTATGGTCCAGCCATTCCGGATGAACTTAAGGACCAAATATTCAGAAGAACCGGAGGTCCTGAAGAGCAGTTTGCTGGAAAGGGACTTGGGCTTACAGTAGTGGACCGATATATTGAGGATCTTGGAGGGAGGGTGTGGGTCGAGAACAGAATCAAATCCGATCCTTCAAAGGGAAGTAAGTTTGTTCTTCTTATTCCTGCGTGGAAGGAGCAGCTAAAAGTTCCGCCAATAGTCTTCTATAAATCAGACCACTGTGTCTTTTGTGGACCAGTCTATGATTCCCTGACAATGATTCTAAGGGAATTGGGGATAAGCCAGTCAGTAATTGAGCTAAGGAATGTTGATGATCCCAATTCTGATGTGACAGAAGATGATTTACCTGCACTACCTACAATTCATCTTGGCAAAGAACGCCTAGCAGGGTTTGTGGCAGATGATGATCTTCGAGTAGCAGTTTCAACTATGCTACTTACCTCTGGATGAGTTTACTTACCTTCCATATATAGGCCAAGCAAGTCGTTCATGAACTCATTACTCTTATGGAGGATAACCATTGGATCCTCGGTGATAAATGCAAATCGATACGTGACAGCAGCATTTGGTTTTGCCCAGACCATGTAAGTTGGTTTATCAAGGAAAATCGATTCATATTCTTTGCAAACTTTGTCGAAGTGTTTTCTCATTGCTTTATGATCATGGTTCATGTGAATCGTTAGATCAAATAAGTATCTAAAAGCTATGATATCGGTTGCCATATCTTTGAGTCTGTCCAATGCATTGTCGATTTTTCTGATATACGAAACACCCTTCCCCTCCTCTATTGACATTTGCACTTCTTCTTCTCTAGATTCGATAAGTTCCTCGACATTAATCCTAAAATTAGTAACCTCGCTACCAACCACTTTACTATTTGGAACAAGCTGAATAGACTCATCTGGCATTAGAACTCTTGTGTAGTTCAACGTGACCTCTCTCACAACACCCTCTACAGTTCCAATGCGGACATAATCGCCTACTCGAAACGGTCTTGCTGTAAGAACGTACAGACCACTTACAATATTTCCAAGAGCTTGAGAGAAAGCAAGACCCAGGGCTGTTCCGAAAATTGCAGTGAGTGAAAGAATTGTGGTCAGATTTGTTTGAAACGCACTTACCACAATCATTACTGCAGCAATGAAGAAAATGAGCCTTAGGACCATGACGATTCCTGTGGCTGCTTCTGGTCCCATCCCTATCGTGCGCAGAGATCTCCTGGTCAAACTTGTGACTACGAGATAAATTAGCATTAGAACAATGAGTGATATTATAAGCAGTATGTAAGGCCACAATGCTTCCCAATAGAACTGAATAAATCCAACTGGGTCTTCAAAGAATCCGGGAGGGGTTGTTATTTGCATGGTTGGTTCCTTGGCAAAGTTATGTTCTCCAGTATATGAATGATACCAATAGCAACTTGGTGCAATTGCTATAATCTGCGTACTATTAATAGGGATTTGTCTCATGTTAAACTAGGTTGAGATGATCGAAGATACATTCGAAAAAGTGAGTTGGAGAGGTACTATTCTTAAAATGATCATCCTACTCATATTTCCATTGTATCTCATATTGGATACAGGAGGAGTCTGGACATCAAGCAGCTTCTTTCTATTAATATGGACGTCTCTTTCTTTCAGCTTTTCCCTTCAATCTAGTCCTATCCAATTCGATTGGCATATTCCAACATTCTCAATAATATTTGCCATTTTCCTGATGCTTCCAGCTATCTATTTTGACAGGAAAATCAAAGCAGCACCAATATCTTCTTCAATGAAAAGAAAAGCTATTGCCTCTGCTGTCGGAACGTGGCTTTTCTCATTTGGAAGTTCATTTCTCATTTATATCATAGCTTTCATGCCTGGTGTTGTTGATCCGTACATGTATTTTGAAATAACCTCCAACGCTATGAATTCAGTACCGACTCTGGCAATTCCACTTTTTATTATTTGGCCAATACTTAAACGAGAACTAGTAATTCGGAGTGTTCCCCTTAATCAGAGAACTCTTTCTTATTCCTATTTGTCGAGGGTTTTCAAAGACCAGATTGGTAAACAAAGATTCCTACCTTTGATACTATGGTTTGGTTTACTACTTTCTCCAATAATGAATTACCAATATTGGAGTTTGGACTTCATCTCACCGCTCTATAGTGCAATAGTCTACACAAACTTTTTGATAAGAGAAGCTATTCTTCCGTTTCCTTACTCTACCGTTACTCTAACAATCATTCCTATGTACATTTTGCCTGTCATAGCTTTGATTTTCTCTCTAAGATATTTCTTTGTTAGAGATATCTATCGATTCAAGGATAGAAGAATTCCAAAATCCAGATTAATCTCAGTTGGGCTACTTGTAGAAATTGCACCAGTGGCATTAATGTCGATATTTGGATGGGTCACCACAGGATACTATATAGCAGTAACACCGGTTCCAGCTTTTGCACTGTTGGGTTTTCTATATGTGTGGCGTGACAAAAGTCCTCCCCTTACAGAGGAGATTTGGGATGATGAAGAACATAAAATGTGGTATGAATCAGAGAAGCCACCTCCACCACAAATGGAACCAGGAATCAAGGTGCCAATAACATACATGATTATGTCGCAATTTCGAAGACTGAGAAGACATTAGAATATCAATCTGAGTCAAAAACTAGTGTTTTGATGACAACAGGAACAACTACATCTTCAATGATTGGCTCACCAATATCGAGGAAGTCCCCTTCTTTCACATGGATTTCATCTATGGAGAGGATTTCGTTTGTCACACCGGTTTCTCTTTTCATGACGTTTCCAACACTGTTCCCAATATCTGCGTCAAAACACATGAAGATCGGTGCCTGATTCTTGATAGTGTTTGGGAGTGCCTGTATGACACCTATGGCAAACTGTCTTAGATTCTCATAGGAGGGTCGAACAGAACCGTTAAACGCAAGAATCAGTGGATCTTCTCCTTCCTTTAGATCAAATCTGGATATGGCATTCATAACTGCTTGCTTCACTTCCTCAGCAGGCGCCTGTCTTGTTTTTATGTGGGGAACAACAACTGGCAGATTTCTGAGTGGATACTCAAGACCTGAGGAAAGGAATGTTGTTGAACCACTTACCTGTAGACTAAAATTACCTGCGCCAATCACTGTTGCTCGAATTCGATGCTCTGGTTTTTCAATTGGAAGATTGAGAGTATCAGTCTTCTCCCTAATCGAATTGGCTAGGTAAACTCCAAGATCATTGAATTGTCTATCTTCTATATTGTAAAGGAACTCTGCAACTCCACCAGAGAAAGTAATGCAATCAATTGGCTCATGGTAATCGAGAGGAGCTGCCATCATGAGCATTGAAGTAATTCTAGAATCTTGTTTGCCTTGGATGCATTCAATCAATGCTCCGGCTAACGCATCAGCTAACACACGTTTGTGTGCTTCATCGAGGGATTGACCGAGTTCAAGGTTGCAACAGACTAGTTCTCCAAGTTTTCTTCCAGTATTTTCTAGACGAACAATGCTACCATCATCATCGAATGCAACGAGACGGCCTCCCACATTTATAGCAGTTGTAGCAACCACTCGTCCATCTTTGCAGATAGCAATGTTCGATGAACCTCCGCCAATATCAACGTTCATGATAGTTTCACCAGTTTCAGCTGATCGTGAAACAGCACCTGAACCATACGCAGCAAGTACACTTTCGAAATTTGGTCCTGCAGTCGCAGCAACAAACTTCCCAACTTCTCCAGCGAGTTCGCTGACAATCCATTCTGCATTCTCTTTTCGTGCAGTTTCTCCTGTAATTATCACTGCTCCTGTATCTATGTCAGTTATTGAGAGTCCTGCATTTCTGTAGTCTGTAAGTAGTAGGTCTCTTAATGCAAAGAAATCTACATTGTCTGGATCTTTGAAAGGAGTCAAATGAATTGGACCTGAGTAGAGTATCTTCCTTTCTTTAATCTCGAATTTTTCAGTCCTTGATTTTTCATTCTTTTCCAATACAATCTGGCTGAACACAACATGAGATGTCGATGAGCCAATATCGACACCCACACTAGTAAGTTCCTTACGCCTTGTCTTGACAATCATTGTTGTGTTCACCGTGTTCACACTGCGGTTGTTGACTCCCTTTTAGGTTGACTGTAAGGCGCAAAATTAGTCCTTTGGGTCAAAACTAAAAGGAACTGCAGACTTAGAATAAATTATGGATACTTTAAAGACAATCCGAGAGAGAAGGAGCATCAGAAAGTATCGCTCAGATGCTGTGGATGATGAATCTCTAAACACAATTCTTGAAGCAGGTCGATGGGCACCATCTGCATCGAATAAACAACCTTGGCATTTCATTGTAATTAAGGACACCAATATGCGGGAAAAGCTTGCAGGGATCCATGATTATGGACGTTTCATGAGAGAGTCCCCAATTGTCATTGTAGTACTTGGCGATCCCAAGAAACATCACCGCTACTATCTTGCAGATCCTCATCAAGCAGTTCAGAACATGTTGTTGGCTGCTCGCTCTCTTGGTCTAGCAACTTGCTGGATGGGAGTTAGAGATACAGGCTATGAACCTAAGTTCCGTGAAGCTCTTGACATTCCAGAAGATCTACGAGTGGTTTGTTCAATCTCGTTAGGCCATGGTGATCAGGAACGCACTAGTACACGATTTCCATTGGAAGATCTAGTTTCTTGGGAAAAGTATGGATCTAAGAAATGATGTGTGAATTCTAATGGCTGGTAGTAAAGATCTTGGGTTTCTTCTCAAGAATATGAAACCAATTCAGATACCTGGCGAGTTTGTCTTTTGTTCAATAGATGAAAAAAGAATAATCCTTGAAGCTCCTCCTCTTCTATCATTCAGGGAAGCAGAAGGATTAACCATTGTGATATCTCGCAGTGCAGCTGAATCACATCAGCTAGAGTTCGATACGACCTGGGGTCTTGTAACATTGTCTGTTCATTCTGACCTGGCTGCAGTAGGGTTTCTTGCAAAAGTCACACAATACCTAGCAAAAGCTGGTGTAAGTGTAAATGTTGTTTCTGCTTACTATCATGATCATTTGTTTGTTCCATTCACAGATGTACGGAAAACAATAGAGCTTCTTACTCAACTATCTAAAGACTACTCACAGTGAAATTATGACTTCCTTTGCTTTCTTGCCACTCATATAATCGATGATGATTTTTCCAATGTTGACGCGATTCATCGATTCATCTGTTACTTGCTCCTCAAACACCTTATCAGGGTTTGACTCGAGCTGATGAATCATAGTAGATAACGCATGTTTCTTCTCTTCGGCTTTACTGATGAAAACAACCCGCCCTCTGAACTGGGTGGTTGCATACAGATGGTCGCAGGAACCATCAGCATATCCATGATCTTCAATAGCTTGTCCCCAAACAACATTGTTCTTCCTGAGAATATCGACTTTCTTTCCTTCTTGAGCACAATGAAAATAGATACAGTTGTTTTCTCTGTCAAAGCCATGGCTCAAAGTTACCAGATATGGTTCATCATTGATACTCATAGCTATGGTGATATATTTTGCAGACATGAGGATTGATATCATCTCGTCGCTGTTTTTGATTTCTTTCTCTTTACGTCGAATTCCTCTCATCACAATCCTCTTCAAAAAGGAGACCTCCTAGCTTTAAGGATTTCGAGTAATCCTTTTCTATCCTAGGTCTTTCCCTAGGATATGGTCGACCTTCAAGAAATACAAGATGCTCATGACCGTATTCGTGATCGCATAATTCGAACTCCCATAATGACATCTACAACACTTGATAGGAATACAGGTTGTCAAGTCTTCTTGAAGTGCGAGAATTATCAAAGAGTTGGTGCGTTTAAATTCAGAGGGGCATTGAATACGGTATCTCTTTTGTCAGAGAGTGAACGTGAACGTGGAGTAATCGCTCACTCTTCAGGTAATCATGCACAAGCCTTGGCATTAGCTGCTTCCATGGAGGGTGTTAAAGCTACAATTGTCATGCCCAGAAATTCTCCCGAGGTCAAGTTAGAAGCAACAAGGGATTATGGTGCTAATATTGTATTCTGCGAGAATTCTGCGGAAGCTCGAGTAAGTGTCGCAAATGAATTGATTGAGAAGCATGGCTATACTCTTATTCATCCATATGATGATGAACGAATTATTGCAGGCGCAGGAACTTCAGCTTTGGAATTGATAGAGGATATAGGTTGTCTTGATTATATGTTTGCACCAGTTGGGGGCGGAGGTCTCATCAGTGGTACTTCCATCGCCACTAAAGGTCTATGTCCTAATGCAACAGTGATTGCAGTAGAACCTGAAAAAGCAGACGATGCATTTCGATCTTTCAGAGAAGGCAAGATCTACCCAAGTGTATATCCTGATACTATTGCGGATGGTTTGAGAACACAACTAAGTGAGCTAACCTTCTCGATTATCCAAAACAACGTTGATGATATAATAACAGTATCTGAGAATGAAATTGTAAAGGCTATGCGCTTTTTGTGGGAAAGAATGAAGTTAGTAGTAGAACCTTCTGGTGCAGTTTCACTTGCGGGTTTTCTTAAACTAAAGAACGAAATATCAGGAAAACGAGTTGGAATAATCTTGAGTGGAGGAAATGTAGATTTATCCGATTTCTTTGAGAAATATTCTTGATGATTCTACGTTCCATTTGATTCTCTTGTTTTAGGAAGCCAAATCACAAATTCCACTCCTTGGTTCGGCTTTCCTGGCACACGGTCTCTTGTGTCAATGCGTCCGCCATATTTGTCACATATCTGCTTAGCCTGATGCAACCCTACTCCTCCATATCTTCTAGAAATGTCAAATATTGCGCTTTTCAATGAACTTGAGATTCCGTGACCATTGTCTCCAATAGATATCTCATATCCATCGCCACTTTCAATCAGTTTAATCCAGACTTTTCTCTCTGACCGAGGATTGTGTTGAATCGCATTTTCTATGAGATTATCGATCAACTGTTCAAGAAATTGGTCTGCATCAACAATAGCATCCATCGGAATCAAATTAGCGTCAAACGAAACATCTCTGTGTTGGCTCATTTGAGACTTAACCAGTGCATCAATTGCCTGATTCAGATTTCGTGGTCTCAATGGAACCGACATTAGAGGTTCGGTTACTTTCACCTTTGATATCATACTCTGACACCTTTCGACTGACGAAACAATCTGTCCTAGTAACCGTCTTGCTTCTGGGTCCTGAAGAGTCGCTTCCATTACCATCGTGCTTCCGAGGATAATCTGTAGTTGGTTTCTGAAATCATGGCTCATAAGATCAAGATATAGCATTGCTCTCTCTTTCTGAGTTTGTATGTGCCTTTCAGCATCCAAACGTTCAGTGACATTGATTGCTACAAGTTGTAAGGCAGGACTACCTTCGAATTCAACACGTCTTCCGAACATTTCCAGATACTGCATATCTCCGTCTTTTTGAAAAACTCGGATAATCATTGGAATTACAGCTGGAGGCTCACCAGCCATTAGTTCCTGCAATCTAACCATCACAGCTTCCCAGTCTTCAGGATGAATCATTTTTTGAATATCTGCCGAAGAGAATTCAAGCACTTCTTCAACTGTATGTTCAAGGAAATTAGCAAAAGCAGGATTGCAGAATTTGACTTGCAATGGCAAAACCTGAATTATCATAAAACCTTGGAAAGACTGGTCGATTAGTGTCCTGTATTTCAGCTCCGAATCTCTGAGTGCTTTTTCAGCAGCTCTTCGTTCTTCGATATTTCTTGCGACACCCAAGATTCCGGTTGGTTTGCTGGTTTCATCTCTCATGAATGTACGAGCAACCTCGACCCAGATTGTAGATCCATCTTTTCTTTTCAATTGAATCGTTAATGGGGGAGATTCTCCTCTTGTTAAAGTCTGGTCTGCAGTTTTCTCCTCTTCGAGAGCTGTTTTTACTGCTTCAATGGCAACCCATACTGATTCTGGTGACATAAGTTCAATAATGGATTGATCCTGAAGTTCATCTGCTGTATATCCAAGCAACAACTCAACTGAGGGACTTAAGTACGTAATATTCAGCTCGAGATCTGATGTGAAGATAATATCAGTCACATTTTCTGCAAGTAGTTTGTATTTCTGTTCAGTATCTACAAGCGCAGCTTCAGTGAGTCTCTCCTCAGTCCTTTCAAGTATTTGCATGAGATATCCACGTAGTTCTCCACCATTCTCGAGTCCTAATGGAGTTGCGAATGTATCAAGAACAACTGTTCCGTCTCTACTGGACGGATAGAATCCGTATTCCTTGACAATATCAAAGTCAAAGAGATTCTCAAAGTGAACAGCTTCACCCCGGATTAGTTTTGCCTTGATTTCATTAGGAACATTTGGGTCATCGAACAAACTGAAGCCAATGGCGTCTTCTCTATCTGAGAGTCCGAAGATGTCCAACGCGGCTTGGTTTATTGATACTAGAACTCCATTCTCATCGAAAATTTCGATTCCAACTTGAGACTCCTCGAAAATTCGGCGCATCATTTCTGTGTTTTCTTCTAGAGCAATCCTTGACTCTTTTAGCTCGGAGATATCAGTGATGACAGCAAATGATCCTCTGTGATTCCCTTTTTCATCTATCATTGGGGCTCCTGAAACTATTGTTGGAATCTGCTCTCCTCGGCTTGTGGTCCACTCAAGTTCGTAGTGAGTAGCTTCTCCCATAGACCTCTTTCTGATGTTTTCTCGAATTATTTTCTTGTTTAGCTCGTTAACGAAATTTGTAAGTGGTTTACCAATCATTTGAGATGGCAGATACGCAAGCATCTGAGCGAATTTTGGATTAACATAAGTGAAAATGCCTTTATCATTGATAATACCAAGACCATCATTCATTGATTCGACTATGGCTCTGTACCTGAATGCCTCTTCTTCTTGGCTAAGCTTGTTATCTGAATTCTCTTGAACCTCTTGTTCCATTTGTCTTTCCACTCATGATTAATCTGCCTTTGATTGATACTGAACTTCGAAAATCCATATAGGATTCTCTGCGATGTATAATCAATACGTTCGGTTATCTCCCTGAGACCAATCTATCTACTCAAGGTTATGATTAGTATGGAGAACTGCTATTGGAATAATTTACAATAATAACTGGGTCGTAAATGTCACGTTGGGTCATGCATGTTGATATGGATGCATTTTTTGCATCTGTTGAGCAATATAGGAATCATCCTGAGTTAGCTGGTAGACCTGTTTGTGTTGGACATGATCCCAAGGGTGGAAAGGGAAGAGGTGTTGTCCGAGCGGCATCATATGAAGCAAGGGCAAAGGGAATTCGATCTGGAATGCCGGTTTCACAAGCTTACAGGTTATGTCCTGAAGCAGCTTTTGTGGAAGGAGAATTTGAAAGCTACGGTATTGCTTCTGATGAATTCATGGAATTGTTACGTGAATACGCTGATGGAGAACGAATTAGACGTGCAAGTATTGATGAAGCGTATATAGAAGTTACAGACGGTGTCCAGTTATTTGGAGGTCCTCACAAACTCGCTTCAATGATACAGGAGTCGATCTGGCATAACGCAAAGCTCCCCTGTTCGATTGGAGTTGCTCCAAATATGGCTGTTGCTAAAGTAGCGACAGGTATGAACAAACCACGAGGCATCACAATTGTTGGTCCCGATCCATCAGATGTCATGAGATTTCTTGAACCACTTCCTGTTGATGCAATCAACGGTATTGGAAAAAAGACTGCAGAGCGACTGGCAAAGTTTGGTATCTCATCTCTTGGTCAGATTCAGAAGATGACCATTCCAGAGTTGTGGCCAGCCATGGGTCGTTCTTCCGGTTGGTTGTATCGCCGAGCCAGAGGTATCGATGAGCGACCAATCATTGATAATGGTCCGAGAATAAGGAAATCTATCAGTAAAGACAGAACCTTCATGGAGGATATAGAACCGGATGCCATGGACTACGTGCATACTGTTCTCAAGAAAATGTGTGATCGGATTGGAGAACGACTCAGAAAAAAGGAATTGCGGTTTAGAACTGTAACAATTAAAATTCGTTACAGTGATTATTTCACAATTCAAAGAAGTAGAAGCATTCCTGTTGAATCTGATGATTCTGAACTTCTAAATCGATTGGCTGTAGAAATATTCGAACACAGCAGGGATCGTGAAAAATCTCTGAGGCTCATTGGTGTAAAAGTATCAGGTTTGAGTGAAGCTTCTGAGCAAGCATGTTTGACTGAATTCCTCTAGGATCTTTTGACAAGTGTTTCTTCATCGATTTCTGTGACAGCCCGTTTGATTCTGTCATTCAATTTAGAAACCAATCGGGAGATACCCTGAATGTATTCTGGATTGATTTCTTCCTCCAGGAGTGTTGCGTAACCCATGATGTTATGAGCAATCCCAGTAACATCATGAGAAAGCTTGTGAATGAATTTACTTGCATCTTCTTGGGTGATCTTGGGAGAAACTTTTCCTTTGTCCTCTTTATGAAGGAGAACTTCATGAATTATGTCCTTGATTGTAGAAAATTGGTTTCGATAGTCTGTACTTTTCAGAATGTAATGATCAGCGCCTAAATTTAGTGCTTTAATTGCCACTTCTTCACTTGAGTGACCTGTCCAAATTACAAATCCAATATTATTATCCGCGGCTCTGAGCGCTTCAAGCAGGTCCAATCCTGTCGAATCTGGCATGAGGAAATCACAAACTATCACATCGAATGTTTCATCATCTAATTTCTCAAGTGCTTCCTTCACCGACGTGGCTACAACAATTTCCAAATCGGGATTCTTCTGTTGTAAAAGAATTCTAGCAATATCTAGGAGCTCCATGTCATCATCAACAAGAAGGACTCGTGTTTCCAACTTGACCTCTCCCTTCCAACTAATTCAGAACGACTCGCAGCAGTTACATGTACTCAATTTTCGTAATAGGTTTTCGCGTCAACCTCCTCCATCTGAATGTATTTTAGAAGAACAATTGGTGTACAAACAAATGGAGACAAGCAGTAATGGAGAATCCTAGAATCAGAAAGGCAACTCTCATTGAACGACCCAATCGATTCCTAGGTATAGTGAAACTTGAAAACAAAGAAACTGAGGTTTTCATTCCTAATCCCGGTCGTATGTATGAGTTTATGGTTCCTGGAAATGAAATCTACCTTCGAGAGAACGTGGCTCCTCATCGAAAGACTGACTTTGATATGATTGGTATAGAATATAATGGTGTGTTGGTTTCGATCGATTCCAATCTTCCCAACAGATTCATCAAAAAACTTCTCCTATCTCATAGACTTCCTTTCTTTGCAAACTATGATCAAGTAATTTCGGAACCCTGCGCATATGATGGGCGTTTCGACTTCAAACTAGAAGGACCTGAAGGAATTACATACATCGAGATAAAATCCTGCACTCTTGTTGAGGATGGAAGAGCTATTTTCCCTGATGCTCCTACTATTCGTGGTACTCGTCATCTTATGCACCTTGCAGCTTCACTAAAAGATGGATCTGCTTCAAGAGCTGCGATAATATTTGTTATTCAAAGACCTGATGCACTTGTCTTTTCTCCCAATGATAGGACTGATCCTTTGTTTGGCGATGCCCTTCGCAAAGCTCATTCTGGAGGGGTTGAAATCTATCCTTTGATTACCGAAGTGGTTGATTGGAATCTGAGGTTTATCCGAAAGATACCGTATGAACTTGATTACTATTTTCAGAAATAGTACGGTTGTACGCAAACCAGCTAGTTGATATTGGCGAAGAATAAAAAAAGGATTCATGCTTGAAAGGGGTCATATTAGGCGGGAGCGTACTCATATTTGATTGATCGTGTTGACATCGAACGTATGAAAGGCGACGAACTGATCAATTTGGCTCGTGTACTGAAGGTGCCAATTACAAAACGTACTATTCAGCGTAGTTGGCTAATCAACGAGCTCATGGAAGAGCTCGTTAAAAGAACGCCTGAGGTTGTTCCAAAGATAGAGCTTCATAATCCAGCAATCAAGTTGGAAAAAGTTACTAAGACGTTTGGAAAGACTGTTGCTGTAAAGAAACTCAATCTCGAAGTACATCCTGGAGAGATTCTAGGGTTAGTTGGTCCCAATGGGGCTGGAAAAACAACAACGCTTCGAATGTTGACCGGCATCATTCGTGCGACAGGTGGTCAAATTCATGTGAATGGTTATGATATTCGACAATCTCCTTTACAAGCCAAGTCACGGATTGGGTACATCCCTGAAAAGCCAACTTGCTATCCTAGCTTAACCTCTAGAGAATACATTGCCTTTGTAGCTCGCATATACAATGTTCCTCAAGAAACAGCCCTGATTAGAACAAGGAAATATGTTGAACTATTTCAATTTGATGAATTCATAGACTCCTATATAGGCACTCTATCAAAAGGAAACCTACAAAGAGCTCTGTTGATCGGGATTTTTGTGAGAGAACCTCCTTACATACTCGCTTTAGATGAACCAATTTATGGGCTTGACCCACGAGGAGCCTGGAATCTGAAGAAACTACTGAAACAACTAAAGGATAAAGGTTCAGCAATTCTGGTTTCTACTCACATTCTAGAAGTTGCAACTGACCTTTGTGATAGATTCGTCATAATGAATGAAGGTGATGTCGTTGGCAAAGGTACTCTTGAAGAATTGCTTGAACTTCAACCAGGAGCAGAATCCCTTGAAGAAGTCTTCCTGGGTCTGACTGGCGGTATTCCTGAGTAGGGGGCATTAAATGACAACATTCAAACTTCTCAAGAATGAGTTTCGAATGTTGTACAACCAGTTCAGGTCTGCACTCACAACTCCAAGTATGCTTATGTTCTATGGTATCACATTCTTTGGTGTCCTGTTTGTAAGCTCAGTTATATCGAGTCTTATTACATTCACCCCCCTAATTGGAAGAATCAGTACTCTCCTAGAAGATACGATTGATGTTTGGATGGTTTATGCTGCTATTGCTGTCCTCAGCGCTACAGCTGTGGTGAGTGGATACTTTGGTATTGGTCCTGCTGCTGTCCTCACAAATATCGATGAGAGTCTTATGATGTCTATGCCAGTAAAACCGCATCAACTCTTTCTAAGCCGTTATGGCCGTCGGGTACTACGTAAAATCTCTTTCATTGTCCTTGGTTTACTATCAATATTTCCGCTCTTAAATTCCGCAGGATTTCTTTTCTTTACCGTAGCTACCGTCATTGTGATTGTCATTCTCTTTCTCGAAATCAATTATCTACTTGGTGCAATGAGCTCATATGCCCGTCTTTGGATTTCTAGAAGGACATCTAATCCACTACGACATTTTCTGGTTATCGGATTGGTTTTACTTGTATTGCTCCCTGCTTCTCCTTGGCTCATTGAGAATTTCCAAGCTGTTTTGGTTTTCCCATCAAACGCTTTGGCTCTTACATTAACCGAGTTTACAGGTCTATTCGCGCAGGGAGTGGATCCCTTTTGGAGTGTCATTTTGATAATTAACGACTTTGCAATCTGTCTGCTTCTTGTCGCAAATCTCACAGGATATGAATACTATGAGATCTTTGCTGCAATAAAGGGTCAGGAGCAAACTGAAGGTCGTTTCAGCAGGATAATACATGGTGAAGTTGACTTTTCCAATTCACGTTTTAATGACCCAATGATTTGGATTATGTTGAAAGATTTTTGGAGTCGACTACGATCACCGATGCAGATATGGAAGTATATCTATGCAATTTTCGGAACCTTGTTTATTCTATTTCTTAATATAGTCAGACCTTCATGGTTTCCTACACTTGAGATACCATCAGGACTTGCATTTGCTATTGTACCTGCATTTATCCTATTGATGATTATGTTTGTACAAATGGGGAGTGTCACATCGATGCTTAGCTTTGCAGATGAACGAGAAAATGTCTATCTGCTGAAAGCTTCACCATTCAGACCTCGTGATATTATCCTAGCAAAGTATCTACTCAGCCTTTTTGAAGTTGTAATCACAGTTGTTCCAGCCTGTGGTTTCTTGATATATCTTTTACACATTGAGGGCTATCTAGCAATCATAACTCTAACTGGTCCACTTGTGCTACTTTTTACAGCCACTGGTAATCTCATTGGTTCTTATGTTCCAGTAATGACAAATGATCCACAAACGCTTCCTGTTCCTCTAGCATTTTCTTTCCCAATTATCAACCTGAGTTTAGGAACAATAATGGTATATCTTGTCGCCATTCTCGCAGATACATATTATGTACTTCTGGTTCTTCCAATCTTCACGTTGAGTCTAGTCTTTGTTTTTCTTGCAGCATCAGTGTATTCATTGAATTCTTACAAGTAATAATGCAACTACTTGCGAACCAGCCTTAATGCATTCACAATAACAGCAAAAGTTAGACCCATGTCTCCAATTCCTATTGCAAACCAAAGATTAACGAGACCCAGCGCAGCGAGAATTCCTGTGATGAGCTTGATGGATATCGATAGTCCGATGTTCTGACGAACGATGGACATAGTCTTTCTTGCCTTCTTTATCAAAGCTGGAATTTTCGTCAGGTCTTGTTCCATAAGAGCTACGTCAGATGTTTCTAAAGCTGCGTCTGATGCAACAGCTCCCATTGCAACACCAACATTAGCTGCAGCCAATGCAGGTGCATCATTGATTCCATCTCCGACCATAATTGTTGAACCAACTCTTCGGAGGTCATCTATTGTCGCGACCTTCTCTTCAGGAAGAAGTTCAGCTTGCCACTCGTCAATTCCAATCTCTGCAGCTATTTTTTCCGCAGAATCTCTGCTGTCACCTGTTAGCATGAATGTGTTAATATTCATCAGTTTTAGCTCATGTATTGCTTCAGATGATCCTGGTCTCAAAGTATCAGACAAAACAATAGTTCCAAGATGTTCAGACTCTTCAGCAACATATACCATAGTACCAATTCCACAGCTATGTTCTGATAGTCTGACTAATGGTATCTTTTCATCATCCAGAAGTCGACGATTACCAACAAGGTATCTATTCTCCCCAATCTGTCCCCCTACTCCCTTTCCAGGAAATGCAAGAAAATCTCCAGTTTCTGTTATGTGCATCTTTTCTTCTTCAAGAGCTGACACCAAGGCTCGTGCAATTGGATGTTCTGACTTTTGCTCAATGGATGCGGCAACTGAAAGGACCTTGGATCGAGTATGTTCATTGTGCAGACACACATCACTGACTGATAGTACTCCTTCCGTAAGAGTGCCTGTTTTATCAAATGCAACTACTTTGGTTTTTGCTAACTGTTCGATGTGAATTCCTCCTTTCACAAGAACACCATCTCTTGCGGAACCAGCAATTGAAGAGACCATGCTGACAGGGATAGACACAACAAATGCACATGGACAACTGATCACAAGTAAAGTCAATGCTCGATATGTTGCTTCAATAAGTGATGCCCCAAGAATCAAGGATACCAAACCAAGCAGTATCGTGAGTATTACCATTATAGGAGTATATACTTTCGAAAATCGTGAGATTAATTTCTCAGTAGGAGCTTTCTTGCTTTTTGCTTCTTCAACTAGAGTGACGATTCTTGAGAGTACCGTGTCGTTCGATTCATTGGTGACTTCAACTTCAATATATCCTTCATTATTTATCGTGCCAGCATAGACCTGATCACCAACCACTTTGGAAACAGGAACAGATTCTCCTGTTATCGGAGCTTGATTCACAGAGGTTGAACCAGAAACAACTATTCCATCTAGTCCAATCCTAGAACCTGGCCGCACAATCAGAATGTCTCCTCTTTGTGCTTCTGTTGGTGGGATACATGCTTCTGCTCCCTTCAAACGGATTGTGACTGTTTGTGGTTCTAATTCCACAAGACTCTGTATCTCTCTCTTTACTTGATCCTCTGCTCGTTCCTCAAGCAGCATGGATATGTAGAATAGGAACATAACCGCTGCCCCCTCTGCAGGTGCACCAATTATGAAGGCTCCAATTGAAGCAGAACTCATAAGAAAGTGCATATCGAGGTGTAAATGAATGAGACCTCTCACACCTCTTGGAATTATGAACTGTCCCGCTGATAACATAGAAATAATGAATATTGCATAAAGCACGATGACCTCAAAAGAGAGTAACTCAAATAATATGCCAATTGCTAGAGTAGATGCTGATAGAATTGCCATTGTATACTTGTATCGTTTTGATCTTTGAGTCTCTACACCTGCAGTTGTTGCACAGGATGCACAGGTATCAGTACTAACTTCCTGCGACATGATCTCTTGCCCTCTGTAGAATATCGATTATACAGTCATCATCAATGCTATAGAATACCTGTCTCTTTTCTTTCCGGTATTTTACGAATCCCTGAAGTCTCAACGTACTGAGATGGTGACTTACAAGACTTATCTCAAGATCAAGATGATTCGCAATATCACTGACAGACATATCTTGTTGCCTGCTTAGAACAGATATGATTCGAATTCTTGACGGATCTGAGAGTGACTTGAAGATGCTGATCATGTCGCTCATTTCAGTTTCCTCAAATTCCTCAGACTCTGAAATTTGTTTTAATTTAGTCAACACATCTCACTCATTTGAATAGTTGTTCAAACATTCAAATAATAGCACAAAAAGCTTTCCGTGACGGAAATTGAGATTGAGTGGTTA
>JBHLRQ010000063.1:0-18433 GCA_048882385.1 Candidatus Thorarchaeota archaeon | reverse complement strand
TCACTCAGCTTGAATCGTTCACCTGTGTCGTCTACGGTTTCGAAATCTGGAGCTTCGTCGCCTACCTTTAACACTGCAATTTCCTCTACAGTTTGAGACCCCAGAACTTGATGACTTGGTCCGCATGTTCCTTGGTCTTGACCTTATCGATTCCCTCTGAGCCACCGAATATTCCCTCTATCTTGCCTTTTTCATCAATGAGGAAGGTTGTTCGCTCAATACCCATGTACTCTTTCCCGTACATGCTCTTCTTTTGATAGACATCGTAGAGTTTGGCAATCTCGAAATCCTCATCCATGAGAAGAGGAAATGGTAGATTGTTCTTCTCTTTGAAACTCTTATGAGATTTCTCTGTTCCCCCCGAAACCCCAAATACTGGGATGTTCGATTTTTCGAAAACCTCATAATTGTCCCGGATTGAACAGGCTTCCGCTTTACATCCAGGTGTGTTATCTTTTGGATAGAAATAGAGGAAGACCTTATTCCCCTTAAGACTACTAAGTTTAAACTTTTCACCACTCTCTGTTGTTGTTGTGAAATTTGGTGCTTTATCACCTATCTTTAGCAATTTGATTTCATCTCCTTGATAAAATTAACAATATTTAATTATTCAACCTCATTTTGAGTAATAAAGATTTGCATAAGTCTCCAAACATTAGCAATCCTTAAAGAGTGGAGAGATGGCTTAGCAGATAGTTTCAGGCGAGTAGAGATGAACGAGAAAATCATCACTTATAGGTCGATGTCAAAAACATACATAGAAATAATCCTCGGTATTCTCGGTAGTCTTGCGCTCGGATATTTTCTTGCAGACTATGTATTTCCAATCACGACATGGGATTGGCTAATCATCCTAGGAGTCTTCATCGGCATCCCTATTCTGATAACATCGTGTGGGTTTGCAGTTGGATGGCATGGCAAGAAGAATGCCATTGAATACACTGATCCGAATTGGAAATATGAACCTGTGCAACTATCCATTGAAGATGCCAAGCGGCTAGAAAAACAGCATAAGCAGAAATATTGGAAACTGGTTGCAAACAGTAATTACTGGATCTTCTTCATCCCCATAGCATTGCTTCTATTCATTTCTGCACTACCTGTCTATCTGTTAACTGAAACTCCAACACTTACTCCCTTAGATACATGGATGTATGCCTTATCCATGTCTCTTTCATACTCAATTGCATCGATTGGAGCACTTAGAGCTACATCGAATGCTGCTTCTGATGATTTCAATATTCTACTAATGCGAGAAACGATAAGATTAGCCAAACTTCAAGAAACTGTACCAGGTTTATCACATGTTCGCGTGGTTCTTGACAAAGCTGAACTAGGAAGATATAGTGTGTATGCAGCTCCGAGAGTTGTAGGCAGAGTTTCTGGTCTAGAAAAGGAAGGTTACATAGAATCTTGGTCTGAAGAACTAGGATCTGTGAATCGTGTGCTTTGTAGGCTCTATAAATCAAATAATCACCCAGAGACTCTCTGGTGGTGGTTCTCTGAGGAGCGATATTTCAGAAAATTCGTTGATGAAGACAGGACTGGATACTATGTGAAATATCCAATAGAATACCAGAGGGAAGTACCTGGTGTCAAAGATGTAAGACAGGTTATAGAAAACGGAGTTGCAATTATCATAATCGAATGGCTTCATACTCGAGGAGAGAACGAAAAGCTAGCGGCGATACTAGAAAAGCTCAATGTAGAAAGAGTTGATACATCATAAGACCCTTCTCGTGAGTGATTGAGATGAATGATGCTCCACTAGAACTAACAACACAACGTCCTTCTCAAATTATCATATTCATTGTAGTTCTAGCATGGAGTTTCATGGGATTTGAGATTGCACAGTATCGCCTCTTGAACCTCTATGAAACTCCGGTTGAGTGGGTCTCATGGGCAACTTTCCTTTTCATTAGTATGCTACCTGTCCTCATAGGTATCACTTGGAGAATGAAAGCTAGCATTTCATACACTGAGCCTGAATGGGACTTCCAACAACGAGAAATCACACTATCTGAATATGAGAACATGATGAATCAGTATCGTGCTTCCTATCAACATCTATTGTCCATAATTAATTACCCAATGATTTGTACTGCAGTTATATTGTTCAGTGTGGCACTGTTCATTCCATTTATTTTAATGAGATCTACAATCTATCTAATAGCAGCGACTCCAACAATTTTTGGATTTCTTGTCCTACTTTTTGGAATCGTCTTTGCCAATCTTGTTTTCAGGTATATACCAAATGATGCAACACCTCACTTCTCATACTCTCATCCGAAGTTACTTCGTAATTTTGTTAATATCATGGAGCAGGCTCCTGGGATTTCTTGGGCTGGTGTAAAAATATCATTAGGCGAAGCTGGGGGATATTTTATTGTTCGAAATCAAACACCTATTGCTCGCATAGAAGATATTGAGAGTGTGGCTAGAATTGAATGCCAATTGAGTGAATCTTCTGAATTGACTCGAGTCGCATCATTTCTCCAACTCGAAGAGTCAAAAGAACTACTGGTGGTTGATGAATCTCCAAGTGAAGTGTTTCCTTATCTAATTGCCCAGATTGTTAAGAAAACGCTACTCAGATACATCGAGGTAAGAGGTGAAGAAGATCTTCTTGCTGAAGTTATAGATGATGTAGAGAATTATCTAAAACGATTTGCCCCACTATCGTAGACCTTATTTCTTATCAAGATATTCCGAAAGTGCGGGAAGGATTGGATTGAGTGAGATAAATATCATAGACTACAGTCGCCAAGGCAAAGTCAACAAGTTATTTGCAGTTTTGGCTGTAGTTTTTGCTTTAGTTGCAGTGACGTTGGATTTTCTATATTCTGATTTCTTCTTTCAGATACTTGTGTATGTAGGCCTTCCAATAGTAGTCTTCTTCATATCCCTAGGTATGGGTGCTGGATCTAAGAGAGCCATAGATTACATACCTGGTGAGTGGGAAAAACGTAAAGCTTGGGTTGACTTTGTTGAATACGAAGATATGTTAGAAAAATACGAAGAGTCTTACGGAAACCTTTACTCCCATCCAGGTGACCTTTGTGGTTGTGGATGCTCGCTCATTTTCGTTGCAATCCTTGGATTTGTCATGTTGATATTGCCAGATCTTGACATCGTTCTTTTTAATCCGATAATTGATTCGATCATTCTAATTGCTGTCCTATACTCCATCGTTGCTGTGGCTGGGTTTGTGTTTGGTTTTCGAATTCCACAGATCGATGCGCAGGAGTTCTTCAAGGCCCCAGTAAAAGGTGATGTGTATGAATTTGCTCGTGCCCTCTCAGGAGTAAGAAGTGTGAGAGCAGGTGTAAATGTGGAGCTTGGAGTTCGAGAAGGAGTGCAAACGATTCTAGAAGCTGAGGTAAAAGCATATGTTACTGGTCTTCCTGAAACAGTGCAGATGCAAGTACAGGTCTCTCACTCTGGCTTTGCATATCCCTATCTAGTTGGGACAATCTACAAAGGCGGGAAAATTTCATCCAAAGAAGAAACCTTCAGAATTGCTACAAGATATCCAGCTCTTCTTGAATACTCTATGGACGATGATGTCATAGTCATCGTTGCACGATTTGATATTCCTCAAAGAACAAGCAGTGTCCCCAATATCTCGGTTAGAGATTTCAGGAGCCTTGCTATTCTTCTAGCGGATGAACTGAAAGATAACTATAACCCAAATTAGTTGTCAACAACACCTTTAATTAAGGACCAATCTGCGAAGCTGCTAACTAATCACAGCAGGAATGCAGAATAATGGCGTCAAATTGGACAAACAAGTGGGTTTTGATGCTTCTTTTCGGAATCGTCATTCAATTGATTCTGTATCCAACAATATGGGTTTTCCAACTTTTTTCTCATGAGTATTTTCCTGATGTGTTTGTGGTTTCCCTAGTATCGCTTGTTATACAGATTGGAGGCTTCTTCACCATCATGAGTAAGACAAAAGGAATGGACCCACAAATCTATGGTCAAGGTAGACCCTTCCAACACAAACTGCGTGAGGAAGATGATGACGTTGCCGCGCGAAAACCAACATTCGACTAGTACTAGAGGTTCCAATGATGGAAGAACAAATTAACGAACCTGGTCCTGTTATGAATTTTGTCCAAGACTATCGACTGAAGATGTTGATTCCAGAGCTCCTTGTCGTGTTCGGTGTCTGGTATTTTCTTCCGATTCTCAATCCATCTTATAGCATGATATCTGGCAATGTCTATGAGAATTTTAGCGTCTGGATGTATATATTCCAACCACTGTACTTTCTACCGAGTGGAGTTCTTGTCCTTTTGACAGCTTTTACGCTTCATGGAATCTATCCATTAGATAACTACCATGAAGGGAAAATCTCTGAGCTGCCCAAGGCTGCAGTAATTATGATCATAATCTCATTCTTCCTTCTACCAATCCTTGTAGCTTTTCAGATGTTGGGCTATTATATGACTGAGATGACTGAGTTCATCAGTCGTAACCCACTTTGGGAAAGAGTCGAGAGTGTTGGTGATCTTCTATTCTATGCAGGTCCTATGTTCTTTGTTGGATTGCAATGGTGGCTCTTGATTCCTGTATTCTTCCTTTCACAAGGAGTCGATGGCATTCACAAGATAGCTCATCATGAAACATCGAGTGAGAAGATTACCGGTATATTCTACTTCCTTTGGCCCATCTCAATGCCATTCTTCTTTGATCCTGTTGAGATAATGGCAATGGTGGCATTATCAATTCCCGCCTTTGCATTCTATTCATACATACGGCCTTACTACACCTATGTCACAGCTATACACACTCTTACCTTCGCCCTGCTGTTGCTCGTGACGGTTATATTCACACCATTATTCCCTCTGATGAACATTATTTCACCTGGATTCATTCCCTGGCCACACATTCCACCTAGACTGTTCCCATGGCCATTCTCATAGGATAAGTATGCGAATATCACTGGAGCTTATCCAATGTCTGGAAGAGGATATCTTGAAACCAGTGGTTCTTTTCGTGGATTTCTTCACAAAGAGTGGGGCTTGCTCCAGTTAGTCCACATAGATGGGGGAATTTGTTTCTTCCATACTCTGTAGGAACTGAGGGATTTGGTTCATCCAAGATTCGAACACCAAAAAAAGGTCTCATGCTCTTCTGAAATCAATCCTGACAGTTCTATACACTCCTCTTGATCTTTCCCTTCCTTCTGATTATCTTGTTACATGATTGCAAAGCAGGACAATTTGCACAAAGATCTGGAATGTCTTCGATGGTCTGCTCTTCACCATAAATTAAGAATTGCTCAGCAACAGAACTGCCTACTGATGAAGATGCGTCATCAGCTTGACTTTTTCTCTGCACCATACATTTGTGGTTTCTAAGTGAGTCGCTGAATTTCTCCATGTCCCCCGAAACAATGACTGCTGTTGGACCGACTTTTCGGACAATGGATTTTGTAAATGCTGGTATGAGCATTAGTTTCTCCAAATCCTTTTCGTTCTCAGTTTCAAAGAGAATCACATCTTCGATTGTGGTGAAGGTTGTTTGTGAGGTCCAGTCTGTTATTGATCTAACAACATTCTTTGGTACAGGTTTGCTGCTCTCTTTTTCAAGAAATCCAAGAATATCATCCTCCCTGAGACCAATCTCAATTGCTTGAAATACCGATTTGTCACTTAGTTTGAATGTGCTGACAACATCAGTCCGTACAGGTTCTGTTATGAGCATGAGTCTATAGAGGTTCTGAAATTCCATCTCACTTGTAAAGACAGTCAGCTCGAAGTTGGGCAAGACAAAGAAACTCTCAGCATTTTCTGATTTTGGTCGAGGTTTGCCTTTGAGTACGCTTTCTCCAATTTCAGTGAGTCTAACCCCTAGTAGCTTCTTACCTCGATATGCAGCTTCAACAATCCCCAACAATATTGGTGTTTCAAGAGAAAGCTGCACTCTATCCTCATCAACCTGAATCCACTTCAGTTGCTGATTGTCAATAAACAATTCACTGCGAATCCAATCCCGCAATTCTTCAATACTAATCCACTCTTCTGTAGTACTCTCCCTGAGTCTGCAAATTGCGAGATTGAGTGTATACTCTGTTGGTTGATCAGGTGTAGCCCATATTGCACGAGTTCGCCCTAATTGTGATAGGAGCAATCTCCTAGCTACATGATAATGGCGTCCTGCAAATAGAGCATCTACTTTTCCTGGAATAACTCTGTCATCTTCACCAATTGTGTATGCGCCTACCTTTCGTGCTAACTTCTGAACCAATTCAAACCTTTCATCCTGTGGTTTAGACATAGACTCCATGATATTATCACTCTCTCGTCTTGGAAACTCCCATGAACTTGTCATATGGACTTCCTTCTTCGCGAGATAGGAAATGAGTAACAGCATATCAATGAGAAGACTATCCCTTTCGTCGACTATGTTCTTGACTTTCTTTGGTTTCTCAGGTTGTGGTTCTGGCTTAGCTGAAAACAATTCCCTCAAGTAAGGAATGAAGAAATCAAGAACTTTGAACTCAGCAACTTCTCTACCAAATTCAGTGAGTCTAGACATCATCCGACGAATGATGATACCTTTCTTGCGAAGATCTCTCTCAGTCTGGTTTAGTTGGCCATAGCTGTAAATTTTCCGGAATGGTTTGAGTCTGTCATAACTCATTGCACCTCCACTAAGAGTAAGGATTCCAAGGAGGTCACGCTCCAGAGTTGTAAAAGTAGCAAAGACTTTCTCTTGAGCTTCTGGGTCGCGCATCTTCTCAGCTAGCATTTTTATGAGAGAGGCTCCGCTATCCTTGCCTGTGACATCTATATCCCATCGTTGACATGCGATGAGTAAATCCTCTCTGAGGATGTGTTCAAGTTCTTTTTCCAACGTTTCTCGTGCCATTCTCATTACCAGCCCGTGAAATTGAGATTTGCAAACAAGCGCCCAGCTTTTGAGCAATTAAGTAACTTTTGGTTTCGTCAAATTTGATATTCGGGAAAGTTTAGAATTTGAAACACATAGGTTTTCTGGAAAAGAAACAAGCTTATCAAAGCTTGAGATGACTCGATGATAGGTGTGTAAATTTGGAACCAGCTCTTTGGAGTGTAAAATATAGGCCCAAAGATTGGAATGATTTTGTTGGAAAGGAGAATACAATAAATCGGTTGAAATCCTTAGCCGAGTCCAGTGTGTATACTAATATGATTTTTTATGGTCCAGCAGGAACTGGAAAGACTTCAGCGGCTGAGTTGTTCTCAAAGGAGATTCTCGGGGATAGTTTTGGCGCCAATTACAAGTTATTAAACATCCGTGATGTTTGGGATTTGCCAGTTTCAAAAGCGAAGAGATCGGTTCAAGATTTGGCAAAGTTAGGACGTGAAGATCGCTCTGAATTGGATGAGTATATGTCCGTCGTTTATCGTGAAGCAAAGGCAGCTCGAAAGATACGTGGGCGTTCAGGAGCACCCACTAGGAGCCAGTTACTTCAGGAAGCTATCAGGTTCTTTGCATCCACTGGAACGGTTGTTGATGATAAAGTGAAGATACTTGTGCTGGATGAGGCAGATGCACTAACTCATAGTATGCAACAAGCATTGCGAAGAACTATGGAACTCTATAGTGACGCCTGTAGATTCATTCTCATCACTCCAACTCTTGCAGGATGGAGTCCTGCTATTATCTCTAGGTCTCTTGTTCTCAAATTCCCATCTTCCAATAAGGAAATCACCCAGGATTTTGTTCGAGATATCGCTTTGAAGGAAAACGTTACAATTGATGACTCTGCAGTTGCTGCAATCGCCAGAGAATCCAGAGGCGACCTTCGTAGTACCATCAATCTTCTACAGATTGCTGCTTCTGCTAGTAAATCCGTTACAGAAGATGTCATCTATGAGTATTCTGAAACGCAGCTCATCTCGAGAGTCCGTAAGATTGTATCAATGTCGATTGATGGAAAATATGAAGGTGCCCGCAAAGAACTCAGAAAATTGATAGCAATAGAAGGGTATTCACCTCAGGAAGTGTGTCTTGAAATACAGCGTGATATTGTAAAACGACCTTTCAATTCTGAAACCATGATTTCCTTACTTGATAGAGTTTCTGAGATTGACTATCGACTTCTACAAGGTAAGAATTCGTTTATCCATCTAACTGCTCTTTTGGCTTCAATAAGAGAGATGGCTTCAGAAGAGTCCTAAGATATTGATTACAAGTCTTTACCTACACTCAAGTTATTTTTCAGAGATTCTACAAGGTTTGGTGGTAGGACTTGACGATCAAAGAGAAACTCTGCTCTAATGGAATCCTCATCCCGTGAAATCATTTCGTTATCAATTGCCATATTGAGCAATCGTCTAACCTGGCTTGGTCGTCCGTATCGACATCTGAATGAAATGAATTCAATTGCATCATCAACTTGAATTGGATTTCCTTTTTTTCTGAAAAGGTGTGTGAGAATAAGAAGAACATCTCTCCCGTTCATAGACAGGATGCCACCCGACAGCCTTTTAGAAGTTATCCTGAATTGAACATTCTAGAGATGACAAGGCGCTATATATCCAAAGTTCATGGTTTCTCAATCACCGATCTCGAAAAGTTACTCTCTGAATCTTGTGAGCTTTTCGATAACAGAGTGATTTTAGAGAGAGAAGTTATAGGAGGATGGTCAAATATCAATATCAGAGGAACCTCTTCAGATTTTTCTTTTATCCTTAAAATGCCTTGGTCAATTGAGCCCAGTCCAACATACTATGATTATCTCTTTCACGTTAGTAAATTCTATGGCAAATTAGGTGTCACTACATCTCCTCTCTCTATTGGGAAACTGTCGAATCAAAAAGAAACTCCATTCATCTTGTTAGAATATATTGATGGAGTGATCTACGAATCAATTGATGCCCTTTCGAATCAGGAAACTATTCAATTCAAGGAATGCCTCAAGATTTTTCATCAGCATAAACCACCCGGTCTTCACAGTCACTTTTCCCCACTTGATTACATCCTGACCTATCACTGGCAGGTCGAAAGCCATCCTGGTCTTACATGTTGTTCCAAGGATCTGAGTATTCTAATTGACTCATTCAATAAGACTCTTGAAGCTATTCTCGAATATGCTGAAATCCTGGGTCCTTGGCCAATGACCGTGATGCATGGTGACCTTTGGATACCCAACGTTGTATTCCAGTCTTCAAAAGCATCACTAATTGACTTGGAATCTTGTTCCCTCGGCGAGAGTCACTATGATTTAGCACATCTCATTGAATCCCCTGATCATTTGGTAAGCATTCCTTCTTTTCTGCTAGACAGTTATGAGAGGGACCGAGTTGAAGAGCTGCAGCCCATAGCTCTATGTTGGTTAATCATCTGGTCACTTGAGAGACTCCTATCCATGGACTTTGGTCTTGTGGAGGCAAACTTGAACACAATTGAAAGTCGTGCAGCTGTAATGGACTATACTCGTGCTAAGATTATTCGTTTGAACGAGATGTTTAGTTAAAGAAACTCTCAGGAGGTGTTTCCCATACCTTCTCATCTGCTGAAGCAATAACATACTGATATCCCTGTTCGGTAAGGAAGAGTTGACGTTTAGCTGCAAAGTCCATGTCACGAGTATCTTTTGTGATTAGAGAGTAGAAGCGGGCAAAACTTCCATCTGTTTTGGGTCGTAGGATTCTACCAAGACGCTGAGCCTCCTCCTGACGAGAACCAAAAGTTCCTGATACTTGGATTGCTACATTTGCATCAGGAAGATCAAGAGCAAAATTCGCAACCTTCGAAACTATGAGTATCTTCTCTTCTCCTTCTCGGAATGCTTCATACAACCTCTGTCTCTCATCATTTGGAGTTTTACCTGTAATCAGAGGAGCATCCACCTGATCTGCTATCAATTTCAATTGATCTAGATACATCCCAATTACCAAGATATTGTCTGTCTCATGGTGTTTGATAAGTTCTTGAATAAGATCTATTTTCATTGGATTTTCTGCAGCGATCCTGTATTTTTTCCTGTCCTCTGCCAATGCGTATGGCCTTCTCAAATTATCAGGAAGTTCGAGTCTGATCTCATAACAGATTGCGGTAGCAATCCACCCCTGATCTTCTAGCTGTTTCCATGGCATATCAAACCTCTTTGGTCCAATAAGACTGAAGACATCCTCCTCCTTCTCATCTTCTCGAACCAATGTCGCAGTGAGTCCAAGCCTCCGAGTGGCCTGAATGGTTGCTGTGACTCGAAAGACAGGGGCTGGCAACAAGTGAACTTCATCATAAATTATGAGTCCCCAATTCCTTGCTTCAAAGATTTGAAAGTGTGGAAACTTCTCTTCTCGAGATTTACGCCAGGTAAGAATCTGGTACGTTGCGACAGTAACCGGTCGAATCTCTTTGTTATCTCCAGTGTATTCACCAATGTCTTCCGGTCTTAGAGTGGTCTTGTCAAGCAGCTCAGCAATCCATTGTCTTACTGCAACAACATTCGGACAGAGTATGATCGTTGAGGTTTGGAGTCTGTGCATCGCTCCAATGCCCACCATTGTTTTTCCAGCTCCACATGGAAGGACTACAACTCCTGATCCTCCTCTCACTCCTCCTCCCGCATGAAAGATTGCGACTGCATCTTCCTGATAACTACGCAGTCCCCATTTCTTCCCTTCAAGAGTGATATCTCTGATTTCAAATGGCAAATGTTCGCCCTCTACATATCCAGCAATGTCTTCAACAGGATGACCAATCTCCAAGAGGGCATGTTTGAGGAAACCTCGTTGCGCTGGGTCAACTCGAATCGTGACTTCATCAATCCGTTCGATGAAGAACTCTCTAAGTTTCTTGTTCTCCCATATCTCATCAGCAAGGTCTTCCTCTTCAGCTAGGAGAACAAGATCTATTCCATCCTTGTATAGCGAGAGTTGTCCGTACCTGGACATATAATCAACAATCTCTCTGGAGATATTTCCTGGGATTGGATACTTGGCATACTCCTCAAGTGCATCAATGACCTCCTGAGGTGACATACCCATTGCTGCGGCGTTCCAGAGACTCAGGGGTGTCACACGATAAGTATGAACATATTCAGGGCTCTTTACGAGTTCAGCGAAACGTGCAAGTGAATCTCGAGCATCTTCATAAAGTGGATTGTCCACTTCCAATAGAACTGACTTGTCTGATTGTACTATCAATGGATTGCTTGGGTTAGCCATTTTGTTTCATCATCCAACCGACACTAGCGGTTTCGTTGAACTCTCACACGGAAAGCGTGAAACGGCGGCGCGTTGTGGAGATAAATCCTTCCCTCACGGCTAACGAATAATTCTGACGTTGACCGGAAAGCCTATATACTTCTCAACTAGAGCGCCAGGTATTGGATAACGGAGGTGCAATGAACAAATGATTGTAGTTATACGTGAGTATGTAGTAGTTTCCTGCACCGACGTTGAGAAAGTCTGATTGACTTTCGCTGCTTCTGTGTGTTGATTCATTCATTATACGCATCGTGTATGAATGCCATTGAGGCACAACGTTTGCTGTGGGTCACAACTTCTTGCAGTTCTTATGTGCTATGAAAGAAGATGCGTGTCGCTCAGTCAATGAGAGTGAAGCAAAAGTTGTATACTAAGAATAACAAAGAAACAGGTCCGTTTAACATGGACCACAGTTGCAGATGTTCGGACAGACAGCGTCCAATGAAGCGGAAAGCTCCGCTTCTGGATAGTATCCCTGGGATAAACCATGGATGTCGACTCTCCACATACGAGGTGGCGTGAATGGCTGGAGTAGTGGAGAAACTAAATCCTAAGAAGCCTAGTGCTCTCTCCATAAAGAGAGATGCTCAACGAGGAAACCAGAGAGGATGGACTGTTCAGATCAATGAGATCACTCTAGACGAAGTCAGAGAAGATGCAGTAAGATTTAGGCTTGCCACAGAAGTACTCTATCAATTGAATGCAGGGAAAGAAGCATCAATCTATCTCGCACACTGGAAAGATCATCCGATCATTCTCAAAGCATTCAGATTCTGGAATACATCACAAGCAAAGAAGAAGAAAGGATACTTCGCTCCCGGAAGAATGCAGGTTCTAGCTGCAAAGGAGTTCGACCTACTCATGTCCTGTTTTAAGGCTGGGATGAATGTCCCCACTCCCATTGGCAGAGTTGGAAATTACCTTACAATGAGGTTCATTGGTGAGGGTATTGAACCTGCTCCTCAATTGAGAACTGTCCATCTAGAAGAACCAAACCTTGTACTGGATCAAATTCTTGATGACTATCTTCTCATGTATCGTGATGCAAAGTATGTGCATGGCGATCTAAGCGCCTATAACATCCTTTGGTGGCAAGACCGCCCATGGATCATCGATATGCCACAAGCCTGTCAAGTTGGCCCTTGGTCTGATATGAAGAACATTGAGTCGTTACTTCGACGAGATATCGTAAACGTGCTTAGATACTTCAAGAAGTACGGAATTCGACGAGATCCTGATGAAATCGTCAAAGTCTTCCTCTCAGAATATATCCCACATAACCTACGGAATTATGATGAGGTTACTAGAGTGGAGGTTTCAGAATGAGTCGAGTAGACAAGTTCAATCCTCTCTCAAAGGGGTCTGCTATTGACCAGAAACGAGATGCCATTAGAGGAGGCACATGCGGAAAAGCCCAGATTACTGAACCGAAGTTTGAAGAGATTCGCAGAGATGCAATCAATTTTGGTTTGGCTACTGATGTGCTCTATCCAATGAGCGCAGGCAAAGAAGCTTCCATATTCCTAGCTCTCTGGAACACGCATCCAATAATCCTGAAAGCATACAGACTTTGGGCTACTCCTCATAAATTATCCACAACAAAGGGCTACATACGAGAATCAAGTGGCAAAAAGACACGATGGATACTTGGATTGGTTGAAGACATTGCTGTCGCAGAATTTGATACACTTCAAGCTTGTTACGCTGCTGGGGTCAGAGTTCCTACTCCAATATCACGAGTTGCTAATTACTTGACAATGAGGTTTATTGGAGATGGAGAAACCCCAGCACCTCAAATGAAGGATGTTCAACTCGAGAATCCTGAAGTAGTGTTGAATGAGGTACTTGATCAATACTTGATCATGTACAAGGAGGCTCATTATGTGCATGGCGACCTCAGTGCATACAATACCCTATGGTGGAAGAACAAGTCTTGGATTATCGATGTTCCTCAAAGTGAACCTGTTAACAAATGGTCGGATATGAATAAGGTCGAATTGATACTTCGACGAGACATTAACAATGTTCTCAAATACTTCGAGAGTTATGGGATTGAACGCAATCCTGAGTACATCCTCAATGTCTTCCTTGATGCATATATCCCAGAAAACCTTCGAAATTACAGAGAATTACGCCGTGAGGGACTTGAATTGACTTGATGGGTCGCATGTTGCATAACTATCACTTGACCATTGAAATAAAGAAAAGATGATGAGCCTCAAGCTTGCGGCCGAGGCTCCACATACGACATCGTTTTGGACGGAACGTCGGGTAAGACCTACTCTAGACCGCTATTCACGGTCTCTAGACTTTGTCTAGGAAACCTTTCTGAGGACCACTCTGGATACTCCAGGGATCTTCTTCAGGCTGTCTTCGAGTTCGTTGAGTGTTACAACCAGCTGGTCTGGAATGAAGTAGCACTCATAGTAACAGCGTTCGCCGCGTAGGCATACTCCTGTTGTGAAGATGATATCGCTCAATTTTGCATCGTTAAATGCAAAGTTCAACTGCTTCAGGAAGTTTCTTGATAGATCACTGATCTCAATCCTAAGCAGATAGATGTCTTCGTTAGCGACTGGGAAGATCTTCACGACGCGGTCTTTGTGGTGCATCACCACTAACCCTGCCTTCTCCCCGATGTCTGCCACAAATTCAGCCGGGAACACTACTGGTTCTCCGGGTGTTAGGTGAAGAATGATTGCTGAGGTCGCACCCTCTTTGTCAATAACCATTAGATTGGTACACGTCCTTCAGGGTCTGTACTTCATTTACGTTCTGTCTCTGTATATATAACTTATCCGTCGGAAACGCCCCGATAATGTAGGATGAAGTTTTGACCTATTTTTCAAAATATTTGAAGAAAATTACCTTTTGTCCATAGTAACTTAGTGATTTCTCAAGTCGGAATCTATAATTGGAGTCGTGTTCTCGCCGTACTTGAGGAGAGAGAGAAGTGAATCCGCGTCTTTTACAACTCGTTGGAGCGATTTTGGTAATAGTTTCGTTGGCAATGACGTTGATTGTTTGTCAAAGTACAATGTTGATTGAAGGTCAAGAACTCATCATTTTGATTGCGTCTGGACTTGTTGCTTGGGCCATTGTTTCTTTGCCTGAACTCGTGCTAGGTCTTTGGTTGATTGCTAAAGGGACACGTGAAGCTCGTATAGGAGATGTATCTGGAGACCTCATTCCACTTGTTCAAAAAGAGGGAAGGATTAGCGTTGATGATGCTGCTAGAAAACTAGGTACAGAACCACAGGTTGTAGCTGACGCGGCTGAGAAATTGGCAACTCGGCGACTTCCTCTTGTTTACTTGGATCGAGGTGCTCATGAGATTGTTAGTCCCAAAGCTGTTTCATTGAAGGAGAGTCTCTTACACCTTCTCTATGCACAACGCAGGATGACTTTCGATCAGATTCGACGTGTGACTGAATCCACAGATGAACAGATAGTCGATGCTATGAAAGAACTCTCAAAATCTGGAAAGTTCAGGGGAGTTATCGACGAGAATTCAAGGGTGATCTATACGCAAGAGGCGGTTTCTCAACTTCCTAAAGCTATTACTGTCTGTCCCAATTGCGATGGAAAGCTAGACGCTCCAATATTACCTGGTGAGGAGGAAAAGTGCCCATATTGTGGACATTCCATTGTTAACAGATTGAAATAATCATTCAGACAGCACAAGCATATGCTAGGTTTCCATTGTGACTCACTAGTTGTGTTTTACGATGTCCTGAGTGCAGCTCTTCGAGAAATATGTTAATTCCATTATTAACATCCTCAAAAGTTGTTGATCTTTCACCTGCAGTCTGCAAAGCAATGGGAGCATAGCTCTCTTTCAGAATTGATGCATACTCTCTTCTCAGTCCCATCTTATCCCCAAAAATCTCGACTCCTTGCACCCGGCCATCGATTGTGACAATCATGCCCACTTCATCATCTGACCAATTAAATCGAGTTGCTAGTTTTTCAAATTCAAATCCATGATGAATATAGAGTTCTCCAAGTGCGCTGGTTCCTGATCGCACTCCCCACGAGCTAAGGATTTTCTGAACTTCACTCCACACATACTGTTGACTGTGCCCCTCAAGTATAGCTCTGCGCATCACGACTGGTGTGTTTGTGTGTATCCATTCTCCTGTCTTAGATGCCCACCTTCCTGCCTCAATGCAGAACACTCTAAGAGACCTATTTCCTTCCACTATCGTGCTTTCTGCAATAATACGGTCCTGCAAACCGCCTCCAAGCACTCCTTCTCCACAACGTATCAGTGTTGGCTGATCCGCATTGAAGTGCAAGCTTGGTACACTTCCTGTTTCCTCAACCTGCATATTTCCAACTTCAAGCGCTATCTGAGTTGAAATGATTCCGTTGTACAAGTCCGCATTTGTATCACTTAACCCGGTGACTGCAATATTTCCATAGATTTGAGGAACTCCCTCTTCCAAACTCTCAATATGTTTCAAAACTTTGAGTTGAACATCCCCACTACTCAATTGGAACCCTCCAATAGTAGATGGTTGGCTCAAGCTATAAAAACACCCATAACCTTGGCAATTAATCGGCGAGGCGTTGTCGAGCTATTGGCCAATTGTCAACCACTAAATCATTCTTGACTACAAAGTAGTTATCATACAGATTTGCAGTTAGACACGAATGATTTGGGATAATTCGAAGTTTGTCTCCTAGATTCAGATTATGATCCTTCAGTGTCAATATCTTCCCATGTTCCTGCGAAAGTGCACTGATTGTGAGTTCATCCATGATTAGATTTTCAGAATAGTTGCGAATAACTTGACCATATCCACTATCCTCATCTATGTGGGTTGGTCCCTTGTCCTTAGAGAGGGCAGTAGCTCCAGCGTCTATAACTACTCCATATGGGTAAGTTCCGATTACACTAGCTTGAACAGTCAATGCGCACTCACTCACTTCACATGACCCTAGTGTTACTTGTGTGTAGTCAAAGAACACATAGTTGCCCGGTCTAATTTCGGTTATACCATCCACGAATGTTTCTGCAAGTCGAGCTGTAGGGGTTGAACCAATGCTCACAACCTCTGGTTTCATATCCATGTGTTCTGATTTCAACGCCTTTGCGAAGCGAACCATGACTTCTTGTTCATGAGTGGCGATCTTTCTAATCTCATCGACCGACTTTGCGGAATATGAGTGACCTGCATGAGCGAGAATTCCATTGAATTTCAGATGAGGTGCCTGAGATAATTTACTAGCAAGTTTCACTGCTATAGGCGAATCTGGGTCCACGCCGCACCGATGATTTCCACAATCCACCTTGAGCATGACAGTAAAATCGGCATCGACCTCTTTACTGAATTCTTCTAACATCTCAACTGTACGAGGATTGTCAACCAATACTTTCAAGCTAATCTTCTGTGAGATATTATAGACCACGTTGAATTTGTCCAAAGCAAGAGGTACTGCATATGTTATGTCCTTGAAGCCAGCATCTGCAAATACTAATGCTTCAGATGGAGTTGAAACCGTGATCCCAGAGGCACCTGCATTCTTTTGCCTCTTGCCAATCTCTATGCATTTGTGTGTTTTAATGTGTGGCCGAAGTTGTACGCCAAACTCCATTGCTTTTTTTGCCATATCTGAAATATTCCGATCAAGCCTTTCGATGTCTACCAATGCAGCTGGACTCATCAAGTCTGAAATTGTCCTCGTCAAGCTTTGCCCTCCAATGTTCATGTAATGCCGTGCTGGTCTCCACGAATACGTCGTCGAAGATTCAATCTTACACTGTCAACTTTTTCTCTGACTCTGTTCTTCTTAGGCCAAAACTCCTTGATCTCTTCAAATCCATGTACATCCCAGTAAAGTGGACATGCACCATAGCAATAATCAAAGTGATTGCATTCTTTGCAGCCCTCTGGTGCAAAATCTTTTCCCCTCCAGAATTGTGATGCACGATTATACCAGACTTCATCGAATCCCTCTTTCAGTAGATTACCAACTGGCTCGCTGAAACTCGAGCATGGAAGTAATCCTCCCTCTGCATCAACTGAGAGCAATCCATCACAGCACGCGCAACTCTTTGCTCCAAGACCATTCGCGATTGGATTGAACAAACAAACAGGTGTGGGAGCGTACCATACAAACTGTATGCCCTTTTTGTTTGCTCGTTTCTTTACACGTTTCACAATATCCTTGATTTCCGAATATTTCACCTGAAGTTCGTCTTGCAGCTTTGCTGCTGTTCCTGTGTAGATTACCATATTCATACTGAAGTAAGTCAGACCCAATTCTTCAGCATGAAAATCAACGAGCGCTTCCAGTTTATCCAAATTAGGACGGCAGATTGTTGTGTTGCAGTGAGTGTAGATATCAGTTTCTCTAAGATTCTTGATGCCTCGAAAAGTCTTGTCGAAAGCACCTGGTATTCCAACTATATAGTCATGAGTTTCAGCATCCGGTCCTTCAATAGAAACCTGTGCACTGTTTAATCCCGCATCTACAAGTTTCTGTACATACTCCTTGTCGTGACAACGAATGCCGTTTGTTATGAGATTGACCCGAAGACCTCTTTCTCTGGCATATCCAATAAGATCAAAGAGATCATCACGAAGTGTTGGTTCTCCTCCAGTGAATGATAGACTAGGAACATGAGCATCATCTACTATGATGTCTATAATCCGTTTCACTTCATCAGTCGTCATTTCTCCTGATTCTCGGTATGGTGAATATGCATAGCAGAATCTACACTTGTTGTTACACCTATAGGTCAGTGCTATTTCACTGAGGACTGGATACTTGATTTCTCCTTCTCCAAATGGAACAATCTTCGCTGTTTTGTAACTGTAGATGTTCTGATTGCCAATAGTCATATTTCGGAGGTCATCTACAAATGCAGCAAGATCATTAATCACAACTTGCTTCTTTCCTCCAGCATCCATGAAGTGCTTGATGATAGATTCAAGTGGCTCATCTTCTAAGAGCATCTTGAGCATCCTCATACCCGTTTCATTGAGGTGCATTGTCTTATTGGGACGAAGAATGAGGAGATTATCTTGAGGTCGAACAAAGAAGAAATCTCTCACCTCGTTGATAAATGCGGGAACCCACTGAAGGTCCTCCATTGAATAGTTGTATTGAGGTAATGAGTGAGGTGAGGTCATCACTTAGGAGATTAATTCTCGCCATCTTAAGGGTTCGGATACATGACTTTCATAAATCTGAAAGGCTTATCAGTC
>JBHLRQ010000062.1:0-18614 GCA_048882385.1 Candidatus Thorarchaeota archaeon | reverse complement strand
GCTCCTTCAACCACACCACTTGCTCGATACGGGCATGTTATGGTCTATGATGAGTCCATCAACCTCATAGTAATGACGGCAGGAAACACAGCAACACAGGGACATCAAGACGACACTTGGGTCTTTAGTACCACTGCAAACATTTGGACGGAACTCACTCCTACAGGGAGTCCAGACCCTTTGAAATGGCCATCGATGACATATGACGCAATGAACCAGAAGTGTATACTCTTTGGCGGGCAGATTGGAGACAATGCTGTTGACCATACTTGGATATATGATGGACAGTTGAACACGTGGACACGAAGGTATCCTGATGAAGCACCTTCTAGTAGAATAAACACAGGACTTGCATTCGATTCAGAAAACAATGTATCAATCCTATTCGGAGGGTGGGAAATCGACGGAGAACAGCATGACGATACATGGGTATATTCCTATGAAAACAATGAATGGTCTAATATTACATCAAGCTCGAGTTCTGCAACCACCACTCCAACTCCAACAATTCCAAATGGTCCAGGGTTTGACTCATTACTACTCGTTCTGATCCCATCCACCATGATTGTAGTTGCTGCAGTTGTAGTAGTTCTATTGATTCGCAGAAGATGACCTACCGATTTACTAGGACATAGCATGAAGATTGATAATTATTCGAAAGGAATGAGCTACATCTAGATTGGAGTGGATGTCAATGGCTAAAATCAGTCCCTTCGTCAAGTTACTGAGAGGTGAATACGAACTCACCGTGATACTTCTTCTCACACGGCTTAAAGGAAAAGCACGAGCTGACACAATCATCAAGAAAGGTCTCGAAACTAAGACATTACCAGCTCTCAATGGAGCCAGAGTAGCGGCTTCTCGTAAGTTCCTATTGAAGAATGAGCTGATTGAGATAGAGAAGGATGGAAAGGAGATTATTCATATTCTCACTCCCAAAGGTAGGAAGTTGGGAAGACTCCTCAGCTCAGTTGCAGACTTCATCGTAAAAGACCTGAAGTGGAAGCGCTAGAGTAGTACAACTAATGGATTTAGGAAACAGTAAATACATTGCATACTCTCATCCTTCACATGAGATGGCCTGATCGAAAGATAGTCGCAGCCCAATTCCTATTCTATACTATTGGAGGTCTCGGAGCATTCATTGCATGGGTCTTGATACAGTTGGAGGAGGAAACACTTCTCCTGAACATGGCTGGGTACTACTTGACATATCACTTTAGGCAGTGGACCATGAGACTGTATCTCTGGGGACCGATAGTTCTGGTCAGTGCATTCATTGCGTTGGTCGCACTATGGTTCATCTTGAAAAGAAAAAAGCTAGGAGGATATCTGGGAATTGTTGCAGTAGCCATAGGGCTAATCGTAGACATCCTTGTTGCGAATATTATGTTCGTCCACATCCTCGTTGGGCTTCTCATTGGCTGGGTGCTACTCTCGCCAGTCGTATTTGGATGGGATGACCTGTTCAATGTGGACGAGAGTGAGTCCTAGCTAATGTCTTTAGTAGCCTTGATGGAAAAGACCAGAGGGAGTTGCACCTCAGGATTGTCATAGTACCAGTAGCCGTCCTCTTCCTGTTTTAGGAATTGAAAATGCTTGAATGGTATCCTATTGAACTCGTGATAGAACTGAATCCTGAGCCTAGCCTCAGCTATTGAGGTTATAATCTTTGAAAGTCCATGACCCCACTCATAATCGACCTGCGATTCAATCTTCGCTTCCGATGCAGCGTACGACCCCTCTACATCAAATTCATGGGGGTCACCACTAGAAAAGTAGTTACGAACGATTTTGAAGTCGTCAGGGTCATCCCAGTCCATGATCCACATCAGTGGGTGGAATTCAGCAATGTAGAAGGTTCCTCCAGGTTTCAGAAAGTGGTTGACTATCTCAGCCCATCTCTTCAGGTCATGTAGCCAGACGAGTACACCATATGACGTGAAGACAATGTCGAATTCTTCATCCAGAACATCAGGTAGGTCGTATATGTTTGATTGAATGAACTTAGCATTGATATCAGCCTTCTTCGCTAGGTCCTGTGCGATAGAAATCCCTTCCCCGGAAAAATCAACACCAGTGACATCAGCACCCAAGCGAGCCCAAGAGAGTGTATCAAGGCCGAAGTGACACTGAAGATGCAACAGGCTCTTGCCTCGAACATCACCGAGTTCTTCGAGTTCGATGGAGTTGAGTGCAGTTTCACCCTTGAGGAATTCTTCTGTCCTGTAGGACTTCGACTCCACGTTGATCTTAGCAAACTGGTCCCACATGGTCCGATTTGCTTCGTAGTACCTATCCAGATCCTTCATGTGTTTTCGACCATATAACAGGGGTTCAGAGCATTCTATGAATTGTGCGGTCTACGCTCTATTCGCCCAGTTCATTGGCAAATCGTTTACCGAACTCACGAGCTTTTGCAGGCTCGTCGTCTTTCAATGGACCTTTGAGGTCAAGGACGAGTGCTGTCATACCAGGCGAGAAGACCTTGGCACCTTTAGCCTTCTTCCTCAACTCATCCTCAATCTGCTTGGCTGCTCTTCCTACATGTCCTGGAGCTTGATATGTATCAAATGAAGAAACCAGTTTTCCATCGAGTCCCTTCTTTGCAGCCTTGTTCACAGCACTCTTTATTCCCCGGGTAGCTCTGAACGCGTGGATTGGACCACCAAAGAGCACACCATCATAGATAGAGATGTCTTCCGACTCAACATCGTCGATATTAATCACCTTGCACTCTGCCAAACCAGATTCGTCAATTCCTGCGGCAATTTCTCGTCCAATCTTCTCTGTATTTCCATAAGTCGTATCAAAGACAACTAGAACTTTCTTCATAGTACAAACCACATAGCTATTTTGTGGGTTCTTTACTTGCTGAGATATAAGGCTTAGGAGATTTCCTAGTCGGTTCTCCTGAAGTTGTACTGTGCGAAAGCACGAAACTCATTCCCATCGACAATATAGTATGTACGACTCACATATCCCGAATAGCTCTGAAGACCGACTTCAATTATAGTTCCATTTTGTAGCCGATGTGCGTGAATAGATTGTCTTCCCCGGAAGAAGAATTTGCGTTCCAGACCCCATTTCTCATCAGAACCTAGAATCCGAGCGATGATAACCTCGGAAACATCTCTACTATCGACTTCGTTATGGATAGTTGGAATTGTAGTTTGATCTGTAATCAAAATGCCACCCTTTCCAAGAATATACTCTGTAACGACGTTTTCTAATGACTCAGGAATGTCGGATTCTTCTTCTTCGGAAGGTCCATCCAGAAGAGGGCTCCCAATGATTTTCACACCAGGTGTTTGTTGACGAGAAGTACCATGACGCCGCGCCCATCGGGCATTGTCTCTAACAGACTTTGCTCTCTTTCGAGCAGCCTCTTTCTTCTTCTCGATGTCTGACAAGCTGAATCAATCCGTTGATAGTGCGCGCATCCACGAAGATTGTTTGATAATTCTTGCTATTCTTGCTAACAATGAATTACTCATTAATGGTTTCAAGACTGAATCTTGTTCGCATTTGGGATTGTGAGAAGGAGTTTTAAGTAGAGAAAATCAGGCAGTTAACCCAAAACCGGTTAATTTATTAGTAAAACGGAAGTTTAATATTAGTTGCCTAAATCAGGTTAACTCTCGAGTGCTCAGGAGGAGCGTTTGATGTTCAAATCTTTACGATATCCTACAACTCAACAGGGAGTCATCTGGCTCAAGAGGAAGCAGAAGGTGCGTCCCTTTGAGATCGCAAAGGAGCTGAACGTCTCACGACCTTTTATCAGTAAAGCTCAAAGAATAGCAGAAGCTCGTATAAACAAACTACTGAGACACGCTGCATCGATAAACCGAATCAAGATAGACCACATCAGCACATACTATGGCATTGCTGTTGGTTATTGTCCAGCATATGACACAGATACATACATTCTCTACTCACCTAAGATTGGTATACAAACCTGGTTCGCTCACCAAGGTGATTGCGGTACGTGCGACCAGATTGACCAATGCACTGACACACTTCAACAACTTGCCGAGGAATGGAAGATTCCCATCCCGGATGACAGACCTCCTACTGATCTATCAGTATACCTGTTCGATACGATAATGAGGCGGTTGAAATGGGTCAAAGATCCAACGGAGGAGTAGGTAAAAGCCTAGAAGCCTGTCCAATACCTCCCACTCCAAGGAAGAGAGGAGATCATGGAGGACTATTTTCCCGTATCATGAGTGTCGGACTATCAATGATGTTAGTGACAAATTTCCTTGTTCTTATTGCCCCACCCATATTTCCTCTGTGGATCACTATTTCTCCACCTGCTGTAGAACCTGGTGAAAACATGTACCTAATCAGAGTGGATCAGAATGGCAATGCACAGTGGGACTATGAATATGGTGTTGGTCTCCGTGACGTTGGGCATACAGTACGAATTTGCACAGATGACGGTTTTGTCATAGGTGGATCTACTGAAGACCCAGTCTCCGGTGATACAGACATGTGGATTGTACGAACAGACGATAAGGGGTATCTCGCATGGAATTGTTCATTCGGAGAAGACGGATGGGAGGAGTGTTACGACATCGCAGAATGTCGCGTCGGATTTGCAGCGGTAGGTGAAACAGAGAGCTTTGGTTCAGGAGAGCGCGATGTCCTACTTGTTGGGATTGATGCATGGGGAAACGAGCGATGGATGATGACTTTCGGAGGCGATACTTCATCCTCAGTAAGTGGCAAGTCAATAGTTGTTTGTGACGATGGAGGGTTTGCTATTGCTGGCACAAGAGACAACAACATGTGGTTGATACGCACCAACGATGTCGGTGAACTTCTCTGGGATACAACATTTGGTGGACATTTGGATGATGAGGCCAATTCTCTGATAAGATGCAAAGAGGGTGGCTTTCTTCTCGTCGGATACACTGAAAGCTATGCAATAGGACTGTGCGATGTATGGATCGTTCGTACTGATTCACATGGAAATCACATGTGGAACAAGACCTATGGGGGATTCGGATGGGAACGTGGGTGGTCAGTCATTGAATGCAATGATGGAGGATTTGCCATCATAGGAACTCAGAGAGACTACAATGAAGGTAATATCTACCTGGTTCGCACAGACGCACAGGGAGACTTCCTCTGGGATGAGAACTACGGCTTGACTTATGATGATGGAGGATATTCCGTGATTGAGTGTGCTGATGGCGGTTTTGCCATTGCTGGTGAAGATGCTTCCTCAGATGACCCGAATCAGAATGATCTATGGTTAGGACGAACTAACGAAGACGGATTCTTACTGTGGAGTGTCGCATACTCAGCTATTCAATCTCATAAAGGCTTCATGTTGACAGGATGCAATGATGGTGATTTTGTCATCACAGGAATGGTCAATTCTGAAGCTCCACTCAGCCTAAGTGAAATATCATTTGTGACTGAGCAAAGAGCAAACGTTCAGCCTGCAGCAATCACTCGAGAGCTCTTGACCTGATGATGAGATAGATAGAGGTTAGGAGTTAGAAAAATGAAGAAAAGAACAATCCAAGCAGTTCTGCTTGCAGTGCTCATTGTAACATTGTTGCAGACACCCGTTGCTGCTGTAGTTGATGGAACTTGGACGGAGATGAGTCCAACCGTTATACCACCAACCAGATGTGACTTATGTTTCGTCTATGACAGTGAATCGGATGTAGCCATCCTATTCGGAGGCACGACAGGTCCGGTCACGCAAATTGTGTTCAACGACACGTGGGCATATGACTATGATTCAGATACATGGACAAACAAGTCACCATCAGTCGCACCATCAGCGAGACTTGCATGTCAGTACGCATATGACTCAGAGTCAGACAAGTTCATCCTGTTCAGTGGAGCCATCGGTGGCACTACGGAGACCCACTTTAATGATACTTGGGCTTATGACTATGACACCAATACATGGACAGAACTCAGTCCGTCAGTGATGCCAGATCCGCGTCGTTATGGATGTATGGCTTATGACTCAGAATCAGACAGAATCATTCTCTTCGGGGGAATCCACTACGAGGGCGGCACAATTGGAGATACGTGGGCTTATGACTACAATACTAACACTTGGGAAGAAATGAGTCCATCTGTGGCACCATCATCACGTTTCTATCCTGTCATGGCCTATGATTCGGAAAGTGACAAAATCATACTCTTCTCTGGAGCTTTTACGAGCAGAGACACGTGGGCGTATGACTATAACACCAACACATGGGAGAATATGAACCCTGAAACTGAGCCGGACGATGGAGTAGCCCATATGGCTTACGATTCGGAAAAGGATCTCTGTGTTCTCTTTGGTGGGTTAAATGAAGAAGATGAAGTAAACAATGTAACTTGGACATATGATTACAACAGTAATATGTGGTCCAATGCGAGTGTTAGTACATGTCCTTGCGCTCGTGAGCGAGGTGCACTTGTCTATGACATAGAATCTGATGTTACTGTACTTTACGGAGGGATGGGACCGGGAAATTGGGACGAGCTTCTAAATGATACCTGGTCACTCGAGCTTTCAGAGCCAACAACTACACCTCCTCCGGACTGGGGACCATTTATTCTCGTCACAGTGGGTGTAGGAGTGGTCATCGTAGTCTTGGTTGTATTCATCAGAAGACGTTAATCAATCCAAGAAGAGAGGAAGCTCCACTCCCTTCCTCTCGTTTTTTCATTCACCTACATGAGGGTCAGCCCATGTTGAAGCTCTCTTGACTGTGGGAATCTCATCAAGAGAATGAAACACCTGCTTGCCCTCTTGTTTCGCCCGTTCATATTCTAATAGGGCACCCTTTGATTCAGCAAGCAAAAAGAGCGCGTCACAGTGATCAACCCAAGGAGCATGCCACCTCATGTAATCGGTCCAGTCCATTGCGATGTTCTGCTCTTTTGCATATTGGTCAGGCCAATGTGTGAGGTGAGGAATGTAAGGATAGTGACCCTTCTTCCAAATCTTGAGCCCAGCTTCAATAGCTCTCCGAACATTCTCTTCAATCTCCTCTATCGTTGAACCAGTGTATGGTCCTGCTACATAGATCTTCATACATCCCATGCAGGTTCACCTAATTTCTTTGTGAATGAGCTCGATCAGAGAGGGAATTTCAGAAAGTTTTCGAACCTTCTGGCTCTCACTCTCTACTTTAGTGTTTGAATATTGTTCCCCTTCAAGGCCTTTGATCCCACAATAGGCAAGAGAGAGGATTGCCTTCAGATAGCCCACTATGTGTGCTTCTTCCTCTTCAGGGGAATTAAGTTCTGCTTTTAGTGGGTCTTTCAGTAATCTAGGAGAGATATGACCTACTGAAACAATGTTCGAGAACCCCTGTATGATTTCCAAGACATTTGGTGACACCCTTATGACAAAATCATAGTAGTGATTCAAACCATTATCACGGTCCTTTTGATACATATACACAATGGATTCTATTTTTGGTTTGATTTTTCTCAGAAAGGTCAAAGCACGCCTCTGTAGTTCCGGATCTGTTATTTTGAGAACAGCTTCTTCACTCGGTTCCTCGATAAGTAAGTACACGCCTATCCCTGTTGGGTCAGGAGTTCCTTCAACAAACATGAGACCTCTCTGCCCTACATCACGACCTTGATCATGTTCATCAGCAAAAGAGCTTGAAACGTTCCAGCCTGATTTTTCAAAGAATGAAGGGACTTCATCCTCGTTCAACCCCCACTTGAAATGCATCATGAATGGACCAAATCGCGCTTCCGTAAGTCCTGGTACACACAGATCTGCAAAGATCTGACTTCCTTCGGCACTTTTCTTGGATGCTATTTGAAGAATTGATATGACTGCATCTTGTTCCAAGTAGTAGGTGAGACCTTCTAATATCCAGAGAGTTGGTATCTTTTTCGAAAAGCTTCCTTCCAATAGATCAGAAATCCACTCTGGTTTAGTGAGATCAGAAGAGATTCTTACAAGCTTGCAGAAGGGAGTTTCATTCTGGAGGATTTGTTCCTTGTAATTGTTTACGACCTCGAAATCAATCTCAAAGACAGTGTGCTTATTCTTCTGCAGAGGGGCGATACGATATGCGCGTGTATCCAGTCCAGCACCAAGAATGACAATCTGTGATTCCTTGTGAGTGTTGCACCATGGATTCAAAATCTTGTCATCAATGTGAAATGTTCGGACTATGGCATAATCACCAGTTCCACTGGTTCGTTTATGTTTCTCAAAGTATGGACTCAAATCGCCTGCAAGTCGTTCTGCAAATGGATCTGAAATGAGTCGAGCATCTCGTTTAGTTTCTTCAGCACGGTAATGTGCGAGCAGACGAGAAGTAAAAGGAACAGCGTTGTCCGTGTCATCAATGTCATGTCCATCTTTAGAAAGCATATGATTTCTGCTCCTGAGAGAGTTTTTTCCAGTAAACAAAGACAATTATTAGTTTCTCAGTCATTGGTCCTATAATGTCCATTGATTGTACCAAATATAGTAGCGATGAAATCAGTGCATTCCAGGATAAAATCATGGATTGGTGGGAGAAGAATGCGCGTGACTTGCCTTGGAGATGCGACAATAGCCCGTATAATGTACTAATTTCAGAAGTAATGTTACAACAGACGCAGGTCAATCGGGTGATACCGAAGTATATTGAGTTTCTTCGAGAATTCCCGACTGTCGAAGACCTGGCTACTGCAGACACAAAGAAGTTACTCCAAGTCTGGAGTGGTTTAGGCTATAACAGACGGGCATTATGGCTCCGAGATGCTGCAAAACAAATCAGCGATAGAGGGACATTTCCAAAGACCGTTAAAGAACTAAGAGAACTCAAGGGCATTGGACCCTACACTTCTAGATCAATACTTATCTTTGCATTTAATGAAGACCTTGCTGCAGTTGACACAAACATTCGTCGAGTGTTCATAGCTTCTGGTTTTGCTAATGAGGATATGTCAAGCACTCAACTCCAAAACGTGGCTGAAGACCTACTTCTGAGAGGGAGGTCTCGCGACTGGCACAATGCGTTGATGGACTATGGCTCACTCGTTTCAACATCAAGCTTGACAAGTATCCAGCCGATATCAAAACAACCTCAGTTCAAGGGGTCAGCCAGACAGCTTCGAGGAGGAATAATTCGCATCCTATCAAACTCAGATACACTGAATCTTAACCAACTCATCTCTTATCTAGACTCGGAAGACATCCAATGCAAGGATGTTGGTCCTGTGCTTGACCAGCTCATTGCTGAAGGACTTGTTAAACGCACAGATACTGGTCAGTACAATATTGCTGATTAAATTCCGTTCAGATAGCCATACAGGTTTCAGTTCTCGTGACACCAGGGGCATCGTGAATTGATTCAACCAGTTTTCGAAAACCGCTCTTTGCAGGTAGTTCTGCATATGCAATGACATCGTAAGGACCTGTTACCATGTAACAGCTCTTGACTTCACCGATCTTTTCAATGTGTTTTTGCGCTGCTTCTGCTTTTCCAACTTCAACTTGAATGAGGACAATAACGACAACTGACACTGTCTAACAACCTCCAGTTCAACGCGTTGTTTCATATTATTGCAATTAACTACAAAAGCCTACCTCTAGATTGAAAATCCGTCAAATTCAGACAATCTGAGAGGAAAACCAAATGTGTCCTGAGAGAACTCCTGAGTTGTTCGATGCTTGGGCTGAGAACTACGACTATTGGATAAAGATCAGTTCAGATAGTTTTCCATTCCAGGGTTATGAGAAAGTCTTGAACAGAATTGTCGAACTCACTGATCCGAAACCAAGTTTGCGGATTCTCGACATAGGTATCGGAACTGGAAATCTGGCCAAGAGATTTGTTGACTTTGATTGCGAGATTTGGGGGATAGATTACTCATCAAAGATGCTTGAAAAGGCTGGAAAGAAGGTACCATGTGCGCATCTGTATCATATCGATGTGGAATCTGAATGGCCTATAGAGCTCAAGATAGGGTTTGACCGTATAGTGTCTGCGTATACACTGCATCACCTCACTCTTGAAAGAAAGATTATAGTGATCAAACGGATTGTGGATGAACTCCTAAGAGAAGACGGATGTATCATCGTAGGTGACATCTCATTCCCAACTTTCTCAGCTAGAGCAAAAGCCCGCAAAATACTTGCTAGTGCTTGGGATGATGATGAATACTATTGGGCTGCTGATGAGTTCAAGACAATGATCGAGGGAAAGGGTCTAGACATTGTCTATGAGCAAATCTCAGATTTTGGGGGAGTATACGTGATCATTCCAAAACCCTAGATTTCATTGTCATTTCGCCCATAGACCCTCCCCAGCACAATTTTTCAAGAGTTGAAAAGTTTATAAACAGATGTGTAATAGTGTAATATGTAATATAATTACAATTTGATGAGAGAGGAGATGTAGCGTGAGTGGGAACGAATGTGTTCAGGCAGTTGCCGATGAAATTCTCAAGGGTCAAGTGATTGGCTTGGGGGAACCATTGTCATATCCAGGCATTGTGATTGTCCCAATCGTCAAAATCGGAGAAACCCTGCTCTTCGGAGGTCGGTTAAGCAGAACCACTCTGACAGAAGATGCCCATAAGGTGATTGTAGGTAGCATTCCAAAGAACACATGTGGTGTTTTCGTTTTTGACTCACTCGGGGATGTCGTCGCATTCAAGCTCCATCAGGAGGTTTCCACGTTCTGGGAACGAATTGTATTTGTCGAGAGACTCGTGGCTGAACATTTCAAGGATACGAGAAAACCAATTGGAAAAACCAGCGCAGCAGCTAGGGCTGTTGCATTCCTCATGAAACTCAAGTTAGAAGGACCAAAAGGAATCATGAGCTCTGCAGCTGATTATTTCGCTATCTCACGTTGTGAACCTGAAGGGATTGGTGAGAGCCCACTGGAATCTACAGCTGCAATTCTTTATTGTGCTGCAAGGTAGATCTCTAATTGCCATTCATGAAGTCAATCAGGACTTGAGCCAGTTCCTCGCCTTTGTCCTCCTGTAAGAAGTGCCCCGCATTTTTGATTGTGACATGTTCTCTGTTCTGGGCGCTAGGAATCATCTTCTGGAAGTACTTCTCACCACCTCTTGTGATAGGATCACGGTCACTGAATGCGGTCAAGAAAGGTTTCTCCCATTTAGTCAGCACATTGTCCCAAACCCTCCGGTTCTCAGATAACTGAGATAAAACCAGATATGGATAGATACGTGCTGCAGCCTTGTAGCTTGCATCGGGAAAAGGCGCATCATATGCTCTCACAACCTCAGGGGACAGATTGGTCGTTGTTGCTGATTGGATGAGAGGTCCGATTGGAAGTTCCTTGACTGTTCTCGAGTATGCAACCCATCTCATGAAGTTTGGTTCAGCTTGGAATTTTTCCTGTGTTATCGTTCCTATCCGTCTGATTTGAAATTTGAAGAGGGGGTATCCTGTTAGTGCCCTGAAGCCTTTTGCACTGGGTAGTCCTGTGTTTGCTGCAACGATTCGTGAAAACCGATCTGGGTCTTTACCAACAACACGAAGACCAATGAGACCGCCCCAATCTTGACAGAACAGTGTGACATCTCTCAGGTTCAGACTTTTGACAAATTGCAGCATCAAATCTACTTGAAGTTGGTATGAGTAGTCCTTGGTCCGAGGGAATTTGTCTGATTTACCAAATCCTAATAGATCGGGAGCAACTGTCCTAAATCCTGCTTCAACAAGGGGTGGAATCATCTTTCGATAGAGATAGCTCCATGAAGGTTCTCCATGCATAAGGAGAACTGTTTGCGTATCTTTCGGACCTTCATCCACATAGTGTATCCTCAATCCATCAATCTCGACATAGTTTGGCTGGAACGGAAATCCATCAAGATTCTCAAAACGAGATTCAGGTGTTCTCAAAACTCCTTCTCTTGTCATGTTCATCCAGTATTATCGGAGCTCAATATAACTTTGCAATTCGCTGATATAATTCGAGCTTATGCAAATTAACCTCCATTTTATTAACAAGTTGGATGAATTATGTGCAATATTCTGAAATTAATGTGGGTTCGGAGGTATGAATGTGGTGAATCATAAGCTGAAACTAGTTGCACTCTCTGTGGCACTAATTATGATGTGTTCAATCATTCCAAGAAATGAGAATCCTATTGTGCTTCAGGAGTATATCGTCATTGATAACAAAACACCAGCAGCTGTTGAATGGTCAGAAGATTTTGATGATGGTAACATCTCGGACTGGAGTATCTATGGTTTTGTAGGCCCTCCTCCGTACACCAATCCTCCAGGCAACTTCACAGCTGAAGATGCAATGTTACGGGCAAATGGTTCGGTAGAAATGTGGAGTCAGGCTTTTATCAACAGTTCAGTAGCATATGGAACATGGGAGTTCGATGTGGATGTTGTGGACACGTACAACCACGAGATTGTGATTCCGTTCATCATGATTGAGTGGACTCTGGCGAACTTGGGAATAAGATGCTATTTCATTCAAATCGTAACAGGTCTGTATGAAAATGATGCACGGCCCAGATTGCAGGCTGGAAAATGTCATGATCATCCTGCAAGTCCCGCACCAAGAGGTATAGACTGGTATGATGACTATTTATACGAAGACATGCTGGGCTGGAAACACTTCATCATAACTAGACAGGACAATGGACAAGTCTACGTCTACATGAATGGAACTCTAGCAACGAGTTGGAAGGACAATGAGCACACGACATGTAAAGAGTTCAGTTTTGGAACCGGACCGGGACCTGCAATTGACAACATCGTGGTCTACGATAATATCACTTATGATGCCGTTCCACCAGAATGGGATCAAGTACCAGTCGACCAGACGATAGATTTTGGTCAGGACTTCAGATATGACCTGAATGCAACCGATTCCTCAGGAGTGGAAGCTTGGGAACTGAATGACACGACAAACTTTACAATCGATTCGAATGGCATCATTACAAATCTAGTCGACCTTGAGAGTGGCAGATATAGTTTGAATGTGAGTGTGAGTGACTCTCTGGGGTATACGAGATCGGCACAGTTTGATGTCATTGTAAATCCACCACCACCACCACCAGATCTGACAATCTATCTTCTATTGGGAGGAGGAGGTATTGTCATAGTTGCACTCGTTGTGCTGTTAATGAGAAAACGTTGAGAATGAGGTCAATGGTACTTGTCCATAGATTTCCATTGTATCTCATATTACGCACAAAGGATGTTTTATTAACTTAAGTAAAATTTATTTTACTTGAGTAAAATCATCTGATGAAGTGGTCTGATGAACAAGAAAGGAGCAACTTCGCCCAAGGCAATACGACTCGAGAAAGAACGTAGGCAACGTAGGCAGGCCATCATTGATGTAGCAAGAGAATTCTTCATCAAACACGGTTATGATGAAACGATGGTAGATGGGATTGCGAAGGAGGTCGGCTATACCAAAGTTACAATCTACAACTACTTCGAGTCGAAGGATGACCTGTTTGTGGCTGTTGTAGCAGAAATCTATGTCAAGTTGTATGAAATCATGGAAACATATCTGAACCGAGAGGATGTACCTTATAATCTTCGATCCATGGGAGAGGCATATGTCATTTTCTTCAAGAAACATTCCGAGGATGCTCTACTTTTCGAAGCAGGTCGTTTGAGTGTGGTAACTTCTAACATTCAAAATAAGATTGCAAACAATGAAACACTGACAGAAAGTGAACGAGAGTTCGGTGAGCAGATGAAACGGCTTGAGAAACTCATGACATCTATAATCACAGAAACCATGAAGAGCTCAGGGGTTGAGGGAAAGGTGGATCCATTCTCAGTAATCATGGCTCTGAGCACACTTGCTCAAGCCATTCGAACACTAATCTCACGTGGCATGATGAGTGGCAGACCAGAGGAAACGACAAGGGACTACCTCTCTGTATTTTTCACGATTATCGACAAGGGACTTCGGCATTTTGATGATTGAACTGTAAAAGTAGGTACAAGATAATGAATCAAGTAGATACAATAGAACTCGAACGAGGACAACATATCGTAGCAAGCAAGACTGAAGGCCTGAGAGGATTCATCAAAACACTTGGCCTTGCAACTGCATGGGCGTTCATATCAGCCCTAATCGTTGGATGCTTGGCTGCAGCTGTTTGGACAGTAATTCCAACCGAGTTACTGGCTTGGGGAGCAGGAGCAGTGAATCGAATGGGGTACATCTCTCATTGCTCCTTCGCACCCATTAGCACACTGACTCTATTCACTGCCGCAGCTGTTGGCGTAGGTTTCGCGTATAGACTTAGAAGCGGAAGAAGAGTTGGCAAGATTGTTTTTCTTGGGACAGCTGGGGGGTTACTTTTGGGAGCTCTGATAGGATTTGATATTGTTATGTTCATGGGAATGGGAGCTGGACTGGGGATTGGATTTGTCATTGGGCTGATTGTTGAGTTGGTCCTTTCTTATAAAGAGAATAAGGAGGATGGAGTATGAAGGCTCTGGTACTATACCACTCACTCTATGGAAATACGAAATCAGTGGCAATGAGTCTGACAAGAGGAATCGAGAAGGCAGGAGTGAAGACTATCTGCAGAAGTATTGATGAGTTTGATATCAAAAGTGTAACAGACTTTGATTTCATTGCAATAGGTGGTCCTACGCACATTCTCAAGACCTCGAAGCAAATGAGTGCATTCCTTGAGGATTTGTTAGTCTTCAATCTCAAGGGAGTATCAGGATTCAGTTTTGACACCAGAAATGAATCCAGAATGAACAAGCGGGGCTTATTTGTTCTGGAGAACAGCGCAGCCAGGGTCATTGAAGGAAGGATGAAACGACTGAAAATGAAGATCATAAGACCTCGTGAATCTGCAATTGTACATGGAAGAGAAGGCCCTCTGGATTCTGGAGTTGAAGAACGGTTTTTTGAGATTGGCCGAGAGATTGGGATCACTCTAAGGAACACTGAGTTTCCAGCGTTCATAAAGTCCAAAAACTAAAATGGCATGAACCGGGGAGGTCTTGCCTCCCCGGGGGGATTGAACTAAAATACGAGGGCCCAATATCAGCTCAAAGCTACTTCTTTGGTTTCTGATTTGGCTTCTGCTGCTTCTTCTGTTTGTCTGTTTTACCCATTAATGTCACCTCTCATGACATTCAGAGTTCTTCTTGCCTTGGACGCCGCCGCATCTCATGAGGGACTAAGGCGAGAAATCTGTACAGAAAAAAACTCGCGTTCTTATTTTCCTGTTTAATTGGATATAAACATATCTAATCAAATTTAAGGCGTTTATAGATTTCAAAATTGAAAATAAAGCACTCATATATTCTTTCAAAGATGGTACCAAAATATTGTCCGATATATTGAATCACGCCATTGAAACCTCAAGTTTTCTCCTTTCTACAAATTGAAGAATCTCTTTACCTCACTCGAAAGTGTATAATACCCGATTGTTAACATCTTGAGAGAAGGTGTCTATCTTGGAATTGCTCTATCTAATACCTGGCGACGGAATGCCTGAAGACGAAATCAAACGTCGCGAAGATGTCACAAACTCGTTGGCAAGACCAGGAACCAATATCACGGTAGAAGAGGTCGGTGAAGGACCACTATCAATAGAGTCTGAGATTGAAGCGTATATGTCGGTTGGACCCATGCTAGAGTGGCTCTTCAGACTCCGCAAGAACAATAAGTTTGATGCCATCATTATCGGATGCGCTGGTGACCCGGGACTGGGTGCAGCCAGGGAACTGATGGATGTCCCAGTAATTGGTCCTGCTGAGTCTGCGTACCACTTCGCCTGTATGGTAGCTGACCGGTTCAGTGTGATATCTCCAAAGCAGGCGGGAGGATTTGATGTAGCAGATGATCTTGTGGCCCGTACTCGTGAGATGGGGATCAACAGTAGACTGGCATCGGTTGAGTTTGTTGAAATGCAGATAACTGAGATGTGGGGAGATGATCCAACAGCCATTGTCAAACAGGCAACAAAGGCAATCAGCAAAGCAAAGGAGAATGGAGCAGGTGCTGTTGTTCTTGGATGTATGTCAATGGCATTTCGGACTGCCAAGACAGAGTGGAATGTGGGAATTCCAGTCATCAATCCACTAACTGCAGCGATCAAGGTTGCTGAGAGTTTTGTTGACATGGGTATACTTCAGAGTCGTGTCACCTACCCTGCTGGAGATTTCAAGAAACTTGTAGGGACTGTTTTCAAGGAATAAATGGAAGTATGAACAATGGGAAGAGGAAAGAAATACTCGGGCTACAAGGCCTATCACTATCTGGAACCTGGAGTGGATTATAAGGAGTTCAAGTTCAGGGATGCAACACCGAAAGACTGGGCATACAAGGTACCTCTGTCAAAGGCAGAAGAAGAGCGGGTCGAGGATATTCTTGCGAAGAATATCATAATTGACCTCCATGAGCATCCAGTGATGTATACTGAAAACCAGAGAGAGTCCCTTGAGCTCAATAGAGAAGGTCGAGACTTCCTTGCTTATGAGGCTCTGAGTAGTACAGGTCTGGACTGTGTTTTTGACAACATGATGGATGGCTCCGCAAATACAACATCCAAGCATGGTTGGAAATGGACTGATACAATCCATGACCTGGGGCAGAGACTCTGCGATATTGCACATCAGGACTATGTCATCCACTGCAAGAGTGTCAAAGACATTCACTATGCGTTTGAAACAGGAAGATTAGCATGGGTTGCAGTTCTCGAATCGTCAACGTGTATCGAGAATGAGATTGACCGTATTGATATTCTGTATGGTCTAGGAATTCGACAGATGGGACTTGTCTATAGTGAGTCCAATATGCTTGGAACAGGTCTTGATGAGATGAGAGATGGCGGTCTCACAGATTTTGGATACGACTGTGTAATCAGGATGAACAAGCTTGGAATGCTCATCGACGTCAGTCACGTTAGCGACCAGACAGCCAGAGACACTATCGAATCAAGTAAGAAACCAGTTATCATCTCACATGCTGGGTCTAAGACGGTACATCCAATCAAGCGAATGGTTCCTGATGATGTCCTTCAAGCATTAGCTGACATAGATGGTGTCATTGGAATCGAAGCAGCTCCAGGATATACTGCTACCAAGGACAATCCAGTGCCCTCAATTGACACCTATATGGCACATATGGAGTACTGCATAGAACTCATGGGTATAGATCATGTTGGTTGTGGCCCAGACACTCTCTACGGAGACCATGTAGGTCTCTACAAACTATACGATGAGAGAATGACGAAAGATGGAATGGGACATTACCCACGACCGAAACAGGCAGAAGACCTGACAGTCACAGAACTACCAACTCATGTGAAAGGTCTCGAGAATCCAACAGAAGCTGTTGAGAACGTCATTCGATGGTTAGTCAAGAATGGATATTCAGACGAAGAGATTGCTAAGATTGCTGGAAAGAATGCACTAAGAGTGCTTGAGAAGGTCTGGTAGAATTAGAATGAGAGGCATTTAGCCTCTCTCTTCACCATTTATGTCGCTTCTTGGCTTCTTTGATTTTGATGTTGCCTCTAATCAGGTCGCCATACGGGTCAAAGCCAACTTCATATTTTACAAGCCCATTCTTGTCAAAGACACGCAGCTGGATTGCATCGTCGTCATGCGACTTCTTGTTATCCCACACATCAACTCTGAGTCGATATCTCTCATGTAAGCAAATCCATTGGTGAGTGTCCAGGTTGTATTGACTGATCTTGACTTCTACCTCAAAGATTCCGTGGTTCCCATCAACAGACATACTGAGAATGTCTGTGCTCCGAATAAAGTAGACCCATCCATTCGCTCTATATGTCAGGAAGAAGAATCCTTTCAGACTTCCTTTGCAGCTGTATTTCACGTGAAACACGAAGAAGACTTTGTTTCCATCAGAATCCTTGATCCATCCAGCACCTTGGATAGATTCACGTTCAGGCTCGTAAATGGAAATCGATGCTTCATCCTCAAGTCCGAAATAGTAGTCATTATCGAGTGGATTGAGGCTGACGATAATAAGATACTCTCCAGCATCCAAATTGGGTATCTCGACAATAGCGAGCCCAACACCCTGAACATCAGTCTGTGTGACCACGATTGGACCTGTGGAATGGACCAATTCAGATGAAAGATACAGTGCAAAAGTCACATAGATGCGGGTTAGGTCACCCCAATAACCATCATCTTCTTCGAACACTGTAGCCATCAGTGTGATTGTGGCATCAGAGGTTGGAATGATTGTCCTACCAGTGTACTCAACATCTGCATATTCTTTGGCAATGATGAATTCGCACATTACAGATGAGCCAAGATAGTCATCATCTCCAGCAAAGGATGCAAGTAACATGTAGTCACCAGGCTGTAGGTCAAGGACTAGAATATAGGATGCAATTCCAGAGGAGTCTGTGAGTGCATCCACCGATACCATACCTATATTGAACACTATCAACTTGTCAGGAATGGGTAGTCCAGTAGTCGCATCCATCAATCGCGCTTCAAGATAAACAATGTCTGAGTACGAGCCTGTTGTTTCACCTGTAATCTCGAGCAATGACTCAGGAGGCAACGTAGATTCAATCGTTATGGTGTCAGAGAGGATACTAGTTTCTTGATCAGACAATCTGTCAAGATCGTTGTTGAGAGCAGTCACAGTGACTGTATG
>JBHLRQ010000061.1:0-18692 GCA_048882385.1 Candidatus Thorarchaeota archaeon | reverse complement strand
TGGTTCTCTCTCAGAACTCATTCAGAGTAGGGTGTTTTATTCTCATAGAAAGCTAGTTTTCAATTTTCAATAAGTCACAGTCCATAACCCTTTTATTCAAACATCTGCGGTTTCGCTTAGTCTTGCCCAGTGGGCAGGCTAAAAGACCAATCAGGTGAAACATAATGGGAAAACGCCCAGGACACTGTTATCGAGAATGTGATCGCCCCCCATTCGTCCGTAAAAAGTACATCCACAGACAACCTGCTAGCCGAATAGTCAGCTTTGACATGGGAAATACTGGTGGAGACTTTGACGTCGAGCTCTCACTTGTTGGTCTTGAGAGGTGCCAAATTCGTCATCAGGCTCTTGAGGCTGCTCGTATTGCTTCTAACCGACACATGACCAAAAGGGCAGGCAGACAGAACTATCACCTTCGGATACGCGTAAAACCATACCACTATCTTCGAGAGAACAAGATGATTTCCGGAGCTGGTGCAGATCGTGTTCAGGATGGAATGAGGAAGGCTTGGGGCAAGGTGATAGGCATTGCTGCGAGAGTCAGACCTGGTCAGCCTTTGATTACAATTCGTACCAGTCCACGTTACATCAAGCAGGCAATGGATGCGCTGAAGAAGGCTGCCCCAAAAATGCCTACTCCATGCAAGATCTCCTTTGACAAGATAGATCCAGACATCAAACGAAAGATGGGTTATGGTAACTAGTCTTCAAGCGTTTTACTTTCGTTAACTGGATACAATTTAGAATATTGCCATCCAACTATTGCTGATATCAGAATATACACCATTAATATTCCGCCATAAAACAAGGAATCTGAGATGATCTGGTTCAAGTCACTAGGATTAGTTGTTAATACCAATATAATCCATAAAATCATGACAAGTGGAGGTAAAACTACACTGATAACAATGATAAGAATGGAGTATTCCCGCTGATTCAACTTCGGTCCTAACTTTCTTCTGATGAATTCCCAGGAGAGCACGACAAGAACATATAGAAAACCACTGCAATAACCCCACAAGGTAACGATATTTGCCATTACATAGATCCTCCACTAGCAGTCAAGCTCCTTGCTATCATTTATCAATTCACTGATTCTCCGTACCACACCTGTTAACGTAGCGACTTCTCTTCCAGTCATATAAGCTCGTCCAAGAAGATTTCTGAAGACCTGTTTTGCTATAGGTATCCTGTGTTCCTTCAAGTTCAGCTGGTCAACCACATCATCAAAGAATCTGTATACATACTCTCGTTCCTGATAGGTTGCAGCTCTGGCATCTGAAGGTTTACGAGGTTCCTCAGGAGCATATTTTGAGAATAAATGATAGAGTACAACTGAAACAGCGTGACTGAGATTGAGACTTGGATAGTCCTTTGAGGCTGGCACTGTAAACGCGAGATCACATAGTGCCATTTCGTCGTTGAACAATCCAGTACTCTCTCTTCCAAAGACCAGCGCAATTCGTCCTTCCAGCGAGTTTGGGTCGGGCAGTTCAGCAAGAGGAACTAGCGCTCTAGTAACACTATGATTTCTTCCAAATCTTGCTGTCGCTGCCCAAGCCAAATCTATGTCAGATAGAGCAGAACCCAATTCCTCAAAGACCATTGCATCGTCCAGTAACTTGTGAGCGTTTACAGAGAACATCTGTGCAAACTGGTTTTGACGATGATCCTCTCCGACCAATCTTAATTCACGTACTCCGAAATTTGCCAATACTCGGGCTACAAAACCAACATTGCCTGGGTTCTCTGGACCCACAAGAACTACAATCAAGTTTGGAAATTCTACCAACTGCGATCACTACCTGTGAGCCAACTGCAATATGTCTCCATCTTGAAGTGGGTAGTTGAGGCCTACGGTTCGTCTTTTGATTTTGTCATTCTCTCTAAGTATGACTGCGGAACGAAATCTTTCTACAAAAAGTTCTTTGTGCACTTTTCCAGCAGCGTCTTCCACAACAGAGCCTTCAGGGAGCACAATAGGTCTGTCCTCTCTCTTTTTACCAGGAATCTTGGTGTATACTCTCAATATGTCTAGATGTTCATAGAACGCCCAGCTCATTCCATCGAGGTTCTCATTTGCTTTTGCAGAAACTGGAATGATATCAAATCGATTACCATACTTCTTCTCTAATTCCTTGAACCTTGCTTCAGACCCTTCTGCATCACCTTTAGTGGCAACAACCATTGCTCGTACATATGCCACACTTGCATCCATTGCATCAATGAGCTGTTCAAAGGTTGCTGGTTTCTGAAAGCGTACAATGATGTTGGTTATTCTCCGAGCCTTAAGATACTCACGAACTTCTTCAATATCCCCTTGATAATTCTGGACTCCATAAATCATCTGGCCACCAAGACCCACTCTTTCAATCCTAATTGCGGACTTTTCTTTGTTGAGACGAATACGTGCTTTGTCAAGTTCGCTGAGGATGATTTTCATTTGTCCATCGATGTCTTGTGAAAGGTCAATTACAAGGGCAATACAATCAGTGTTTCTTGCCACAGCCAATGCTTGTCTACCTATTCCAGTTTCATGACTACCTTCGAACACACCCGGAAGCTCAACAAGCTGGATATTGATGTCTTCCAGAGCCAACATAGCTGGTGTTGGAATTGCTGTAGTGAAAGGATAGTCTCCAACATCTAGGTCTGCATTAGTTACTCCATTGATTAGTGAGGACTTTCCACTATTCGTAACTCCTATGAGACAGATCTGTCCAGCACCTTCCTTTCGAACAACGCCCTCCTCTTGTCCTCCACCTCCACGACGAGTACGTTCCTGTTCTCTCTTCTTTTCCAATTGAGCTTTGAGAGTAGCTAATTTCTTTCTATAATCTCCTCTCATTCTCTCAGCACCCTTGTGCCTAGGGGCCAAAGATATGAGTTTTTCAAGCTCTACTATCCGCTGAGCAAGGTCTTCAGTTTCCTCGTAAATTATTCTCTGTCTATCGAACTCAGGAGATACATTGGTAGGCAAAGAATCACACTCGATTATTGACTCTAATCAAAAATTACAATGCTAATATTATGAAGCTTTCTTCATGGTGCGTTTACGACCCTATCAGCTGAAAGATTTGTGTCAAGGATAAACCGTTCTGGATTCGCTGAAGGAACTTGAATGAATTCAGAACCCCATAATGCAACAAGCTTGTCTAAAGATGATCGCACCAATTCAATTCCATTATCCAATATGATTGATTCTTCAGGACCAATGTCTTGTAATCTCTCAATGGCTTTTAGTAGAAAGAACGAGATTGATCTTTCATCTGGGGAAACTCTCCTCAGTGACGCTCCAGGATATGATATGACCTTGAGGTCTTCGGTTGGTCCCATTGCTATGGATACGATTACATCCCGACGAAGATCTCCCGATAGAAACAATCCGATGTTGACACATCGACAGGCAGTCGCAACTTCGGAGCTGATCTGTCCTGATTTTACTGACTCTTTGTCTATTGGGACATCTTTGAACCTAATGAGAAATCGACGCACGAACATCACATTCCAGGCAAACCTTCAAGACCCGGAATTCCAACACCCTTTCGACCTCTCCTTTGTTTGCCCATCTGTTTCATCATCTTCTTCATTTGCTCATGTTGTTTCAGAAGGTCTCTGACATCCTTTTGAGAGGTTCCTGAACCTGCTGCAATCCGCTTGATTCTGGATGATTTGATTAGTTTGGGTTCTTCAAGCTCTGCTTTGGTCATGGAATTCATTATGACTTCCCATCGTTTCATGTTTTCTTCTTGAATCTCAGCTATTCCCTCGGGAAGCTTGTACTGGAGACCCAGCATCTCCATGACCTTTCCAATGGGTCCCATTTTTTTGAGCTGCTTCATTTGCGCCATCATGTCTTTCAATGAAAACTGTCCCTTCATGATTCGCTTTGCTGCGTCTTCTTCAACCTCAATCTGAGCTTCCCTTACCTTATCGATAAGTCCTCGAATATCAGACATTCCAAGAAGTCTTCCAGCAAACTTTGTCGGATTGAACGGTTCAATAGCATCCATTCCTTCTCCAACACCAATGAACTTGATTGGTGCTTGTGTTGCAGCCACAGCAGAGAGAGCTCCACCTCCTTTGGCGCTACCATCAAGTTTGGTTACAATGATTGATCCAATATCGGTGGCCTTCTTGAAAGCAGCCGCTTGAACACCTGCTTGTTGACCAAGAGTACCATCTATGACCAAGACTATTTCCTGGGGTTTCACTCCTTTTGAGATATCCCGCATTTCTTTGATGAGTCCAGTTTCTTCTCGATGTCTTCCTGAAGTATCTAGGAGAATCAATTCGATGCCTTTCTTTTGCATCTCCTTGAGTCCATTCTTCGCTAATTTTGTAGCGTCCTTTTCATCCTCATTGCCCCAGAACGGAACATTTGACTTTTCAGCTAACTGCTTTAACTGGTTGTAAGCTCCTGGCCTGAAATTATCAGCACAAATCACTCCTGTTTTGATTCCTCTCTTCTGATAATACCGTGCCAGTTTTCCTATGGTAGTAGTCTTTCCAGATCCTTGTATACCGACCATCATGACAAGATTTGGTTTTCCCGGATGGATTGTAAGAGGAACTGTCTTCTCACCAAGGAAAAAAGCCAGAGTATCCCAAACGACACGAATGATATGCTCACGACGTGAAACACCTCTTGGAAGTGATTCATCCAATGCCTGTTTTTGTACTCTCTCAGTCATCGCCATTACTAGATTGACATCAACGTCAGCAACTAGTAATGCGCGTTGAATGTCTTTCACTAACTCCTTGACTAGTTCTTCATCTATAACACTAGCTCCAAAGAGTTTCTTTAGGGCTGAGTTGAGCGATTTTCCAAGACCTTCTAGGACCAAGACAATATCACCGTCTTCTGGGAGTGGTCCTTCTAGAGTCCATATCAACCTTCGCCTTTGAGTCAAGTATGTAATGAGGGGGAAGGTCTAAATCCTGATGGCATCTAAGACGAACCCGTGTGTGATTTGTCATGTCTGAGAAAGTTGGTGAAGAAAAAATCAGAATCGTGAAAATTCATGATGGGACAGTGATTGATCACATAAGAGCCGGAAAAGCACTTGAGGTACTCAAAATATTGGGGATAACAGGCGAAGATGGCAATATTGTCTCATTAGCTATGAACATTAGCAGCTCAAAGATAGGGAAAAAGGACATCGTCAAAGTTGAGCACCGATTTCTGGCAGATGCAGAAGTAGCGCGGATTGCGCTCGTTGCTCCTGAGGCAACAATCAACCTGATTGAAGACTTCAAAATCATCAAGAAGACCAGAGTAGAACTTCCTGAAACCATCACAGACATTTTTGAGTGTCCAAATCAGAGATGTGTCACAAACAAAGAACGTGAGCCAATTCGTAGTAAATATGAGGTTGTTTCAAAGACCCCGATACAACTAAAGTGTCTATACTGTTGGACTCTGGTTGAAGAACAAGACATCATAGAACAATTCACAGCCTGATTTTCAAAATCCTCTCCCATTCCAAATGCTTTTTAGTGGACAGCTAGGCATGAGTCCAAGTCCGACTACAGTGGTAAACTTCAATGTCTAGTGATAAGATAGCAATAATTGGCGACAGAGACACGGTCACCGGGTTCCGGTTGGTCGGAGTAAGTGATTGCTCTATACCAAATACGCCCGAGGAAACTCGCAACTCGCTATACAACTACTTTAGGGACCCCTCAATGGGTCTCATAATGATTACAGAACCCCTGGCTGCAGAGGTAGAAGATGCCATTGTTGAGCTCTCCCAGTCACCAGTACCAGTCATTCTACTAATTCCTGATAGAGATGGGACTACTGGTGCATACGAAACAGTACTCAAAGAGCTGATACGCAGAGCTGTTGGAATTGAGATAAACATCTAGTAATGAATTGATGCGGAGTAGTGACTATTGACAGAAGCAAAGGGACGAATTGAAAGCATTGCGGGACCTGTAGTACAATGCTCAGGTATACTTGGAGTTCGAATGTACGAAGTAGTACGAGTTGGCACTCAGCAGCTGATAGGAGAAGTAATCGAAGTTGGAGAAACTGAGTTCACAGCGCAAGTCTATGAAGAAACCTCTGGTATTGCTCCCGGTGAACCAGTAGAAGCCACAGGTGACTCACTATCAGTAGAGCTTGGTCCAGGACTACTTGGATCGATATATGATGGAATTCAAAGACCACTGCCAGACTTGAGACAGTTGTCAGGTGACTTCATTACTAGAGGTCTAAGCGTCGAAGGTCTCAATAAGGAGAAGAAATGGGAGTTCAATCCGTCCGTTAAAAAAGGTGACAAAATCAAGCCCGGTGACATTATTGGTGAAGTTCCTGAAACTGGTATCATCACATCAAAAATACTTGTCCCAGTAGGAGTTGAAGGGGAAATCACTGAGATAGTGGGTAAGGGTGAATACACAGTAAAAGAAACAATCTGCAAAGTCAAAGATCAACATGGTGATGTTCATGATGTTATGATGATGCAGAGAACGCCAGTTAGGATCGGGAGACTCTTCAAAGACCGTGTCGGGATGGATACACCACTTATCACAGGCCAACGAGTTATTGATACTTTCATGCCCCCAGCAAAAGGAGGTACTGGCGCAATTCCAGGTGGATTTGGAACTGGAAAAACAGTAACACTTCATCAGTTTGCCAAGTGGGCAGATGCCCAAGTTGTAGTTTATGTTGGTTGTGGGGAACGAGGAAACGAGATGACCGAAGCTCTCGAAGAGTGGCCTCACCTGAAAGACCCAAAAACAAATCGTCCATTGATGGAACGGACTGTGCTGATTGCCAACACTTCTAACATGCCTGTTGCAGCTCGTGAAGCATCCATCTATGTTGCTGTCACAATTGCTGAATATTTCAGAGACCAAGGATATGATGTGGCTCTAATGGCTGATTCAACTTCACGTTGGGCTGAAGCACTGCGTGAGATATCAGGAAGACTCGGTCAGCTACCATCAGAAGAGGGTTATCCAGCCTATCTTGGCTCGCGGCTCGCACAGTTTTATGAACGAGGTGGAAGGGTCAAGACACTTGGTAGTGATGGCAACAGACTCGGCTCAATTACAATCTGTGGAGCGGTTTCGCCTCCTGGTGGTGATTTCTCAGAACCAGTGACACAAGCAACACTGAGAATTGTGAAAGTGTTTTGGGCTCTTGACAAAGATCTTGCTGCACGAAGGTTCTTCCCGGCTATCAATACTCTGACAAGCTACTCTCTCTATTTCAACACCCTTGAAAAATGGCAGAGAGAAAACATGGGTGAGGACTGGCCTGAGCTTGTGAAGGAAGCACTAGCCCTTCTCCAGAAGGATCAAGAGTTGAGAGAGATAGTACAGCTAGTGGGTCCGGATGCACTTCCAGAGTCTGAGCGTGCTATTCTTGAAGCTGCTAGAATGATTAAGGAAGACTTTCTCACACAGAGCGCGCTCCACGAGATTGATACATACTCTCCAATAGGCAAGACCTACAGAATGCTCAAGCTCATCATCGATTTCTCAAAGAAGATGACCGAGGCTGTTCAAATTGGCGTTCAAGTCAAGAGAATCTTAGAACTCAGTGTCATGGACAACATAGCGAGGATGAAAATCTCACCATGGGACACATATGATGAAACCATGGACGCCATTGAGAAGAAGATAGAAGGCGAGTTTCAAGCTCTTCTCCAAGAGCTCTCAAAGGCAGGTCTCCTATATCAAGAAGCCTAGAAATACTCTTGACAGATGAATACGCGGCCTTTATCCGTGAGGATGCAGTCTAGCTACTAGATATGTCCAAGTGCAACCAACTTGAGGATTTACATGAAGCAATCAGACACTGTACGCGTTGTCCTCTCCATGAAACACGTACTATAGCGGTGCCAGGTGAAGGACCATACGATGCATCGGTGATGTTCGTTGGAGAAGCCCCTGGTGCCAAAGAGGATGAAACTGGAAGACCATTTGTCGGAAGATCGGGTGAACTATTAGTTTCTCTACTTGAAGAGATAGGACTTACTCGTGCTGATGTATTTATCACTTCGATTCTCAAATGTAGACCACCAAAGAACCGAACACCAAAACAGTTCGAAATCAATGTCTGTAGACCCTATCTAGAACAACAGATTGAATTGATTCAACCCAAGGTCATTGTACTTCTGGGAGGCGTGGCAATCTCATCACTCATTGGTCATTGGAAAGTTTCAGAGGCACACGGTCGATTCTACGAGAGTGGTTCTAATGCATTTTTCATGACCTATCATCCAGCAGCAGCTTTCAGGTTTCCGAAGGTGAAAGAAAAGATGAGGGAAGATTTCAAAAGGCTGAAGCACGAACTTGTTTGAGTGGTCATTATATTCACTCGTACTGACTCCCTCCTGTGAAACAGATGGCTGATTCATTGTCAATCTTACTACTGCAATCGCCTTTTGATCTTCAAATGCCCGAAACCTGGTTCGATATTGTGAGTGATATTCTCAATGTCTTTTTTGCACTTGCCATCCGTGGATACTTGATTTTCGTTTTGATAGGATTGATGATTTTTGCTACAGGTCTTAGTGATGGTCTTTCAAAGGGTCTGGTGGTTCTTGGCATCGCACTATACTTTGTAGGTCCACTCATAGCCAACCTATTTGGTCAGTTCAGCGGAGTTGAACAAATAACCTTAGAGAGTGCTACAGCAGCCTGGTTACGTTTTGTTGGAATGACGGACGTAGAGTTGATCGTAGTATTGGTCTGGTTGGGAGATGCCATTGCTTGTATCTGTCTCCTTGCCGGTGCTATTCTGTATTTCACACCTTCTGCTTCCGATCTCACATCTCGGGGTAGGTCATTAATTGTGCGAGCATTGATGTTTGCACCAGTTCTTGCTTTTTTTCATATTGCGGCCTGGTTATAATTGACCCTTCGTAACTCTTAAAACTCGGCCACGATTAGTCCAGCGAAGCATAGACACAAAGACCAAGGCGGTTTCCTAGGATGTCCAAAGAATCTTCTATAGTTTACAGAACGGTTTCCGATGTTAGCGGTCCCCTTCTAGTTGTCGAAAACACCCACAATGTGGCGTATAACGAAGTTGTAAAGATCAGAGCGCCATCTGGAGAATTACTAACAGGTACTGTTCTTGAAACCGGTAAAGGACGAGCAGTCATACAGGTCTTCGAAGGTACAAGTGGTCTTGATACTGATGTTACAGCGGCTAGATTTACAGGTGATACCCTTCATCTTCCTGTTTCGTCGGAAATTCTAGGAAGAGTTCTTGACGGTGCTGGAAATCCGCTTGATAAAGGACCACCGCTCACGGCAGAGGACCATTGGGATATCTATGGGTCCCCAATCAATCCCTATGCAAGGCAATATCCTCGACAGCCAATCCAAACTGGAGTATCTGCGATTGATGGTCTTAACACATTGGTCCGCGGACAGAAACTACCTATCTTCTCGGGATCTGGACTCCCTCACAACAGACTTGCTGCACAGATTGTAAGACAGGCCGAGATCCCAGGTGAAGAGGGTGACTTCGCCATTGTGTTTGCAGCGATGGGTATTACTGCTACTGAGGCTCAATACTTCATGCAGTCATTTGAAGAAACTGGAGCATTAGAGCATACAACACTATTTCTGAATCTGGCGAATGATCCTGCCATCGAACGTATCATTACGCCACGTGCTGCTCTCACAGCAGCAGAATATTTGGCTTATACCGCTGATATGCATGTACTGGTAATCCTTACCGACATGACCAATTATGCTGAGGCTCTTCGTGAGATCAGTGCTGCAAGGTCCGAGGTGCCTGGACGCCGCGGGTATCCTGGGTATCTCTATACAGACCTCAGTCTAATCTATGAAAGAGCTGGTCGAATTGATGGTAGAAATGGTACAATTACTCAGATGCCTATTCTCTCCATGCCACAAGATGACATGACACATCCTATTCCCGACCTCACCGGATACATTACCGAAGGTCAGATTATCGTTGGCCGAGGTTTACACAGGAGAGGCATCTTTCCACCAATAGACCCTGGACCATCTCTGAGCAGGTTGATGAAAGAAGGAATTGGTGAGGGGATGACCCGATTCGATCACAAGGAGATACAAGCGCAACTCTACTATGCATACTCAGAAGGCCGAGATTTACGAGACTTGGTCGCAGTAGTTGGTTCTGAAGCATTGACCGACCGTGATCAGAAATATCTCCGTTTTGCAGACAAGTTTGAGGCAGAGTTCATCAATCAGGATGAGTTTGAAGACCGATCATTCGAACAGACTCTTGATATCGGATGGAATCTGCTCAGCGACTTTCCAGAGCGAGAGCTCAAGCGTTGTGATCCTGAAACAATTTCTTGGGCTCGTGACAAGGGTGTCTACAAACCAAGTTAGCTGACACATTTCTTGGAGTTTAAGAACCAAAGTATGTGTTTTTAGTTTGAGGAAGTTGTAGTGAGGGTCTTAGTCATAGGTAGTTGTAGTAAGAGGAAACTTCATTCAAGCCCCAATCAACCAACGTGCCACAATATTCTATCACATCTAAAGATTGACAGATGGCGTCAGCGTTTCTCTAATCTATGTGTCCCAGCACGCGACATGTACACAGGTCCTCAAAACACTGAGCTTGTAAAGGGGGTTGATTTACTTCGAAATATCCCTGAGGTTGAGGTCCAACTAGTCATTGTTTCTGCAGGTTTTGGGATTCTCAATGAGTATGATCTAGTACCTCCTTATGATTGCAGTTTTACGAAAATGAAGATGGCAGAAGTCCGAAAACGAGCTGAGGATTTAGAACTACGACCATCATTTCTTCGTCTAATTGACCATCATTTCGACTTAGTCTATTGTGCACTTGGAAAACGCTATCTTTCAGCATTAGGGAAGGATATCTTAACGAATATTCAAACACCATCCATTGTATTCCACAAAGATCGGGATGAACACCTAATTCGAATCCCTTGTTCTGCGGATACAGTCAAGGCTTTTTCAAATCATGGCCATAGAATTCATGGAGTAGTAGGATTCAAGGGTGATTTGCTCCGAATTCTTGCAAAACACGCATTAGACCAACCTCACCCATATTGTGTTGTTAAGAACTGGACCAAATCCTACTACATTCGTAACCTAATTCATCATCTGAGTGGACTCGTTATCTTTGGGTTATAGTTCAAATCGTACTTTACCTTGAAGCGGTCCGAGTAATCTTGTTGTAAACAACACCTTCGGGTATGTTGTCACTCCCTCTATAAGGTCCTTTTTCGAGCTCAATCGGATTTTCCGCCCATTTTACAAGGGTTTTGAATCCGTTCAGCTTCACACTATTCAGAATTCCTTTTTCACTCTTGATTTTCTGTTGGGCTTTCCTGATAACTAATATTACCCTCTCCCTGATAGATGCCACAGTGTAAATCTCAAACACCTCATTATTTCTGAAATGATTAGTCCATCTATCAACAAAATCAACAATTTCACGTGCCGATTCAAGTCTATACATATTCGCCTTCAACCATTGCTTTCTTGAATAATCTGCATAAGTAATAGGGGCAAAAGACTTGCATGCTCTCTTCCATTCACTCATATCATAGTTGTCCAAGTCCTTTGAAATTGCTTCATCAACGAGTTTCGCAGTACGTCTGCTTAGTTTTGATTTCTTCGTCAAACTCTCCCCTCCTGAATTTGGTGAATCTTAGATACAATATGTACTGTATCTTAGTGACACTACTAGTTCTATTAAACACGTAAAACTCGTAGAATAATTCTATTCATCACCGATTCCATGATGGAGGTAGTGATCCTTTTCCTTCTTTGAACCAAAACTTCTGAGACCGTCCGCTTTTAGTTGATTCTTGATCTCTCTTGCTTGTGGTTGAGTAATCTCGTTCTGTTTCAACAGAAAATCAACTATCTCAATGGCTTGAGAGACTGTATCACATCGCCGAATATAATCCACAACATCTGGCTCGAAAGCAGCCTTATGCGTTCCTCCCGAATCTGCATCTTCTGTCATTGTGCGGACACCATCTATCCTGTAGGTCTTTGTGGTTTTCTCATCAAGCTCTCTGCTAAGTGCAGGAAAAGCTTCACGAAATTCACCATCTTCAGACATACTTTGTCACCAACGACCATGACCTCATAGGTCACAGTGTTTTTCAGGTGTGACTTCCAAGAATTGACTTAAGAGCTTTGCCAAGACAGCGTTACTATTGAGGTCATTTGTTTAAGAATGACCAAGGTAACTCTCCTTTCAACCTTTCAGCATCATTTGCTATGGAGAACAGAGGAATCTTTGTTTCTTTTTCTGCACGTCTCCATCCTCCCAATCCTCCGTATTCTGCCGCTTTGTGAATCACCTGACCAAGATTTCTATCGCCTAATGAGAGAGCAGCCTGTATACGTGCCTTCCTCGGGTCCAATGTTTCCACAGTGACTTTTGATGCTTTTCTTACACCTTTTTCTACAAATTGTATCTTTCTACGAATCTCATCAATTGATGGTTGTGGTTCTCTCTCCCATCTAGTCTGGGCTTTTGGGATGTATGGATTTACACTAGCAGTTACTTTGAGACCTGAAGTTCTTCCGAATTGAGTAATCATGTCGACTGTTGCTTTGACATCATCATCAGTTTCCTCAGGTAGGCCAATTATGAAGTAGAGTTTCAAAGAATTATATCCCGCTTGCTTTGCCAAATCGATAGCATTTTCGATATCCGAATCATTTAGTCCTTTTCCAATCTTCCTCCTCATCCTAATAGAGCCCGATTCTGGAGCAATGGTGAGGGTACGTTGCCCACTTTTTACAAGGCAATCAAGAAGTGGTTTTGACACCGAATCAGCTCGAAGTGATGGTACAGAAACCTCAAGACCTTCACCTACGGTCCAGCAGACAAGTTCTTCCAATTCATCGAGATCTCCTAAAGAAGAACCAATCATTGAAACTTTCTTCGTCGGAGTATCCTCTATACCCAAGTGGATGAGATCTTTTAGACGTTCCAGCGACCTCGTTCTTCTCGGTCTACAAATATGACCAATTAGACAGAATTTGCATGAATGTCCACAACCTCTGGTCACCTCAAGAAGGAGTGATTTTCCAAAAACTGGTTCAAGGATTGACCCTTCAGGAACATCTGGAATAATCTGAGTTGTAGGATATGGAAGTGAGTCTAGATCAGATATTATGAGTCTATCCACATGCGGTTTCGGTATTGATGGAACATATATTCCACTCAATCCGCTTAGTTCGAGCAGGGCATCATTTCGAGTATTGCTGGTCTTGACAGAATTGACAATGTCATGTACAATTAAGTCACCTTCCCCAATCACAAACACATCAACAAAATCAACGAACGGTTCTGGATTTGCAGTGACTACAGGACCTCCAACAATCACTATTGGATCGTTCTCACTTCTTTGGTTAGCTAAAGCTGGAATGTGTCCCAATTCGAGCATCTGAACAAGGTGAAGTATGTCCTCTTCGTATGTGAGAGAGAATCCAATAATGTGATTTTCCTCGAGTGGACGATTACTCTCTATAGAGTGAATAGGAGAAGCTGTATCAAAACGGAAATATCTCTCACAAGATGTGTCGCTCCTAGAGTTCAATGTTGCATATAGGATATGGAGGGCTAGACCCGTCATTCCTGCTCGGTAGGTAGAAGGGTAACAATATCCAAAGAGGACTTCAACACGACTGGAGTCTTTAATCACTGCATTGAATTCATTCAATGGTGTGGGTGACAATCCTATCCCCTACTACTTGTTATCAGCATCCATTGTGACGTGGTCTTGTTTAGTTATGACAAGTTTGTTTGCTGCGATATCTCTTGTTACAATCACACCTACTCCTGTCCGACAACCCTGATGCATCACAATTCCCGGGCTTATTGACGTTCCAATGCCTGTCTTGACGTCATCTCCAATGATAGCTCCAAGCTTTCTTCTCTTTGAGTTGAAACGTTTTCCTTTCACACTCACAAAGATTGACCTGTTATCATGTCTGAGATTAGCGGTGATTGTGCCTGCTCCAAAGTTTGATCTCTGACCTATTATGGAATCTCCGACATACGAGAGGTGTCCTACATTGGTTTCATCCATGATTATACTATTTTTAATCTCAACAGCATTTCCTATCTTTACTTTCTTTCCAAGACTTGTATAGGCTCGAATATAGCAATTGGGCCCCACTACTGTGTTCTCGCCAATGAAAACTGGGCCCTCAATGTACGCTCCGCTCTTTATGACAGCTCCTTTTTCAACTACGGAGTTGCCTTTGATTACAGCACCGTCTTCCACAGTTCCCTCTATTCGCCTCTTCTCATTCTCAAGGATTTGCTTGTTTGCTTCCAGCAAGTCCCATGGTTTTCCAATGTCTAGCCACCACGAAGGGAGTTCATATGCACCAACATTTCCTTGTTCAATTAGCTTTGATATCGAATCAGTAATTTCGTATTCTCCCCTTTTTGAGAGTTCAGTATTATCAATAGCTTCCCAGAGTACACTACTAACAGCGTATATTCCTGCATTAACGAGATTACTGACCATTTTTTCAGGTTCTGGTCTTTCAATGAGCGATGTTGCTTTTCCTCTCTTTACTACAACAATACCATAGAGACTGGGATCTTCAATGGGTTTGGTTGAAAGTGTAAAATTGAAACCACCCTTCTGATGATACGCAATCAATCCTTCGAATGAACCGGGTCCGACTAGTACATCCCCATTCATCAGAATGGCCTCCTCTTTTCCTACAAACTTTTTGGCGTGTCCTGCCGCATGTGCCGTTCCCTTGCGTTCTTTCTGATGTACAAAAGAGATTGACATCTTCCATGACTTTGATTCAACTACCTCTTTGAGTTTATCAGCACGATATCCATAAACCACTAGAGTTTCCTTGATTCCTGCCTTCTCCAGAGCTTCCATTGTATGAAATATTAGAGGTCTTCCGCCAATTGGAAGAAGGTGTTTGGGTTGATTCGCAGAGAGCGGTAACATTCTAGTTGAGTCGCCAGCTGCTAGTATTACTGCTTTTTTCATTGCGAGTCACATTGCCCATAGTCCTCAGAGTTAAAGACTTTCTTGCCATCTGAATGATGTACCATTGAATCAATATTTCCAGCCCTGAAACGAAAATGGCTGTTTAACTCCTCTTAACAGGGTTAATTTATTCGCGGTCGTAGACTGCGACACAACATCTCCAGACTGCGATAAATTAATAAGTAACTTTGTAGTTCAAATAATTAGTTGATTGAGGCAATTTCTATTAGAAATACTCAACTAAATGATAAATTCCAAAGGGAAGGTATTCAAACAATGATGAGCGACAAACAACTTCAAGAAGAGCTCAAGAATATGAAGCTCACAAAGAGTCAGATGATTGTCCTAGATATTCTAAGGAGCAGCGGTCAAAACGGTGTTACACCAAAGCAGCTCTTGGACAAGGTTTCTTTTGCGCCAAGGACCGTCAGATATGCTCTTCGAAAACTCTTGAAAAAGAAACTAATCAAGCGCGTACCATGCCTGCAAGACATGCGGCAATGGATCTACGTGCCTGCATAATCAAATGCAAAGGGCAATCAAATTGCCTTCTGAAATTCCGACACTAGTAGCCCAATGGGCTATTAGTTGTCGAGTAACACAAAGCATTGTTCATTTCTCAAAGCTTATAGTATGAGGATGGTTGATATTCTATGCAGGGGGCGAAGCCAATAGACACTCTAAGGGTCCTAACAGGCAATGACGCAATTGATGCATACAAAGTTCTCAGTGATGAGAGTAGGCGCCAGATTCTTCATGCATTAAGAGCACGACGAATGTCCACTTCAGAACTTGTAGAGTTTCTTTCAAAACAAGATCCTGAGAAGGAGATCAAACCACAGACGGTTCGATATCATATCAAGGAACTTGAAAAATGCGGACTTGTTGAACAGGATGGTTATGAGCCAACTGGTAATGGCGATTCCCATATCATGCAAAAACTATGGCGGGCCACAGCTGAAAATGTCTTCATCGCCACTGGCGATATGGATGGACTATCTGAACGAGAAGAATATGATTTAGACAAGACACTCGACATAGTCAGTACTATGAGGGACTTGGGACTCATGTTGAAGAATGAACAAGAGATGATTTCTGTTGCTGAGGATTTCACCGAACGTGATAGAATCTATCTCAGAGGTCTAGAATTGGCCAAAGAAACTCTTAGACAAGTTTCTGAAATAGACCCCAAGCTGTATGTGATGTTTCGAAGGATACTCGGTGTAGTACGACTAGATGAGAAGGACTACCATGATTACTGGGAACTGAGTCGAAAAATCACTGACATCCTACGTGAGGCTTTCAAGAGAAGCAATCCTCCTGTATACTAATTATTCCCGCTCTTTGCACCAGGATAAGTAGTAGTTAGGAGTCGTCTTATTCTACCAGCAATCTTTGGACCCACGCCTTTCACTTTTTGTAGGTCTTTAAACTCCGCTGAGAAGATACTTTCCAAGGTGCCAAATTCAGAAAGAATTGCCCTTGATGTCACAGTGTCAACACCAGGAAATCCTGACAAGATATACTCCAATGCTTCTGCGTCAGATCCTTTAGCTTCTCCTGAGCGAGTTCTGAGAGGTTTGCTTGATTCAACCTGTTCCATGTGTGCGATTCTGTATAGCACGTTTGCTGTTTCTTCAGAGTTGCGTGTCCAGATTATTGGGACCTGTATTCGTATTGCAATTGATGCCAATGCTCCATATATTGAGGCTGGATTTACTGCCCTCAAACCAATCAGCTGTTCCCCCTCAATAATGAGAACTGGGCGTCGATAAGCTGTCCGAAGAGCATTCAGTTGGGAGAACAGACGACCATCAATCAATGATTGGATGAAATCGTTACTCTCCTTGCGTTCTATAGCTACCTCTTCTGAAGCAACATAATCTCCAATCTCTAGACTCTCCCCAGAAATCTTCACATCAAGTCTTGTGAGTTCGCGAGCCACTGCAGTAGGCAGCTCTCTGGAATCGACAATCATGTGGATGATACCATCATCCCTCCTTGGTGCCATTCTTACCATTCTTTCAGTTGGTTCCTCTGAATCCTCTTCCGAAACAAACTCATCTAGACTAGTCTGCTTTTCCTCCTCATCGCTTTCTGCTTCTTTGAGGGCTGAAGGCATTTTCTTCAATTTGCTTATCACACTCCAATGATAGAACTCATCATGAGTTCCTTTTGCAACAAAGATGACCACTCGTCCTGGGGATCGACGACCAGTTCTTCCTCGTCGCTGAATATAGGGTACAACTGATGGAACACAGTCATAGAAAACAACCAAGTTGCACTCTGGGATGTCTAGACCCTCCTCACCAACTTGGGTAGCTACAAGAACATTGAACTCGTTATTACGAAAACCATCAAGAATCTCTACTTGCTTTTTCTGACTAAATCCCTTGTCAGATCCGCGAGAACTTTGACCGACAAAACGGCTTGCTCTAACTTCATCAAGCTGCTCTAAGGTTTCATTGACTTCTACTGCTGTATCACGGAAACGAGTGAAAATCAGAATTCGGGAATCCAGATTGACCGATAGCTGCTCACTGACTATTTCTAAAATGGCATCAGCTTTAGGATGTCGATGACCTTTAGTGATGAGTGCCTCTAGAAGATTCTCAAATTGTGAAAACTCTGGTCTAGACAACAAGTCTTTGACACCTTTCGAGCTTTTCTTGTTTCGAATTTCTTCATGAACTCCCTGTATATACCTATGAGTTGGCAACAACCCTTGTGTACCAATAAATTCCAGCAGATGCACAATCCTAAGTAATGCTGTGAGATTGCGAATTACTAGAAAGAGTGAACTCGGAGGTTTTGTATATGTACCAATCTCTTTTCGAACAACACCCTGTGTTCTCAGAATCTCTTTCCTGGTCATTCTCTTTGCATCAGGCAGATTAAATCCGTTTTTGAGCACTGGTCCTCTATAGACCTCTACTATTGAATAGAGGATGTCCTTTAGAACCTCGATCTCCGGAGGGAGGTTGATGTACCGAATCTCCGAATCGACTGTAACCATGTATTCACGAACATCTCTGCTCTTCTCGTCTCTTACTTCAACATGTGTCAATCGAAGATTTTCGCAGACTTTCCTGATATGTTCCGCCTGATGACCAGGTGATGCTGTGAGGCCAAGTGATCTAGCGTTAATCCCCTGTTTCTCATAGAGCTCCGCAATGAAGGTATATGCATAATTCCCTACACCTCGGTGAGCTTCATCAAATACTATCAGTGACACATCTTGTAGTTCATAGCTTCTCTGGATAAGATCATTCTGAAGTGCTTGCGGTGTCATGACTATTACTTGAGATTCTGCCCACATGTTCTGTCTCTGTTCTGGGGAATCATTGCCTGTAAGACATACAACAAGATCCTCCTCAATATCCAGCACTCTTCTCAGATATCTTGCCTGTTGGTCAACCAATGGTCTTGAAGGTGCAAGAAAGAGAATCTTTGAATCTGGTATTTCCACAAGACGTTTTGCTGCAACAAGGGCTGCAATCACAGTCTTTCCTAGACCTGTACTTAACACAATCATGGTGCTCTCTTTTGCAGCAATATTTGCAAGGTTGACTTGATATGACCTATACTCAACGTGGCCTACTCGAATAAGAGGCGCTTCTACATAGGTCTCTTTCTCAATCAACATCGCAACCTCGTTCGATTTCACCTATCTTTGATAATACTCACTGTAAAAAGCCTCCTACA
>JBHLRQ010000060.1:0-18930 GCA_048882385.1 Candidatus Thorarchaeota archaeon | reverse complement strand
ACCAATGTTCTTGAACCAGATTCGAAATGCTTTCCGTACATTCTTATTCGGATATAGATAGATTCCTCCAATCATCCAATGGAATATTGACTCGTCCTTCGCATGTGGTCCTTCTGTTCTTGGTGTGATTCTAACAACAGTTGAATCCACAGCAGGTACTGGATAGAACATGTCTGCTGACACATCCATCATCAACTCAGCTTTGGCATGATATTGCACATTGACAGTCAACCGTGAGTATTCTGAGCTTCCTGGTTTGGCTACCAATCGTGAAGCAAACTCTTTTTGGTACATCAAAACCATACTCTCAAAGTTGAGTTCTCTCAGTAGACGGAATGTGATCTCAGATGAGATACTGTAGGGAAGGTTCGCTACCACCTTGTTTGCATCAGGCAAAGAAACTGTTAGTGCATCACCTTCAATTATTTCGAGATTACCAAACCCTCTGGATACATCATTTAGGGCTTTGATAAGGCCCGGCTCAATCTCGATGACATGAACCTTTCCTGCCTCTGCAGCTATCCAACGTGTAAGCATTCCGAGACCTCCACCAATCTCTAGAACACTGTCTTTAGATGATACCTTGGCAAGCTGGACAATCTCTCTTGCAATAGCGTGACTTTTCAAAAAACTCTGACCGTATTTCTTTCTTGGTTTCACTTTGTATCGATTCAGAAGTATACGAATTTCGTCTGACAGATACCTCACCTTGGTCTCTCTTTATCGCCTTGGTGAACGGTCACGATGATCACGGTCATTTTCTTCGCGTTTTGGTGGCCGTGCAAACAACCAGCGCTTGACATCCTCTCTAAGCTCATCAATTATTCTGGCTGTGATGACCTTCTTAGGGTTTTGCAGCTTTGTTCGGGATGCTATATCTTCAAAGCTTTTGAAAGGTTCTCGTTTCCTTTCCTCCAGAATAGCCCACATGAGAGTCTGTCCAATTCCAGGAAGAAGTTGCAAGGAATGCATTCTGGTTGTTATCGGATTTGCCTCGTTGAAGAATTGAACATATTTGTGCTCATGTTTTGTTACTATAATCTCAATAACGAGTGACAACTCTGCAACGCTCTCTGGAACAAGATCCTCGTAGAAAATCCTCCTCTTCACATGGTCTATCTTGCTCTGGGTATTTTTTGTGATTGCTACTCGCTCTTGAGGATGCGGTTTAATCCCTCTTTGAGGAATCATCTCGAGAAGTGTAAAATATGTCTCACCAATACCCTGAGCTATAGTTTCGCCTCTTGGGCGAGAATCACGGAGGTATTCTTTTGGTGGTACAACAGACAGGATATATGCGTGAGTCTCAAACATCCTGTTCTGTGAACCTTCCATTCGTTAACACTCCTATCGCTACTTGGATACATTGTGAAAGTGTTGGACCTGATTGGATAAAAACTAATCGGACTCAGAAACGCTTTGCGCCAATCAGCTTTTGAAAAAACTACGACCTATTTTTAATAATGAAATCTACAATCTCGATCATCTGCTCATCAGTAAGATTAGTTGATCGAGATGAGAGGATGGACTTGAGTTCCTCGATCGTTGTGGGAGCAATATTCACAATCTGAACTGCTTGTGATCGTGCCAAATCATAACTCTTCATTAACTTATCGACAACCTTCACTGACACTGCTGGAGCCATTCTTGAAAATGCGCTTGCGTGTTCAAGTGTAATTGATTGCTGGAAAGAAAGTTCTCCTTCTTTTCCTCTCTGAGCAAGTAGCTTCTTGACCTGTGGAAGAGTTACTTCTTCTTCGCTGATAATCTCCTTGGGCATTTCTAACCACTCAACCTCTACTAGGTCGGAGATGCTCGCGTCTGATGATGAGTGTCTTTGTGGACTTTCCAAGTCCAACATCGACAAGTACCGCTCGCCCTCTCAAGCCTGTTACGACACCAGTTCTGCCGTGATATCTGCGATGTGGCATACCCTTGTGAAAACCCGAATCGATGACAATGTCAACATTTTGACCTTCTTCATAGTCAATCAATACTTTACTTGGTGAGCTTAGTCCACGCTGTCGTATTCTCTTGCTCATCAAGCTGCGTGTTCGGGCTCTGTAGCCATGACTTTTCTTGACCATGGGTATCACTCGCAATTGTATCTTACTCGAAATGTGTGAATATACTAAAACCCACACCCGAGGTCCAGCATGACCTCTTGGGTCAACACTTAAGGATTTCGCAACAGCTATCAGAAATCTTAGATTCTATTGTGCTTCTCCATAGACTGCTGTAACATTCAGCTCAATACATGTGCAGTCTGTACCTATTATGCTTGCTATTGAAGGAACAGTTCTTCCATCATCTCCTGAGATCAGCTCTTTAACATAGGTTCCCCCTTGAACCTTGAAGGATGCTTCAATTGTCTTGTCAGAAAGCTTCCTTAGACGTACTTCATGGACTACTTTCCTCCTTACAAGATCACTTCTACGATGCGAAACACGTCTAGGCGTTCTCTGTTCAATTTCAACACCCGAGAACTCCTTCTCCACTTTCTGCAGTTTCTCTTTACCCACACTCTCGTCAGTTTTGATGATTGCTGCATACTCTTTGATATTGGAGGAAGCATCTTCCTTTAGTTTCTGGGAATGTTCTCGATTGGTCATCTTAAGATCTTGAACTTGAACGCGTTTCTTGGCACTTTTGTTTATAGTTTTCATTAATTTCTCCAAGTCCGGATTTCTAATTCGAGGTTCAGAAACTTCAACTACAAACGGTCTGCCCTCTCCCAACATGAGTACATCAACATCCTCTCTACCTGCTGCATGAAACTTGAATCTTGTACCTTTGGTCAATTCCTGAGCCACATTTCCCACATACTCAGAGATTGAATCAGGATATCTTCTTCCTGTACCTTTACATTCGTTACAACCTTTACCCTTGCACTCTTTACAGTCCCATCTGCTCTGTGGTATACCCCTCATCAGCTTACGATATCTTCCATAGATGAAAATCGGGTTTATCTGTAATTGGACCTTGTCTTTGATCATGTCATAGATGAATACAATGTCGGGTTTCTCGAAGTCTACTTCCTTCCTGATGGTATCGTGAATCTGCTTCCCAAGTTCTCTACTGAAATCAGACTTTAAGGCTTCAGCATGCAAGAGTGAATATTCCGCTCGTAGTTCATCCTGCTTTTCGTCAAGAATGGGGCTTGTTATTGTTCCAACGAGGAATGTATCAAACTGTATCTCTTGGACCAGTTCTACAACTCTCTTGGTTATTGCATTCACTCTCGTGAATATCGATTCGCCATCGACTGTGCAGAGATCACATTGGGTTTCAAGAGCAACCTCGATAGCGCTTTTATCAGCAATTACCTGGGCCGGTTCGAACATTCCTTTTCCTGCTAATAGACTGATTATCTGTTTTCCATACTCGGTATTTCCAGATTTTAGTTCGTCATCTGCAATCATCGACAAAGCCAACTTCAGTGAATGACCTCTGTCTAAATTCGTTGTGTTGGTACTGAGCCAAGCAAATTGACGTCCAAGGCACCTATCACAGAGTGTATGCTTTCCAAGCATACGTACGGTTGTGTCGAGTACTCTGTCCTCAGTAGGCACCGTCATTTGTCATTTCCTCCTCAAATTCGTGATTATCTTGGCTCATAAAGCTAAAGGAATGGATTGATGTATCTCACAGCCTTCAGACCCACTAACATCATACGCGGGTCTGAAATGAGCTTTCGAATCACTCTCCCTTGCATGTCCATATCACCCTCTTTTTTCACGATACTTAGTAATCCTAATTCATGTGCATCTTTAATGACTGAATCAAGCCCTTTGTCAGTGAGTGAGGAGAGTGCTCTTTGAGCCAGATACATGGTTTCTAGCTCTCTATAATACAGAGCCTTGCAACTCTTGTCATATCTGGATAGTAATTTCCGTGATGAATCTCCACGTTGAAGAGCTTCGTTAGCTGTTTTTCCAGCCTCCAAAGCAGTAAGTCCACCAATAATAACACCGCCTCCTGTGGTTGCTTTCACCATTCCAGCAGCATCCCCAACTGAGACCGCTCCATCCCCTGAGATTTTTGAAACTGGACGACCTACTAGAACTGTTCCTCCCATTCCTCGTTCTATCTTTACATTCCTGAGTTTTTTACTGATTACTGGATGATGCATCATCGCTGCATCAAGTCTTATCTTGGATTTGTTCTTTGATGCTAATCCTACTCGTGCTCTTCCCTCTCCAAGGGGAATAATCCATGAGAAGAAGCCTGGAGCAACTCTTCTCCCATAAAACATCTCGACTAGGTCGTCTTCTATTTCAACCCCCTTTACCTCGTACTGATAGGCTGGAAATTTGCTACTCCTCGATATCGTGGATAATCCGATCATCTTTGTGAGGACTGAACGTGAACCTTCAGCAATTACAGTAATCGAAGCATTGTATTCTAGACTGTCAGTTTGAATTGATCGTGTCCCATTCACATAACTACCAATCCCAGAAACCTTACGACTTGTCATGATATCCACGCCTTTTTTTAAGGCGTCATCTGCTAACCAAGAATCGAATCGTTGTCTATCAATGACAAATGCTTCACGCTGACCTCTCTCAACTAGAATTGAATGACCTGATGGTGCGTATATTCGAGCCCCTGAAACTGTATTTTGAATAACATCATCTGGGATTCTGAGTCCCAGTGACTTTAGACCAGAAGAACTGAGTAAACCTGCACAGTGATCTGGTTTTCCTATCTCTGGATGTTCCTCCAATAAAAGTACATCATGATTATTCTCAGCTATCTTTGAAGCTGCAAGCAGTCCTGCAGGACCACCACCCACAATGATAGCCTCTTGATTCAATAAAACACCCAGACTATCTGTTCTTTGGGCACGTTTTTAACTCTCCCCTAAGATGAACCTACAAGTTCAAGTCACTGAGAGGTTGTCATTTGATATCCCGAATATTCACATACAAACAGGTTATTGCCGTGCGGACTGATCTTGATATGAGCAGAGGAAAGATTGCCGTTCAAGTTGCTCATGGGTCTGTTTCTGCAGCTGAGCAAGCAAGAGTGCATAATCAGGATGTTTGGAGAGCTTGGCTACGTGAAGGACAGAAGAAAGTGGCAGTCAAGGTGGCATCTGAAGAGGAGCTACTTGAGCTACGTCGTCAAGCAGTAAGCCACACCCTTCCTCATGCTCTAATTAGAGATGCAGGTATGACTGAACTCCCTCCAGGAACAATCACTGTTCTAGGCATTGGTCCTGCAAAGACAGAGATCATTGATGAAGTGACTGGTGAACTAAAGCTACTCTGAGGTACAGAAATGAAAGAAGTACATCCTCTTGAAAAATCACTGGGGATGGAGCTTTATTCTACCAAATCAGAAGGAATTGGCGGGAAATTAAAGATCCGCTTTGAAGACTTTATAGTCCAAGAGATCACACCTGAAAAACAAGTTCTCTCCATCGAAAATTGGGAAACTACTGCAAGATCACCTCAGAATATCGATGGAGAGCGTTCAAGATTTTTGACTTTCACAGTTCAAAAGATGGGTCTTGCAACGATGGACATATCTAACATTCTGGCTGCATCACTCAAAATTTCACGGAATTATGTGACATACGCTGGTCTCAAGGATAAAAGAGCAATTACAGTTCAAACCATGAGTGTCCCATCTCGTGCTGATGAAATACTTCCCTCTCTCCAATTATCTCGAATAGCAATTCGAGATATTCGCTACACACGCAAACCAATACAGATTGGTGACCTATGGGGTAACCGATTCACAATACTTTTGCGAAACATTGACACTGAAGGTGACTCTGCATTAGATGTCATAATGGAAATCCAAAATACACCTCTTCTGAACTATTTTGGAATCCAGCGATTTGGTCTGACTCGACCATATACACATCTTGTCGGTAAAGCTCTAGTTCAGCGAGATTTCGAGAGCGCAGTTCGAATTATGTTAACAACCACTAGTGAATATGAGTCCGATGAACTTACTGACATGAGAATACGACTGGAAGAAGACTTGATACCAACAGAGGATGTTATCGACTTGTTCCCTCAAGACCTCAACTATGAAAAGGATGTAATGAAATACCTATTGAATCACCCTGGTGAGTTCGAGAAGGCCATCCTGAAGATACCTCCTAAGATGCTCACTCTACAGGTTCATGCGTTCCAGTCCTATATCTTCAATCGTTTGATTAGTGAACGCGCAAGATTGGGGATGTCCATCAACCGACCTCAAGTTGGTGATTTTCTCATCAAGCTCGATGAAACACACTCAGGGAGGGACTCGTGGCTTTTTGTCACTGATTCAACTATTGAAGAACGAGAACAACAGGTGGTGTCTGGTGAGTATGGACTTGCATCTACAATACCAGGATACGCTACTAGATTACCTCCTTCTTCACAAACAGGCATCTTAAAGCAGATTCTAAACGATGAAGGAACTCAACTACAAGATTTCAGGAATCCCAAGATGAAGGCATTAGATGCTCCCGGTGGATTACATCTGACATCCATTCTCATGACTGATATCGAATCATCCATTTCTGAAGATGGAGTGCTTGTGAAGTTTAGTCTCAGGAAAGGTTCATACGCAACAGTCGTGATGCGTGAGATAATGAAAAACCACCCAATCAATCGTGTCTAAAACCTTCTCTTGCCCAATTCTTCCATCCGTTGATCAAATTCATCTGTTTTTGCGTCTTCTTTCTCAGTCTTTATCCTGTCCTCTTGATATTCGAAAAGAACCGACTCACCCATTACTGCAGAAACAATGAGTCGAAGTTCATCTGTTGTATAAGATATTCTTTCCCGATCCTCTCCACGAAGCATTACGATACTCTCCTTGGAGCCATCAGGAAGATATAGACTATTTACTCCCACCTCATTTGCAGGTTGTATGAATTCTCGTACAACCTTTCGAAGTTTTATTGGACCTTCAACTATCATTGGTTCCCCATACTGTTCAGTCATCTCATTGACTAGAGACTCCTCACTTAGAATGAGACTCTTACCCTTCTTCTTCACCACGAGAATGAGCCTGTCTCCAACTTTAGCAGCTCTCTGTAGAGTCAGGTCCACCAAGCTTGGATAGGATTTTTCTCTCTCAAGCATCCATTTGCTGAATTCAATGTCAAAATGTTTAAGCTCCCCTCTGTCAAGTCTTGCCTGACAATTTGTACAAAGCATATCCGATTCCAGATCAAAGTTACAGACAGGTAGTCGCATCTATTTTTCCTCGCCAGTTTCGAAGGCTCAGTTAGGACAGCGCTTCGGGCGAGGAACAGCAGAGAATACGTCTATCTGGACAGTGTTATGTCAATCGTTGATACATTCAAGTCACTACCTTTGTCCGTTTGGACAGTGGTAGTTCCGATTTCTATGCTTTTCACTTTGAGGTCGGAAATGAACCTGTGACGCGTAATCTCTGCAACATCTACAGCTCTGCTGATTAACCTGCCACGTGCCTTAATGATCACTTCGTCTGCACCCTTGTTAAACAAGGTCACACAGGCTAACACATATGACATCACATTCTTATTGCCCACAAGAATGCAATCCATATCTTCCTGCAAATCTTCAGGGTCTGTCTTCTTATTGCTCGACTTTCCGTCGGTATTTTCCTCCGTCAACCGAAGTCTCTCCGCCTACTACTGTTGCCAATCACAGACCAGAATAGGTCTCAGTCTGATATAGATTTCGTTTCTCTCAATAAAGAAAAATAATGGCAGAATTTTCCTTTGAGGCAACTAAGCTACGATATGGCGCTTTGCCAAACCTTTTTCTTTGATTTTCATTGGCTCAGCTCAGGAAGAAAAATTAATGGCAGAGCTCACATTTCTTGGATCATGTAGAGAGATTGGTCGTTCAGGCTTTTTGGTAGAGCAAAAGGATGAGAGTGTATTAGTGGACTATGGAGTGAAATTCACTGAACCTCCCTCTTTTCCTGATATGGTCCCGACCGATACACTCCAAGGTATAGGGTTGACCCATTCACATCTTGACCATTCGGGTGGTATTCCAGGTATACTTTCAAAGAGTGAAGCTTCATTATTCTGCACTCCAGCTACTCGTGATTTAAGCATCCTGTTGCTTCGTGATATGTTCAACATCTCCAGAGGTCCTCTACCCTATACCCGCAAGGATATTGCATTGGTCCGAAGACAAAGTCAAGCAACTGCCTATGAGGAAACAATTCCTCTAGGTCACCACTTTGAGATGACTTTGTTCAATGCTGGTCATATTCCAGGAAGTGCTATGGTTTCAGTCAGGGTAAATGGAAAGCGAATTCTATTTACTGGAGATTTCAATGCAACCGAGTCTCAGTTGAACCCTGGTGCAAGAAAGAACTTGCCAAAGCATGATGTTGTGGTGACTGAGAGTACGTATGCTCGTCGAGTAAACCCAAAAAGAGAAGATATTGAGATAGCCCTAATTGACACTATAATAGAAACATTAGAACGTGGTGGAACTGTTTTGATTCCAGCATTTGCTGTGGGTCGAAGTCAAGAAATCATGTGCATTCTGGAACGTCATGAACTTCCACGTAAGTATCCAATTTACATTGATGGGATGGCACGTGCTGTCAATGAAGTTCTTGTGAAACATCCAGAATACCTTCAGAGTCCTCAATCGTTTCAACGAGCTGTTGGTCGAACTCATGTCATTAATGATAATCGTGACCGAACTAAGGCAGTTCAAAAGGGTGGAATTATAATCTCTCCAGCAGGAATGTTGAAGGGCGGGGCATCACATCTTTATTTCAAAATGCTGCATGATAATCCAAAGAATTCGATTGTTCTTGTTAGTTACCAAATTCCAGGTACACCTGGTGCCGAGATGCTTGCCACTAAGAAAGTCACAGTTGGTGGTAGGATCTTTGAGGTGACTGCAGATATCCGTCAGCATCACTTATCCTCACACTCCGATTCCAAAGCCATGTTGGATATGCTCACAAGAATTCCAGGAGACCCCGAATTCTATGTGATTCATGGAGAATCAGAATCTTGCGACGCCTTAGCTGAGAAACTAGAAAAACGAAAACTTGTAGCGCATGTTCCAGAGATCAACGATAAAGTTAAGATTTAAGCCGCTTTTTCGCCACTTCGGGCCTCTACTACTTGGCATTTGACTTGCTGGATGATCTCTTCAGCTTTCTGCGGTTCAACAACAATGGTGTAGAGGTATGTTTTTGTTCGGAGTTTCAGCTTGACCTGATTACTGCCTCTCTTGACCCTGCACTCTTCTGCATCCTCTGACATCTCGAGGAATTTGTCGACATCATAGATCTGTTTTGGCATTTTTAGCACCATTCTGTTGTTGTGTTTTGGTGGTGGGCCGGACGAGATTCGAACTCGTGATATTCGCCGCTTCCCACAGAGGTCAGTTCCCAATATGGTCAATTGGCCTCTATTTGTGAAGGCGACGTCATAACCGGGCTAGACCACCGGCCCGTAACTAGGGCCTTTAAACCAGAGGATTACTTCTTCTGACGCCTCTTTGGTCTGAGGTCCTTGTTCTTGCACTTTCTGCACTTCTTTGCCTTAAGTGGATTCGATGCTCCACAGTATCGGCATATGGACTTATACAGCAGGTAGTGCTGTGCTAGTCTACGTTTTTCGATGTCAGCTACTGGCATCACTTGAACCTCATTTCATGTACGGCGAATAGAGTAGTCTCTAGTTAGCCCGCTCGGCTTCCCAACCGGGATGTGTTTTAAAAGCTTGTGCTCTTTCCACAAATCAAATAGCTTCTTTTAGGAGTCTAGCAACATCACTTGGCTTGTCTGCGACTGCAATACCGGCTTCATTCAGAGCTTTGATTTTTGCTGCTGCAGTTCCGGAGCTGCCACTGATTATCGCGCCAGCATGACCCATTCGTTTTCCCGGAGGTGCAGTTCTGCCTGCTATGAACCCAACAACTGGAAGATCGTACTCCTTTTTGATGTAGGCTGCAGCTCTCTCTTCTGCATCGCCACCAATTTCACCAACCAAGACTAGCGCCTTAGTATCCCTGTCTTCTTTGAAAAGCTTGACTGCCTCGATTGTAGTAAGACCCACACAGGGGTCTCCACCAAGACCAATTGCAGTGGAGATTCCAATGCCTGCATTTGTCATACCTGCAGCAATCTCATATGTTAGAGTCCCACTTCGCGACATGAGACCCACATCACCATCTGAAAATACATGTCCAGGCATTATCCCAACTTTCTGTTTTGCATCAGGCGTAATGATTCCAGGTGTGTTTGGGCCAATAATGGTAATCCCCTTTTGCTTTGCAGCATGAATTACACGAATTTCATCTTTTACAGGAACATGTTCAGTAATTATCACAACAGGATTCAAGTCTGCGGCTATCGCTTCAAGTGCAGCATCACCTGCAAAAGGTGCCGGAACAAAGATTATTGATGCAGTAGCGTTTTCTGTCTTTTTTGCTTCAGAAACGCTATCATAAACAGGCACACCATTGACCTCTTCTCCTGATTTTCCAGGTGATGTCCCAGCAACTATCTTTGTACCATATTTCAGCATGGATATCGTGTGATATTTTCCCTGTGTGCCAGTGATTCCTTGAACTATCACTCGTGTATCTTTGTCTACAAGTACTGCCAACTAAATAGCCTCCTTTGCAAGTTCTACTACCTTTGAAGCAGCCTCTTCCATTGTCTTGAGGAACGGTATTCCAGCTGTCTTCAGAATCTCTTGCCCCTCCTCTTCATTGGTTCCTACCATTCGAATAACCATGGGAGTTGTGATATCGCCATCGTTTTTCGCAGATACTATTCCTTTGGCGACCTCATCACATCTTGTAATTCCTCCCATTATGTTGACGAGGATTGCCTTCACATTGGGATACATCAGCGCAATTTCAATCCCTTTCTCAACTCTTTCTGCATCTGCACCTCCTCCAAGATCGAGAAAGGTGCTTGCCTTTCCTCCATAGAGGGACACAGCGTCAAGGGTAGCCATGGTAAGACCTGCACCATTACAAATGCATGCAATATTACCATCGAGTTCAACATAGGCCATATCATTCTCTGTAGCGAGTCTTTCCCGTTCATTCTGCTCAATAGGTTCACGTTTGAGTTTCTCGATGATTTCCTTATGTCTGTAGAGCGAGTTATCGTCGATATTGAGTCTGGCATCTGCTGCGAAGAACCTACCATCCTTTGTGAGAATCAATGGATTGATTTCTGTGAGCTCAACATCGAATGCTTCCACAATCTGCCAAAGTTTCAGAAAGAAGCTACCAAGCTGGTTAATCTGCTTACCCCTAAATCCCATGTCAATAGCCATCTGTCTGGCTTCATATGGTTGGAATCCAAGACTTGGGTCAACATGCATTTTGATGATTTTCTCTGGACTCTCTTCTGCAAGTTCTTCTATTGACATGCCACCAGCTGCGCTACCAATTACAACATACTTGCGTTCATTTCTGTCAATTGTGATTCCAGCGTAGATTTCCTGCTCGATGTCTAGTTTTTCCTCAATGAGAACCGCCTCTACTGGGAGGTCGTTGATACGCATCTTCAGAATCTCTTCAGCACACTTTTCTGCTTCTTCAGGAGTATCCGCGAACTTTACTCCACCCACCTTTCCTCGCTTACCTGCAAGAACCATTGCCTTGACAACAACTGGTTTTCCAACTTCTGCTGCGCGTTCTTTTGCGTCCTTTGGAGTTTCAGCGACACCTCCTGGAGGAGTCGGCAACTTGAAGTTTCTGAAAATGTCCTTGGCCTCGTGTTCAAACAATTTCATGGGGCTCACCCTTGAGTCTAGGCCGCCACAAGTCAACCGACGTAAAAATGTTACCGCATGGACTCCAATAGCATCAACAGATTGTCATGGAGTTTCTTACTCTCGTTTCGTGCTTTGTGTTTTTCAATCATCAGCTTCAAGAGTATCGAGTTTATGTATTCTAATTCCTCAAGACAATTCTCAATAATACCAGGCATATCTTCTTCACATACAATCTCTTCTATCGTCTTCGCTGGAAGTCTATCCAAGACCCCTTTCACAACATCCTTTGGCACATTGGCCCGTGTTAATACCACGCTCTCAAGTATTGACTTCAAATCGCTCTTTTCATCACCAATTGCCTGCATCACTTTCTTTGCATCTTTTACAGGCACACCTAAGACTGCTACGCTCTTTCCAAGATCTGTACATTTGGTACTTTCTCTATCACGGATGATTAGTTTGTCCGATTCAAGATCGCTATAAATCTCAAGCCCCCGCAGGGCTTGAAGAATAACTCCTGCTGCATAGGGTTTCGATTCCTCATTATCTAGTGCGTACTGTGAAAACTTAACGAGATGTTTGCAAAGCCTATGTTTTCTTATTCCCTGATATTTCCATGATTCACATGAACAAGCAACACCATCCTTTGATCTCAATGTTGCATAGTGCCAGATCTCTCGACTCCCACTATGGACTAGACCTTCTATCTTGTCAGGTCTCACTGAGACAAGTTTTACACTTGAACTCGGAATCTCTTTGGCTCTTGCAACTGTCGATCTTGTGGAACGCATTGCTAATAGGCTGGCAACAGCAGCCTCATCATGTGTTTCCACTTGCTGCAAATCCATTGCGCGACTACTACTCCCCCACAAAGTTCTGTCTATAATTGAGAATGGGTCCTCATCATCATCGGTTTTTCCGCAGAGTTGTCTGAGAACCAAGTCTTGAACATTCTCAGGATCATCCATGACACTGTCTACTTCCCCAAGGTTGGGTTGTAGATTGCCCTTTGAGTCCTTTTGGAAGAACTTTGCAATAACTCTGGTTTTCTCTGATTCGCTATCCACTACAACGATGCCAAATGCCTCATTGTCTATCCCTCTTCTTCCCGCAGCTTCAAGGACATCACTGAGTTGCCATTCTGATAACATTGTAACAGCATCTTCTTGTGAAACCTCCTTTCCAAACTCCTGCATGAAAACACCCATCAGGAATACTACTGTAGCCCTAAGACCACTCGCAATAGCAAATCTAGTAGGCATGATGATTACAGGCAGCAATCCCTCTTCCCACGCGTCCGAGAGGATTCTTCTCTGAGTCATACCCACTCCTTCATGAAAGAATGCAACACCTCTTGAAACCGTTTTAGCTAGATTTTCTGTAGTTTTACACTGAGGGTATTTCTCTTTGATATCTCTTGAGAGATATCTGAGATCATCTCTATGTTCCGGAGAGAGTCTTAGATCAAGGATTGCTGAGTCCTTCCTAGAATCAAAGCCTGAAAGTTCAAGTGCCAAATCTTCAGCTGTGCCGATATTTGCGCAAAGAATCAAAACCTGTCCTTCACGAGATTGCACAAACTGTGTCAAATCCGCAATCGATTCTCTAGAATCTTCAACAGCCTTCACGCTGAAGATGACTTTCACGTCCGTCTTTGGATCTTGAATGTACTCCGCATTGAGCCATCTGCTTAGTTCATCAATATCTTCTAGAGGTGGGCATATTGCTACATATTGGATCTTTGGTTTACTTAGTAGTGTGACTAGAACCGTTTCAAGACTCGCTCCAATACCTGGCTGTCCAATCAGATCTAACCTGTCTATTAAAACAAAAACAACACCTTTGAGAATCTCTGGGTTGACTCTGGAAGCGATGTCAAAAGATCTGAAAGTCGCAACAATTACTCTTCCTGATGGAGTACTCCTTGTTGCATCTCTTCGTCGAATAATCTGGGATGCGGGAATACCAAGTCGACTTGTTTTCTGGCTAATGGATTGGAATCTCTTATCGGCTTGGTATGGATTGGGACATAGCACAATAGCGCGAGCACGATGATCAGAGGTAACCCTATTCAATAGTGCAATTTCACCGACAAGATAGGCTTCATCATAGTCATAGGTCACTAAGAGCTGGCTGTTTCCTCTCATTATTCTTTGATTTACTGCGAGAATCTGGAATCTACTGAGTGAGGCAAGTCCCTGTCTTCTGAGCAACTCCAACAAACGGGGAGCAACCTGTTGGAGTTCTAATTCCCTAAGAGTGCTCAAATAAGCCCGCTCCGTCATTCAAATGCGCATAAGGTTATATGAGGATATATCATCTTATCCTATTAGTTTTATGCGTACTTGGACAAAATAACGCAAAGCTGGTCCAAAAATACACAACTCTTCAGACTTCATCCTATGCGCTTAAACCGTGTATAACTGGCTCTACAATGCCAATCTTATGTAGACACATATAAAGCCTCAAAAGCAAGTACCAAAATTCTATCATAGACCCAACAGCGAGAGGCTGAGCCATCTCTGCCCTCTCAATTAGGCGTGAATGATTATGGCTTTCGTAGCTACTACTGATTCATCTTTCAAAATCATTCTGAAGAAAGATTTCAAGGTAAAACCAGGTTCGACTTTCATATGTGGTTTTCATGGTCTGGGTGAAGTTGGTTTTCTGAGTACAGCCCATCTGACTAGAACCCTTGAGGCGGAACGAATAGGTTTCATCAAGAGTGACATGCTCCCCCTTTTCGTGTCAATGGAGAATGAACGATTGGTACTTCCGTTTGAATTGTATTCCTATGAGCCAAAAAAGATGGTCTTTCTTGTCCCACGTTTTCAACCGCATCAATCTGAACAGTGGGGCTTCATAGATCGCTTAGCCTCATGGGTGGCTGAAAATAAGTTCGCAGAAACACTACTCCTTGGTGGACTAGATGCTAGTTTCAAGGAAGATGAAGAAGACATGCGATGCGTTCCAACTACCGCTTATGGCGATTTACTCAAAAAATGGGCCGTTCCACTTCTTGAAGAAGGACTCTTTGTAGCAGGTCCATTAGCTCTGTTCTTAGCTGAACTGGAGATGCATAACGCTCCTGCCATTGGTCTACTCACCTATGCAACTAGAGGAAGACCAGATCCACGATCTGCTGCAACAATGTTGGAGAAAATCAATGATGTCTACGGTGTTGGAGCAAATGTAGAGCAGCTCCTTGAGGAATCACGTGAAATCGAAAGACTTGAGAAAATGCGCAAATCCATTGAGTCCTCGGACCGGTCAAGTGACATGTTTGTCTAACCAAGACGTCTAATGAACCATCCGATATCAATGAGATTCTTCCCTACTAGTTTGTCCCCGCTCAAACGGTTCAATCTTGATGCATCGATTGAAAGAGAGGCAATACCAAGACATTCACGTTCCTTGTTCAGAACTAGGACTCTCTGACCCCTCTTCAATTCTGGACTCAACTCGATAACAGACTCCTTGAGGATGCTCCTGCCATAGGTGAATGCTTCTCCACTGTGTTTTGTGACAATGATGAAATTATCAGTCAGGTCTTTTAGTTCGCCAAGAATCTGGAGGCTCATTCTGATTCTGCCTTTAACTTTTGAACCGAGTTCCTTCCCCAAAAACTGTATATCAAGTTCTTCGCCACCTTCCCCAGTGACAATTGACATCCATTCAGTAGGTATAAGGAAGAATGTCCTAGTATCCTCTTTTGGTAAAACAACGGGGACACGAGTTCCTAACAGTCTTTTTGTAACTCCCGTTCCAAACTCATCATCGATCTGTTCTGCAATGGATGTCCATTCAACAGGATCAACCAGTTCTAGAGTCATTTATTCTTCCCCTCCGTTTTCACCATCTTACAAATGAAAAAGCCCTCTGTTCCATGTAGGTGTGGGAGAAAGCGTCTTGCGCGAATCAATGAATCATTCAACTTAACACCATAAGGTTCAGAATATCCTGAGACTCCAAAATCAATAGGAATCTCAGCAATCTCTATCTCCGGGTATCTCTTCAATATATCATCAACAATGTATTCATTTTCTTCAGGAGCAATTGAGCAGGTGGAATAGACGATTGTACCTCCATCAGAGAGAGCATTGACAGCAGCTTCTAACATTTCATCCTCTCTGGTAGCACAATATCTAATATCAGCCATGGTCTTGCTAGTCTTTCTCGTAGGATCTAGAGGTATCAGACCTTCACCTGAACAAGGCGCATCGAGAAGAATTCTATCCGGCTCGAAACCAAGTTGGTCAAGTTTTCTCGCATCACCCCGTAGAACTAATGAATTGGTCACTCCACACCGAATTATGTTGCTCTTGAGACTGGTCATCCGTAGTCGGTCTTGCTCGATAGCAATGACCATTCCGTCGTTATTCATCATTTGGCCGATGTGGGTTGTCTTCCCTCCAGGCGCAGCAGCTAAATCAAGAATTGTTTCGCCCGGCTGTGGGTCCAGTACTGCCACTGCAGTCATCGATGGTACTCCCTGTACGTAGTAGTATCCAAGCATATGTTCTAACATTGCTCCAGGAGAAGAATCTCGAAAATTGGCCAAAAATCCATGTTCTAGCCATGGAATCTCATCAACAATCACTGATTTATCTTGCAGGCGCCGCAGAACCTCCTCTTTTGTACATTTGAGAGTGTTGATTCGAATCGATGTGCGAACAGGTTTGTCACAAGCTTCGAGAAACTCCAGAGTTTTTTCTTCTCCCCATAAGGCGAGATAGCGCTCTATCATGTACTGGAGATATCCGTACTCCTTAGCCAATTGCTTGGCTCTGTTACGTATCTCCTTCTTTGACATTCTCAACATCCCCAACTTTTGTTTTATCTACTCACCTATATCTTCGTTCCATAAAATCGGATTTTCCTCGATAAATTTCCTCATCATCTCTATGCACTCAACATCATTGAGAACTACTACATCAACACCGCGCTTACGTAGATACACCTCGGGCCCTTGAAAAGTGACATTCTCTCCAACAATCACTTTTGGTATCCCGTATAGTAGTACAGCACCACTGCACATATCACAAGGAGAGAGTGTAGAAAAAAGAACTGAATTTCTGTAGTCCTTGGCTGTCAATCGTCCAGCATTTTCCAAACAGTCCATTTCCGCATGCAGCACTGCACTGCCCTTCTGTATTCGCTGATTGTGACCTCTTCCCACAATCTTTCCATCGATGACAAGAACTGAACCTATCGGTATTCCCCCCTCTTCTAGTCCCTTCTTGGCTTCATTGATCGCTTCTTCCATGTATTCTTCAATGTTCTCCAATCATCTCACCTGACTAATAATTCTCCAAGGCTCTCTTGAGCTCTGAGGTTTCTGGCGGAATCAGCTTCACTTCAGGGGTTAGTCTGTCTGGTGTGGCTAAGTCCTTGAAACCTGATCCTGTAATAGGAACAATCACTCTGTCAGACCTATCGATGGTTCCTTGGTCCATAAGTTGCTTCAATCCTGCAAGAGCTGCGACTCCACTAGGTTCTGCGAAGACACCCTCAAATTTACCAAGTTCTACAAGTGACTCCTCAATCGCAGTATCTGAAACTGCTATAGCTTCACCTTTTGCCAATTTGAGATATCTAAGAGCCGCATCACCATCCCAGGGGAATGGATCTGCAAGTCCTCCTGCTACTGTTTCGTTCGAATCCCAAGGTACTATATTCAGTGGTTCCTGCTCTTCCTTGAAAGCTCTCACAATTGGTGCACATCCTTCTGGCTGCACTACAACAGGTCGAGGTAGGCAATCTATCAATCCCATCTGTTGAAACTCCCAGAGTCCTTTCATGGTACCTGCCATAAGTCCTCCGCTCCCAGTCGGAAAGAGTATCCAATCTGGTGGATTCCATTGTGTTTGTTCTGCAATCTCAAATCCTAACGACTTGGTTCCTTCAAATTGGAAACCATTGAAAGGACCAAAGGAAGGCGAAGGAGTCCAACCAAACTCCTTGCAAGCTGCTAGGAGTAATGTCGTAGTTGGATCTACTCCCTCTTGGACCTTCTTCACTCTGAAGACCTTAGCACCTAAGGTTCTCAGATGAATCAGTTTTCCTTTAGGAGCGTCTTCAGGTACAAATACAACTGCCTGAAGTCCAGCTCTTGCAGCATAAGTCGACATAGATGCAGCAGCGTTTCCTGATGATGCAGCAGAAACAGTCTTGACACCATCTTCAAGTGCCTTGCTGACTCCCACACAGATCGGCCTGTCTTTGAAAGAACCTGATGGATTGACAGTTTCAATTTTGAGTGAGAGATTCTTCATTTTCCATTCTTTTGAGAGTCTCTTGCTATCTACCAGAGGGGTTCCTCCCTCTCCAAGCGTCACTATGTGCTTCTTATCAATAAGCGGCATCAACTCAAAGTATTTCCAGAGTCCAGGAGTCCTCTTTGATAGATTCTCTTTCGTAATGGTGTCTTTAATTGTTTCAAGGTCAAACTCGAAATCTATTCTACCTCCACATCCATCATTGGAGGGTACGTTCGATATATCATAGGTCTTGCCACACTTTGCACATTTGATACTCTTCAGTTTTGACAAATTGACACCTGCCTTCCACAAGATGATTCAACGCCGTTATTTGGCTTATGGCTCATTCATCTGATGGAAACACCTAACAGTGGAATGACTGAACCAAGCATGACGAGGTTGTTCCTGATGAGTGATACATACGAGGTTGAAGTCAAGATTGCTATATCCAGCTATGAGGAAATGGAAGACAGGATATTGAAGCTTGGTGCAGAGAAAATCAACAAAGAAACTCAAATTGACTCATATTTTGATCATCCTTGTAGAACATTTCAGGAAACAGATGAAGCACTCAGGGTGCGATATAGACAGCCAGTTGGCACTGTAGAACTGACCTACAAGGGACCAAGAATTGATAGCACTACGAAAACGCGACTTGAATCCACAGTGAATCTCGACAATGAAAATGAGATTGTATTAATCCTCAAGGGTCTTGGTTTCAAAGAGGTTGTGAAAATCACGAAGACTCGACAGTTCTTCAGTCTATCCAAGACAACAATCAGTATCGACGAGGTTGAGGATGTTGGGTTATTTCTTGAGATAGAGCAAATCGCCAGTGGCAAAGACGTAGAGACTACAAAGAACGAGATCTTTGCCATGCTGGATGAGCTTGGACTGGACGCCTCCCAGACAATTCGTGAATCTTACCTTGAGCTGTATCTGAACCAGTAGTTC
>JBHLRQ010000059.1:0-19055 GCA_048882385.1 Candidatus Thorarchaeota archaeon | reverse complement strand
AATGAATGAGACCCAACTTGAGAGAACTGTGGAACGGTGCCGTGAAAGGAATATCGTAATTCCCACTTTTGAACAGATGAGAGATCCATCCAAGACTCCACAAAGGATCAAGGACGAATTGAGGAATATTGAACTCTGGGATGTTGTTCCTCAGAATCTATTCCGAATCACATGGAAGAATAAGCCAGTTGACAAAGGTGGTCAATTCCAGCAACTTGCTAACTACATGGAAATTCCTTCTGAACTGACTGGAGTTGAAGCTCGTATTATAGCTCTAGTCGGGAAGTGGTTTCCCACAGGAGCTCACAAAGTTGGTGCAGCTTTTGGATGTCTTGTTCCACCACTCGTAACAGGTCAATTTGATCCTACAAAAGATAAGGCAGTCTGGCCCTCAACAGGAAACTATTGTCGAGGTGGAGCATATGACTCCTCCCTTCTCGCTTGTGAAAGCATTGCAATACTACCTGAAGAGATGTCACAGGAGCGTTTTGATTGGCTGTCGACTGTCAGTGGTGAAATCATCAAAACTCCGGGCAGTGAGAGCAATGTCAAGGAAATCTACGACAAAGTCTGGGAGCTTAGAAGGACTCGCGAAGATGTATTCATCTTCAATCAGTTTGCCGAGTTTGGCAACTATCTATGGCACTATGATATCACTGGTCATGCGATGGAGGAAGTCCTAGAAAAGGAACTAGGAACTGATACCTACCGGGGATTGTGTCTGACAACTGGTTCTGCTGGAACAATTGGTTCTGGAGACTACATGAAGCAAATCTACCCCTCATCGAAAATAGCAGCCGGGGAAGCTGTCCAATGTCCAACCCTATGGTTGAATGGCTACGGTGCTCATCGCATTGAGGGAATTGGTGACAAGCATGTGCCTTGGATCCATAATGTACGAAACACTGACATGATCATTGCAATCGATGATAATGATTCAATGAATTTGATTCGACTTTTCAATGAAGAGGCAGGTCGGAATTACCTGATTAATGAGATTGGTGCTCCTGAAAAGATTGTATCTCAGCTTGGTCTATTAGGAATATCAAGTATAGCGAATCTTCTGATGTCAATCAAATTTGCGAAATACTTTGAACTCACAAAGAATGATGTCATCCTAACGATATTCACCGACTCTATGGATATGTATCAATCAAGAATAGCTGAAGCTCGAGAAGCTCATGGCAAGTATACTGAGAAGGACTCCATCAAGGATTACCATCTTCATCTATTGGGACAGAAGACTGATGCTATGATTGAGCTTGGTCACTATGATAGAAAGCGAATCCATCATCTCAAGTATTTCACTTGGATTGAGCAACAGGGTTTTGAACTGGACGAGTTGAATGCACAGTGGTATGATTATCCAAGATACTGGGAGAACATCCAAGGGATGACTCCTAAAATTGATACATTGATTACTGATTTCAATGAGAAAGTTGGTCTCATTTAAATCAGCTCCATCTAGTAAACCTCTCCACATATCATGTCCAAGTTAAGACACCAATAGCTGAAATACGTTAGCCAGTCAATTAAGATATACTGAATAATACTCTGACACCCAAGTCTACACTCTCGAGAGTAGAATTCCACAAATGCATCACTGGAGGCCAGGTATTGGAGAGAAGATGGACAGTCATTCTACTATGTATGCTGTTAGTCTGGATTCCATTACCCATGATTTTTGGCACACAATCTTCTGATATTCATTATTCACTGTCGGTGGCGGATGTCCCATCCATCTCGCACGAACTAATTAGTTCTGACACATATATTGGCACTTTAGACCCAGTCGATATCGAACATATTGGTTCAATGGCAGGGACATCTGAGTACATAGTTGGTCGAACAGATGTCGCACCCTCTCTAGGTTCCGAAGCCTGGTTACCTCTAGGCAGTCCAGGTAATTCCTTCTCTGCTGATTGTGACGGAGGATACTTCTTAGTGGGTGCAGGGGGTTCTGCTGATTTTGGTTCTCCAGCTGGAACCATATCTCTCTGGCTGAAATGGGATATATCTGCTCCACATGGTCGTTTCTGGGGACAAGACCAAGACTTCGAAACACGATGGTCAAGTGATAGATTGATGGTTGATTGGGGGTCTGACAACACATTTCAGGGGACCAAATCTGATTGGATTCCGAACCATTGGTATTTCATAGCAATTACATGGGACGAGGATTTGAACTCCATCAGTTTCTATTGGGGTGATGAGAATCATGAGCCTGTCGAGGATTCCTCCACTTTGAGTTGGACCGGTACACTCTCTGGTTATCATACTGAGAACGATATCATGAATTCGAGAGCATATTCACTAGGCAGAGTAGATGGTCATGTTGATGAATTCAGATATTATACAGTACAAAGAAATCTTGAGGATGTAATAGGGGATTACAACATCACTCTGTCGGGGACCGAACCAGGTTTATCTCATTATTACATGTTTGAGGATGATCTGGAAGACTCTGCGGGGAGTGCTAATCTAGTAGCCATTGATGACACATCCTATAGTCATGATGTATATATAGGAGGTGAGGAGTGGCGAGCCGAAGAGATAGAAGTGAATGTTCGAGATCTGAGAAGACTCTACGCTCAATATGGGTCCTTTGAAACTGGAATTCCAGGTGTCAATGTTGACTGGTCTGGTGATGGAGCCTACGCTCCAACTGGATGGAACACGCGCCGTGAACTTTTTTCCTATAGCTATCCGTATACAAACGGAAGGCAACGTTCATCCTATGTCGATACTGGCCTGAAGTACATCACTCTAGAAAATGAAGGGTTTGCAGTTGGAGACCCGATTGATTATCGTCATTATAATGGCACCAGAATATACTGGTATCAGACAATAGACAATAGTCAATCTATCGAAGAGTTTGATTTTGGTATCAGTTACCTGTATCAGAGAGGACCGATTGGACAGAATTTCAGCGACATCTTTGAGTTTTCTTTCGAGATACTTGATGGGTCCGCTGTTCTTTGGAATTGGTCCATTGATCCTACCAATATAACACAAAGAGGTGTCTGGTATTCTATAGGTCCCCTATCAGTCACAATACCTGAGGCTCCTTCTACATTCGATGCTAGGTTGAGCTTGAAGGTTCTAACTCCTGGTTCCTCAATTGATATTCCTGAAAATGATCCCGATCTTGATGGGGATTCAGCTAATGGCGAATTCATCACATTCATGATTGATGACCTTTCACTAGTTGGTGCGGAAACTCTTGCGTGCGAAGACACTCAACTAGAAGTTGGCCTACAACCACTTGGATCAATTCCTTTGGTTGGTCAATATGGGACTAGTTCAATTTATGCTGACTTCAATTACTGGAATACTACTACAATACCTTTCACATTCTCCACCAATACAAGTGTATCATTCGAGTACTCTGCGAGAGTCAGTAGGATGACCAAATTGTGTAAATCCTCCTCAAATACTGGCCTTGAGGAACTTGGTGTTGCTTTTTCCGCTCAGTTTGGTGATAGTATTGCACTCTCACTCTACACATACATCCAATCATATCAAGATGTGAAAGATCTTGGTTTCAAAGTTTATTTTCCATCTGATTGGGAGAATGCATCTATCGCTGATCCATTTGGTTTTGATGTAACGGATCAGTCGATAGTTAATTCATATTTTATTGAGGTTCCTTCAGGTGTGGTTGATTCAGTAGGTTGGTGGAGTATTACTCTTGAGAGCCCGAACTATGCAAAATCAATCTCAACTCAGATTGGAGAATCCGGTTCAATTTGGCAAGATGAATCAATCTTTAGGAATGGCGATTTGATTCGGTGTGAGGTCAATCTTGGTACCGATGATGCTTATCTTGCAACGGTAGACAATCTTGAACTGCTTTGGTATGATTCTTCAGGAATCATCGTGTCAACTGAAGAGATTGAAAATGTGAATAGCTCAGTTGTGGTAAGTTCCGGAATCACGCTTGGACCCAGCAATTCAACTCCAGGTATATGGATGGTTAGTGTTGTTTGGTCAAATGGTAGTGAGGTTGCCTTTGGCAATTCGGCATTTGAAGTCAGACACAGACTGAACATTATTGCTCATACGCCAAATATCGAGGTTGAACTTGGTGAGCAATTCACTGCTGCAATTTACGTTTATGACCAAGATAATGGCAATCCTATTCTGGATGGAGCAAATGTTGTTGGCAATTGGTCTACCGAGGACGTTGTTTTCAATCCAAACCTTGCGAGAGGTTGGTTTGAAGCAGATTTCAATTCTTCAATGATTGGAACTGGGACTTTCACAATGGTTGTGAGTGTCAGTTTATCATTCTTTGATGCAAATGAAATCATCATCAATATATTAGTTCCATCGTCCGAACCTATGTTCGCTGTTGCTGTCAGGGCAAGTATACTAGGAGCTCTAGCTGTTTTCTCACTCGTTGTAGGAGTAACAGCAATTCGTCGTTTCTATATGTCCACAACAGCTCGTTGGAATCTGGAACTTCTTTCACTAGCAAATAGAATTGATGACACAAAGAATTTGATAGGTGTACTTGTTATTCATAGTTCGGTGGGTCTTCCTGTATATTCCCGGATTCTCAAGGGAGGATTTCAAGAAACTATATTGAGTTCGTTGATATCTGCAATCTCTCAATTCAGAACCGAGTTTTCAATGGATGAACCAAAATGGACCGTCATACCAATAACTGAAATGATCATGGCTCTGCAGACTGAATCTTTCATTTGTGCACTCATAACAGTAGAAAGTGCATCAGAAACTCAGAAGCATCAGCTTGAATCATTTGGTATGGAAATTGGAGGATTCTTTGACCATGATGAAGATGCGACCAAACAAGTACTTCAAACTCCAAAACGCATTGACTCGATGAATGAATTGTTCAATCCAATATTTGAGAAACATTTCGATGGAGCGCTCTTGAAAAAATATGTGGGTGTTACAAAAACCCTTCCAAGCCATCTCTCTCCTGTAGCTCAAGCCATGAAGGGTATGCATATAGATCACGGAGTATCTCCTGAATCAATAATCAAATCAGTCATCTTGCTTGGTTTCTCTGAACGCAAAGCTCACATGATGGTGCTTGAAGCGATTGATAACGGATTCCTCATTGTCGCTGAGAAGGGACTTCCTCCTCCTCCTATTCTCTGAGGATTGCCGAAATGTCAATATGCCCTTTATCAAAATGCTTTCCAGTCAGGTCGATAAGCAAATGAAAGAGATTACCATCAAATCTTGGGGTCACCTTGGTAGACAGGAAGAGCGAAATTTCCAGTGTACTGACCGAAAGATCGATCTGACAATGAGAGCTGCTCAGAAAGTGGATCTATCAGAAGTCAGTAAATGCACGCAGTTGGAAACCCTAAATTTGAGTAGTAACATGCTTGAGAGTGTTGACTTCTCTCCATTGTCTCAAAATCAAACGATTATGACTTTGATTCTTGAAAATAATCATCTAACATCCCTCGACTTGTGGCCTCTTGCCAACTGCAAAGCTCTGAGCCATCTGAATCTCAAGAACAACCGTCTTCCTGGATTGGACTTGACACCGATATTTCTTAGGGCTCACATTGAGCTTGATTCCTCTGTCGTGATCTCTGCAGATCACATCCTTCGCTTTTCTCTCACTAACCATCAGCTCAAGGAGAGATTCTTGCTTGTGCGTCCTGATAAAGCTCCGTGGACTGCAACCCCAGTGATAATTTGGATCAATTACGAAACTCTAGCAAAGAAGATAGAATGGTCGGAGATTTATCAGCGGATCAGAACTATCATGGACCAGGTACCAGAGAGTGATTGGTTTGCTCTGCAGAGAGGTTTCTTGATGGCTCTTTCATTAAACGAGCTTGCAGGGTATGATGGAGACCCGTGGAATTTATTGAATGATACTTCCGAAGATATGGATTACACCACTGCTCGAGAATCGATATTCTCAAGGGCTATTGAGTTACTTGATGAGCAGGTTGAGACCGGTGGTTCAACACTCTTCCTCGACATTGAAGGTATGAAGAAGACTCGCGCATCAAAGCTCATTCCCAAAATAGTTGAAGCAAGGAAACAGGAAATGGAGAATGTTATTGTTCAAACAAAAGGCAGCATTGCTCTAATGAACTCACTATGGTTGAGTTTCTACGGTTTCAAAATGTTGGAAGCACTTGGTATAGGAACGCAATACTTTGGAGATGGACTCGGCCAAATTAGAAAGAGCCTCGATGACCTTGGATTTGAACTTAAGACACAAGAAGTTGAATCAATTGCAAAATGTGTTAGTAATGATCCAATACGCGCATCTGCTAGTTTGAAAAAACACATTTTGTTTGTTGTTGAAAATGCGTACTCCAGCTAATGTTGCCATATTACCTGCTTCGATACTTTAAATTAGGATACTCTGTTGATAATTGAATCTGAGGTTGTTGAACCTGACTGCTACAAGACAGCGGCAATTCTTTGATGATCCCATTGTTCGAGCAAAGGTCAATAGAGTTAGGTTTCCAAAAACGTGCCCAGTTTGTGGAGCTCCCGCAAAAAAACATGCTCGCATCTCAACTACACCTCGGAGAAAAGTCTGGCTTAGACCTCATTGGGATCCACAATTCGATTGGAAAAGCAAGAGTAGATTAGAAAATGCTGAAATCAAGAGTTTTCTGGTTGATGTATGTGAAGACCATGAGATGTCAGATGATGCTGAATTCAGATTGAGAGGTCTCTCACTCTTTCTCGCGTCTGTCATTTCTGGTATCTCGGTGTTTGCTCTGATGTTTGCTGGAAGTGATTATTGGGCTGGACGTCCCGTAAGCCCGTGGGTGTATTCATATGTTGTAATCTTGTTCCTCTCTCTTCTTCTAGGATATATCGCGTTTAGACCATCTCCCCTGGAGGCTTCAATTAGGATAATCGGGTTTGATTTTGAAATGCAGCATGTCTGGATCAAACTGAAAAATCCTGAGTATAGAGACCAATTGATGTCGGAGAATCCAATGGCTGTTGAGCTAGTAAATTGGGTTGTCAAAGTCTGATATTAGAAACCTCTGTTCTCTTGCTTTTCATAGTAATCGCAAACTCGAGAAAGTGCGCTTACTGCCTCATTGATGTTTCTAAAAACTGGAAGTCCACTTTCGACAAAAACATTCCAAGCATCAGCTCTCTGTTCTGTATATGCCACTTCAGGGATTGCGACGAGAACTGGTTTCTTTTCTTTTTCCACTACTTTCCTGCCTGCATCTGCCATGACTTTCCAGAATTCCACTAGCACATCAGCTGCCCCCATGATAGAGGCTGCTTGGTACATGTTGTGAACATCTGCTCCTATAATTAGTGAATCGAAATTTGGATCACTCCCAGCTAGACGAATCACTTCTGAAGTGGTTTGGTCCTGATAGTAATCTGCTGCAAGATCTATTGGATTGCCAAGACCTGTACCCACATCGAGAATTAGGGGATCGAGTTTTTTGATCGTATCTTCAGATGTCCTTGGAACGTGCAATCCTTTTTCAATACAGAGATCAGTGAGTACTACACTGGTCCCGCCACTAATTGCAACAAGTCCGACATTTCTTGAAGCAGGTCTAGGGCTTAAGGAAAAAACACTGAGAGTAGCAATCATATCTTCAAGAGTGTCAACAGTCAAAACATTGGCTTGTCGGAAGACAGCATTCCATATCTCTCTGCTCCCAGCAAGTGCTCCTGTATGCGACGATGCGGCACGCGCTCCCTCTGTTGAGCGACCGCCTTTCAGAACAACAAGAGGTTTTTTGATTGCGAGTTGTTTCATCGAGTCCAAGACACTTTTTCCATTCTTTGCCCCCTCGATGTATGCTCCCACTACCTTAGTTTCATTGTCTTCTGAAAAATAACCAAACAGCTCTTGTGGTGTGATGTCCACTTGGTTTCCAAAACTGAACACTTTGCTGAAACCAACGCCTGATTCTACTCCAGCTGTGTAAGTTGTTATCGCTACCCCGCCAGATTGGGATAGGAATCCAACATCTCCAGAGCGTCTTTTTATTGAAGGCATAAACGCGAACCCAATCTTTGGATACATTAATCCCATACAGTTCGGTCCGAATGCTCTCATCCCTGTTTCATCAAGTATCTCGCGGATTTCGATTTCTCTCTGTTTTCCCTCTTCTGATCCGAGTTCGGAAAATCCACTAGTGAATATTGTAACACAACGTATCCCTTTTTTGTGACACTCCCTCAGAGTTTCTGGTACTACTCCATATGGAACTCTAATTATGGCGTAGTCAATCTTCCCAGGGATTTCTTCGATGCTTGAAAGAATAGTATGACCCAGGACTTCTCCTCCACGCCTGGAAACAAACCACACCTTGAGATCGTGCTCCCACTGTAACATAGAGTGTGCCCAGTAATATCCCATGCTCGCAGACACTCCTATTACCACGACTGATTTGATATCGAGGATTTCAGATATTGTGGGTTTCTTTGCAGGTGTCATGAAGGTGTCTCCGGCCATTGGCGAGGAATTGCTCCGCGATTTAAGAGTAACTGATTGACGATAACAGAAGAAATGGGTGAGGAGAAGGCGTCGGCGAAGCAAATGGGGATCGATGCATCACTGCACTCGCCTGCGGAAACGAGTGCGACAATCTCAAAGACTTGTCGAGGAGAACCGATGTAACTTCAATTGGCCGACGCCTCTATATCAACTTACTATTAGCTATTAATATAATATGTGTGTATATATTAGAAACGCGCCAATCATTAAAGGTGTTCGAGTCCATTCGAATACTTGAACCAGTTTGTTAATATGGATTAGATGGGAGTTTTAACTATGCGTCGCGCTGTTGTCATTTCTATAGCATTTCTCTTACTTTTCATTACTCTAATGGCAAATGATAGAATTACAACAGATGCCAATGTAACAAATACTCTCAGTCAAGACACTCCTTCAATTGAGCGCGATTGGTCAGCCAAGATAGTAGTCGTTGGTTATAATCCTGTATTGATTGATGAAACTATCCTTCTCACAGGACTGCCAACCACTCGATTTTATTCTGCTGAATCTGTTGATATAACATACAACATCGAATATACTATCGAATATGCTGATTCCACATTTTTGAATGACCTACAACAAGTTATGCTTGATAATTCTATCAATGGTACTGATACTGGAACTCGCTTAAATGAGACCGCTCTTTCGTATCAAAAGAGTCACTTGGATGAACCTCAGAGGATCTTCTATCCACGTAGCGGAAGAGCGATTGATGCATATGCAGTTGAGGATTGGCTTGTAGAGAACCCCTTTACTGTGAAACCTGATTTGGGCTACACTCTCTATTTAGTGAACTTTTCAGTATTTGACTCTCTGGACCATAGTCTTGAGCATTGGTATGACTATCATCCCGAAGATCCCGATACCGGCGAGAAGCAGGACTGGTTTCGGTTGGAATGGGACAATGCTCTCAACACAGATGTTACGATGGACTATCCTTTCTTTGGGGGTCGCTACAACATATACGTGGTGGACCCGAGTGCTCATCAATGGTATTTGAGATGGTGCCGAATATGGTGGAGTGAGCAATTTTTAACGGAGTATGATTTCTGGACAGAAGATCTCGAAGACAAAGTCGCTTCTCTCAACCTAGCCATCCCTGCAGATGTTGATGCGCTGAATGTCTACCTGCACGAATGTGTATGGGATCCAATTAACCAACTCTTCTTTCCATATCAACATCAACCAGCAAGTTATGTACAATCTGGAACGCTAAAGGGGTTGGTTTTCTGCATGGATGTTGATGCTGGTATTTCAGTCGAGAGTCTAAGGTGGATTACAGATGCTGAGATGCAGAGAGCACACTTGACAGAACTCTATCCGTTTATCGATTGGACAGTTGATATTGAATTCCTAGATATCAGTGAGGAGTCAGCTTGGTCATCATTGTTCTGGATGTATGCTACCATTGAACCAGATGGTACGACAGTAGCTGAGGGGTATCCAATGTTTGATGCTATCTATGATGTCATGAGACCTCAGTACGTTGCGGATGATGATAACATCAATGTTTTTGGTGTAATATTCATCAAGAAACAAATGGAGATGCATGCAGGAGGGACTTATACTGGGCTTGGAGGCAATGGACAGACTGTCATTTGGAAATCTTGGGAACGATATTATCGCCCAGATGGTGTCACTCCCAAGGATGGTATTTCAGTGGTTCAACTCCATGAAACAATGCATGCAATAGGCTTCCATCATTCTTGGCAGCATGAACGATATTCCAGTGATTTCTCATGGAGTCCCATGGGTTACTTTGCGGTCCATAATGGAACATCCACCTTTGATAAGAACTGGGTGCAAGGAACATACCTTGACCAAATGGAGGCATTACTTTGGGATGAATTGCTTCATCGACCACAAACCCTCTACGATAGACCTGAAACTGACCTCGCAGAACAGAGAGCTGCTGAAGCTTTCAATGCAGCACGAGAATTCTATAATCAAATGGATTGGATGGCGGCATATGATGCACTCTTAGATGCAAAAGGTTGGATTCGACGTGTGTATTCTTCTATCTTAGATACAACACCTCCAACAATCAATGACTGGGGTACTATTCCTGAGAATATTGGAGCCCAAGATTTTCTTTACTGGGCTGATGTCACAGATGATCTATCTGGAATTGAGAATGTCACTCTCTTCGTACAAGTGGATGGTGGACCTATTCACAAGTATCTATGTTCAAATGTAAGCACAAATTGGTCTGTGGTTTTAGAACCACTTGATTATGAATCAAACCTGACATTATGGATTAGAGCGTACGATTGGGGAATGAATGTTGAGGTGGGTGGTGTTGTTCAGTTCACAAGTAGTTTCCTAACGGATCTACTAATACCTCTTGCTGCAGCACTTGGAGTAGCCAGTGTAGTCATCATTGCAGGCATTTTTGTAATGAACCGCAAACGCTGATAGTCGTTTCGATTTATCGAAAGGTTTGACGATTTCTATAGCGCACATCTATTCATATAGAGGTAAATCCCTACCCTATCATCCAGTCGACTTGGTATTCTACATGCCCATTCAGGAGACCTCAATATGAAAGTCAAAAGGAACCTAGTACTATTTCTTGTTTTAGCTTCACTAATCCTGAGTTTCGGTTCTTCTAATACGCGGGATGGTGTTTCTAATACTACCAATTCAAGTTCTGAACTGGTGGATCTAGGAGATGGGCAGTATATCGAGGTGGGACCTGATGAGGTTCTTGAATCATTCACACTATCTGAGGTTCCAACGACAATAGTAGGTGAAGGGTCTCCTCTAGTTGTATCTGAGTATGGACAACGAACTGACCACCATGATGATTTGGAGCTTGCGTATTATACCTCAAATACTACCACAACTGAAACCGTTTCAGTTCCCCTTGGTCCACTCTGGGAGGGAACGGAAATGTCTCTAAGTGTAAGCGACTTACAGGAGAATCGAACCTATCTAACGAATCCTGGTTTCGATTCGACAGCAGACTGGACACTTGGCACTGATGACGTTGGTACTCACACAAACCCTATGTCTAGTACAATAACTGGAGGTTATGTCAGTTTCCAAATGGATGGTGTTTTGGATGGTGGTTACTTCCGTCATGATCTTGGTGATAGGCAATATGCTCAACAAACTATCAACACCAACCGAGGAGAAGTAACCTGGGTTGGTGTAGCCCTTGATTATTGGGTTGATGATAATTGGGGTGGGCTACCGATAGGATTCTGGGAACTTTATGCTCAGGTAGGGTCTGCTGATAATGTATCAAACCACCTCTGGCATATGCAGTTCAGTGATGTGCTTGCTCAAATAACTTGGTACTCAACTGGATTGATTGAGGCAGATCCATCGCTCATTACTTCTTCAAACTTCATCCTTCAAATTGGTATGCGAACTACAAGGTCCTTTGGAAGCAATCCTCAACTTTTTCCAGAGGTAAGAATGGACAATGTTCGGATTTTCATAAAGACACGTGTTCAACCCAGTCAAGTAAACTTGGAAATGAATGGAATCCCTGTTTCCAATGGCGCCACATGGAGCTTGGGAACTGTCCAAGAGTTCGCTACTATACCATGGAGTGGCAGTGCGGTTAATGCGACCTTTAGTTGGACTCCAACTCCAGTAAATCCTGATCCAAACGAGGATATTCGCGTTTCTTTCTCTGTTGATATGACGGTATATGCAAGAAAAGTAGACCAATCATCTCTGTATGAAGCAGATATATTGAGTGCAGGAACTCGTTATACAGTCTCAAATGCAAGTCAAGTGAGCTGGACAACATACTACTATGTCGCAGTTCCAAATGGATATTCAAACTACTTCTACTTCAATGCAAGCAAATCTGACACACTTATAGTTGATACCGTTTCAGAACCTAGATTTCCTGGTGTCAACTTTCCATATTGGTCAACTACTTCAACAAGTCTGAATATTTCAGTCTACGAGGGAGTAGTTGGAACGTATCAAAACGGCTTCTGGAGGATTTCAGGTCACTCTGCAAACATCATCCAGGACCTTCGGATGTCTAGTGGACCTTCATGGGTTACTAGTACCACATATCGGGCAGATGAAAATGTGCGCTTTAGAGCCTATCTTGATACCGCATACAATGGAGCGACAGTTACATTCAGAGTCTACAATACACTAGGAATTGAATGGACAACATTGGATGCAGTGGTATCTTCTGGAATCGCAGAAACTACCGATTTGAACCTGGATGCATATACCGCAGAGGTTGGGGAATGGACGGTACAAGCATTCGTGAATGACTCAATTTCGGGAAGTCCTGTTGAGAACATCGGAGTCTATTCACGGTCCTTCTCCATCGAACATGGTTCAGACATGTACATCGCATACCCACGACAGTCGGTTCTCACTTGGGAAAGGAATCTGACTTATGGTCAGGATATGCTCCTTCAAGTGGGTGTAAACGACTCTGACAATGGTATGCTTCTTCCAGAAGGAACTGCCACCTATAATTGGACAACTGGAACTCAATCCCTGAATGATATGGGTACTGGCGAATACAGCGTTGTCCTGAATACAGCAGATCTCGGAATTCCCGGAAGATATGTAATTAGAATAGATTGGAATAAACAATACTATGATCCACTTCAAAGGTACTTTGTAATCAATCTGGTCGAGGAAACAACTCTCCAGTCATCAAGTGCACCTGGTGTGCAAGTTCCAAGAGGAGACAATGCAGTACTCGAATTGTTCTATGCAGATTCAGAAGGTGTTGGCATCAGCGACGCTGAACTCTTCTGTAATTGGACTGACTCATCCTATTCAATCGATCCAGTTTTAGGAGAACCAGGTAACTATACTCTTACTATTACAACTGGGAATTCGGATTTAGGTACCTATGCAATAATCGTCACAGCTCAACAGAACTATTACACAACTTCACGAGTGCTTCTATTTGTGGAGGTTCGGCAGATATTCACTTCAGTTTCGGTTTCACAGAGTATTATTGCCCTGCCTGTTGGATATGAACAGACTATCACATTGACATATTGGGACACAGATCATGATCTTCCAATATCAGGCGCTGCAGGATCAATCACCTGTAATTGGTCAGATTACACTGTTGTACCGAGTGCTCCAGGAGAGTATGACATAACATTCTATTCTGAGGAGACTGACCAAATTCAGGACTATACAGTCGTTTTCAATGTAAATCGTTTTGCATATCAAAACCATACTTTTGACATCAGTGTCAATATTATAACTCACCTTACTTCATTCTCTCTAGATAATCCCATAGAACCAACACCTTACACAGGTCAAATCACAATCTATGTGATGTACTACGACATCACTACTTCTTCGGGCATTGTAGGAAGTGATGTTCTGATTTATGCAGAAGCAGTTGGTGTACCATCTTTACAATTCACGGTTGTAAATGGGTCAATCTCTGGCCAGTACATCATTAGAGTTAGAGCAGATCAGTGGGGTTCAATTGGCTGGAAGGACCTATCCATTTTTGCCAATTGGACTGGTCCTCAACCCAAACACGATAACAAAGTAATATCTGTAAGTGCACGGATTGCAGGAAGTCCTACTGACCTATACATTGGTGTTAATCCAATCGCTACACCATACGGAGAAAATGTTACTTTCTCTGTTGTGTATTGGGATGTGAGTAACAGTACAGGAATCACAAACAGTACAAGCATGTATCCATTCAATGTGTATCTATTTGTCGAAGTTATTACGCCGGGTCAAACTCTTACTCAGGATCTGATGATGATAACAGAACTTGGGAATGGTGAATATCAGATTTCATTCGACACATCATATCTAAGCGGTCTAATTGGATGTCAACTTCGAATTTTTGCTAATTGGACTACAAGTCAACTTCCGCTATATGAGAACCGAACTTTAGCAATCACAGTATTTACACGATATAGGCAAACAAGTGTTCTTTGGGACCCATTACCCACGAATCCATATGGAGAGAATGTGAATCTAACCTTCTCATATATTGATGTTCTAACTGGACTTCCAATTCCAGATGGTGCTCAACTAAGCTATCAAGTTCAAGAAACTGGACTTGTCTTGAGTGCAATCTATTTGCCTGGAACTCAAGAGTTCGTTTTAACACTTGATACAACCTGGTGGAATAATGTTGGGACCTTTACACTACATCTTGATGTAGTATGGGCTGGGACACCATACTACCAGAACAGGACGAACATTCCCATATCCATTTCAATCCGGAATCGGTATACGAATCTCGAACATGGTCCTTACACTTCAATAGAGTATGGGAATGACTTGGTGATAGAGTTCACCTATAGGGACCTCGATGATCAGTCTCTCTTGAATACTGGAAATCTTACTCTTGATGTGTCCCTCATAGGTTCATACATTGTTGACAACAATGGAGATGGTACATTTACTATAACTCTTGACACGAGTATCTTCCCATCTCTTGGTATCTTCAAAGTCAACGCATCAATCGTGTATACAGGAACCAATTTCTGCTATAATGCTACTGATTTCTTCTATCTCACACTAATCCAGAGAAGAACTCAGCTTACAAGTGAAGTTCCATCTCTCGCTGTGTACCTTGAAGAAGCAGAAGTGTTAATTTCATACTTCGATGATAGCACGCTTGTTGGAATTGATGGTGCAACAATTACTGCAACCTGTCCCAATGCAACACTGCAACTAGGAGTCAACTACTGGGTTGATACCTTAGGTTCTGGTGATTATCGTGTCAGAATATCCACATTGGCTCTAGGCAATTTCGGACAGTACACAATAACAATTTCAGCAAGTAGGTCAGGTTCACCATTTTATCGGAGCCGAGTATTGGATGTTTCCATCGATGTTGTTCGAAGATATGCCACAATATCCGTCACTCGATCGCCGCTGACAACTCCATTCCTAAGCAATGTACAGTTTCAGATTAGTGCTGTTGACGATGTTAACAGTACACGTATACCTCTCACAAAATCTGTACTCACACTGACACATGGAGGAGGTACTCTAATACTCGATTCACAGTATACATTGACAGGTTCAGATGGTTTCTATTGGATTACCTTAAATTCGACTATTTTGACTTCACAGCTGGAGGATGCATACCCAATAACTATCCAATTCCATTGGGGTGATCTTACACCATTCTATGAAAACTCCACAACAAATACTCAAGTCACTATTTCAACAAGGTTTACACAAGCATCTGTTCGGTCAACACCTCCTGCGTACTACTTCTTCAATATCAGTGCTCTAATTGATTTCAGAGACTATCTAACTGGAAGTGGAATTCCAGGAGCAAGTGTTTCACTTGCCTGTGAGAATTCAACTACATTTACTGGATGGATTCTAGATAATGGAGATGGCTCGTATCGAATTCTAGTAGATACAACGACACTGTCTGGACTAGGGAGATATTTCTTCACAGCTAATCTGACTTGGTATGGAAGTCCTTACTACACAAATGTGACAAATCTCAGTTTCTCAGTAGTTGTCAATTCTGTTTCTACAACGCTCAGTTTCACACTACCTCAAGGTGTCACATATTATCTTGGAGACGAGATTCGTGCCAATATTACTTACACAGCAATCGAGTTCGGTGTTGGTATTCCTGGTGCAGATATTTGGAGTAACTGGAACATGACATACCCGACCATTGCCACCATAAATCCGATTGACTTGGGTGTGTATGAGATGGTTATTCAGACTTCAGGGATGGATGCTGGTCTTTATTCGTTCATGGTAAACGCATCCAAGTTTCTACATCAGAATCAATCAATACTGGCGGACATCCTGTTGTCAGCAATTCCGGTTCAAATTGAGTTAATCTTTGATCCAACTAATCCATTCTGGGGTGATTCCATTGATTTTCAAGCCAATGTAACTGATGCCAGAAATGGAGCTCCAGTTTCAGGAGCCTATGTTAATCTCACAATATCATCAATCAATATAGACATGACTGAAGTTGCACCTGGTATATACAATGCAACAGTTCAGAGTTGGCAGATAGTTGCTGGAGAACATACTATCACTGTTAGATCTGTTCTTCTTAATTACGAAAGTAGACAAAGAGATTTTCAGATCCGAATTGACAAAGTGGCTTCAAAGATTGCAGGATCTATTGACCCCCTGACTACCGTCAATGGATTATCAGTTTCTATTGAAGTTGACTACCTAATATACTACAATAACACAGCGATTGAGGACGGATATGTGACCTATAGTTGGATTGGAGGTTCTGGCCAGCTTACTTGGTCCGTGCTTGATGGTAAATATGTTGTAGATTTCATTGTTGCAGGAGTTGATGTTGGTTCTCATCAGATCCTCATTCAGGCCAGTTCTGATAATTACAAAAGCGTGTCAATGCAACTCACACTGGAAATAACCGAGCTTACTAGTAATCTCGTGGCTATATCAGACTTTATCGTTACAGTCAACTATAGAGACATCGCAAACATAACAGTTTACCTAAACAACACTGATTTGAACGTACCAGTTACAGGCGCCTATGTGAGCTATGGTGTTGGACCTTTGGTAGGGAATCTGTCTGAACTAGCAGTCCCCGGATACTATAGCGCTTTGGTAAACACATCATATCTGAGTGTTCAGGAATGGCCCGTTTTTATCAACAGTGACAATCCCGGATATACTCCATCACAAATTCAATTTACATTGAATGTAGAAGTTGTTGACACAGAGATTGTCCTGATAACACCTGCAACACTTGGCGGCTATTATGGTGAGGAAGTGACCTTCTTACTCTTCTACAACGACACTCACGCAAATCTCGGAATTACTGGTGCGATTACGAATTATACTCTGGAACAGTTCAGAGGTTCACTTATCGATCTTGGAGATGGGACTTACTCACTCACATTAAATACCTCTCTAGTTCTTGCTGGTAGCGTGCCCCATGACATTTCTATATCATTCAGAAAAGACAATTTCCGGTTTGCTACAACCCTTGTAAAGCTACGTGTAGATCCAATAAGAACACAGGTTATAGGTTCCACTGAAGCAGAATTCCCTGTATACGATGATTATACTACACTATTCGGATTCTGGGATGATCTCCATGACACATGGATAACAGATGGATTCGCGACTGCCACTTGGGATTTTGGTACCGTTCTATTGACTAATCTCAACAATGGATCTTATGCTTTTGGCCCAGATGAAGCTGCCTTAGCCACGGATTTGCAAGACAGTGCTATGCCCTATAGAATCAGGATTTCAATATCCCGAGGCAATTACTCTCTTGGTGAGATTGAATTCTTTTTGACAATTAGGGAGATTGCCACAGAAGTTGTAGCCTCATCCCTACCAACTCCAATATTCGTTGGTAGACTATTCTTAATCAACTTCACATACCTTGACTTTGACCACTCAATTCCGATTACTGATGCAGAAATCACTGTAATATCAAGTAGTAATCTTGCTACCACAGACTTGATACGAGAGTTTGACTATGACATTGACCATGGTAACGGAACATACACACTTGCCTTCAGAGCACCTGATTTAGCATACTATAGTCTTAGAATAATCTTCAGTAAGGTTGACTACCAGAATTATCAGGTTGAATTCGATATTTATACAGAACTGACACCTGAACAGGAAGCACTTGTAGTTGGATTCCAGTACGGAACCATAATGATACTAGCTATCGCCGCACTCGGTGCACTGTACTTTAGAGTCCTATCAGTTCCTAAGTTATTGAGAATAATCAGAGGAATGATTAGAACTCTGTCAAGGGGTAGAATACCAAAGCCAGCAGATGTCCCTGTGAGGAGAAGTATGCTCCTCAAAATGATGAACGAAGACCTCAAGCGTATTGGACTTCATAAGACGATTGAAGATGTCAGTCTGTCAACTGTCGATGTAACAGTTATGGACGTAGAGGACTTGTTACAAGAATTAGCTATGGTCGTTGGACTTACTCCTGATGACGTTGATACTTTACGACAAGATCTTGACAAAATGAGACCAAGTGAGAGAGCAGGATTCATCAATGAAGTACTAAGGCAAGAACGAGCCCGTCGTGCAAAAGAACTTGCTGAAGCAGAGCGGCTTGCAGAGGAGGGAACTCCACCCGAAGTATTGGAGGAGCGTCTTTCAGAAGAGGAACTTCTACACTTGAAAGAGCGTCTGCTTAAGATGGGTATCGAAGAAACAGAAGCTGATCTTATGATAGAACAAGCAAGAAATCTATCAAAAGCGGAAATTGACGCACTTCTTGAAGAGATTGGAGGGATGGAAGAATGAAATCTCGCTATAGATTACCACTTTTGACGTTGCTTGCATTCATGATAGTCTTCAATGTTCTGGTAGCTGTGGATCCACAGACAACACGCAACGTTGATATTTCAGACAAAAACACTACTCTTCAGGATAGAAATCTAACCCCTCTCATCTCACCCAATCAGCTGTATACAGATGCTGCTCAAGGATGGACCCTATGGTCTGACACATCTTCTGGTTTACCAGTCCAAGAATATGGAAATAGAACCGACATCTTCGCAAGTAATCAGATGCGGTACTTCGCAACAAACAGCAGTACAAGCAGCACATCTGTTTCAGTGCCTATGGA
>JBHLRQ010000058.1:0-19075 GCA_048882385.1 Candidatus Thorarchaeota archaeon | reverse complement strand
TACTCTCTCTTAAAGAGAGAGTAGTTCTAGTCTCATTGTCAGCCTAGTGCGGACTATAACAATATAGGAAATCCTGCCAATGCACGAGCGGCTCCATTCAGAACTTTACGCCTCAATTGCTACACTGGACCAACTGAAGAAGTTGTACGATTTGGGATCCGTTGACGTGAGGTCCTTTCAGCGGGAGTCACAAGCACTCCTTGAAGATGTTCGGTCACAGATTGAAAACCTGCGAAGAATGGGATTAGACATTGGAGGTTTTATTTCCGGAGAAAGAATTGTCGAAGTCTTCCCTCATGCAGCAACACTGCTGAAGCTTGGTGAACACACTCCACGACGGTCACTTCAGGGCATGACTACAGACCAGTTCTTTGATTACATAGGGCTAGCTATACTTGATGTAGCAACTGAACATTCTTCAAAAGGACTAATGGGTCTCGCCGAGCTAATTGTTGAGGTAGTTAGACGTCTTCCCGAATTAGAATCCGTCACGTATAATGATGTGATTGAGGCGGTCAACCGAGTGTCTGACCATGGCTTGATTCCAGGAATTCGGACACTGAGAGGTGGAGTTAAGGTCGTTGAATTGAGACCCTTAGAACTTCGACGAGATCAAGCTGATGTAATCAATCTGGCTGCGACAAAGGGATATGTTTCAGTTGAAGAAGTGATATTACAGCTCAAGTGGTCTGAAGACCATGCTCGGCAAGTTCTCTCAAGTCTTGTTGACACAGGAATGGCTGTAGCAGACATTCGTTTCTCAACGGGGGGTCGATACTATTTCCCTGGTCTAAGGGCACGCGACACATCAGCTGACCATCGAACAACTGGAGCCTATTGAATCAGTCAGTTGAAATGATTATAGCTCCTTTCTTTGTATCCACCCATTCAGCAAGCCCTTTTTCCACCATAAGTGCCAAGACAATGTGGATGTCTTTTTCAGGAAGGCTTGCAAAATCTTCGGAAGATTCTTGGATCACTATTGACTTGACATCTAGTCGAAGTTTTCCTGTTTTAATTGCCCACTGATATACCAAGTCTGCCCAATCTTCAAGAGGTTTCCAGTATATCCGAAGCTGACGTTTTTTTCTATCTCTCCATTCTGCAACTTCTTTGTCAACAAGAACCTCTGCAATCTTTCTAAATGATTCAACCTTGTCTCTTAAGTCCTTGAATGGTGGCTCACTAATAAAGGTAGCAAGTGAAAGCACGTGGACTTTCCTATTCTCAGTCCATTCAAGTAGATAGTCTGACCATTCATTTGCCCAGAGTTCCATGTCCTCTTTTCTTGATGGCACACTATACATCCACTCTGTTTCCTCGACATCTCCCCATGCAGGTATTGCATAATCGATTGACTGCGAAACCTCAACAACTTCTTCAATGGGAGCTTCTGCTACCTGCTTTGGGTCTATAGTTGCTGTTGATTCCTTTGTTTCAACTACCACCTCTGGGGTATGGGTGATTTCTTCAAGTTCAGTTTCTTCTAGTACTGCATCTGGTTCTGCTTTCACATCCTCTTTATCAGCAGGCTTTGCCGCTTCTTTGGCTTTGGGCTTTTCACGTCTTCTCTCTTTGACACCCAAAACTTAGGAACCCTCCGCCCAATCAATGTACCTTTTGACATCCTCCGGTGGAGTTGCAGGCCGAATGTTCTCAATTGCCTGCAAAAGGTCATCCCTCGACACTGGTCGGATGTCTAGTATCTCCTGCGAATCATCCATTCTTCCTGAACGTTGGAGGTCTCGGATGGGTTCCATGGCTGCTTCTCTGCACACCACACTAATATCACGTCCACTATACCCCTCGGTAAGGTCTGCCATTTCATCATAGTCCACCGTTGGGGAAACTTCGACATCTTCCATGTGAATTTCAAATATTTTTGATCTTGCCTGCTTGTCTGGCAATGGAACGTGTATCTTCTTCTCGAACCTGGATCTCAACGCAAAGTCAAGCTCCCAGGGTAGATTTGTGGCTCCAATCAGAGTAATCCTCTCATCCTCCTTACTAGCGAGTCCCTGAAGTTCTGTGAGTAGTTGAGTCTTTAATCTCCTCTCTCCACCAACATCATCTCCCGACCTTGAAACACCTATTGAATCCAACTCATCAATGAATATGATAGCTGGTTGGTTCTTTCTCGCGAGTTGAAACAGGTTCAACACCAATCTCTCTGATTCGCCAAGCCATTTACTTACAATATTAGCGGCTGAAACATTGAAGAATGTAGCATTGACCTCAGATGCAACTGCTTTGGCAACAAGAGTCTTTCCACAACCTGCAGGTCCATAGAAGAGTATACCACGCCAAGGCTGTCTGGCTTTTCCTTTGAATAGTTCGGGGTGTTTCATAGGAGCGATTATTGCATCGTCTATGGCTTGCTTTGCATCTGCAAGTCCTGCAACCTCAACCATCTTGACGGTAGGTCTCTCTGTTAGGATTGTATCCGAAATCATTTCCTGCAATTTCTTGGACTCGTCATCTACATCAGCTTCGGTTGTTGGTTCTTTGATTGATGCTGGTTCTGTTCCGATATCAAGAGCCGGAGGAGCAACAAGACCATCCACTGGTCCTTTCGACTTCTTCTTGATTCCCGAGATGTACCTAACCCTATCAACGCATTCCTGTGCCCTGTCAATGTAGTGTTTCCTGACTGAAGGCAACGAAGTTGAATTAGACATCTTGATGAGTATCTTGCTTGCTTTGAGATAATGTTGGCAAGCTTCTTTTTTCAGACCTCTTTGATCTAGTGAAATTGCTTCTTCTAAGAGTTTTTTCAACCCTTGGTCAATCCGGTCGCTACCTGATCCTGCCATTCGAGTTCATGTGAACACTGCGTGTAAAGTGTTAAGAATTTCTGTCACACCCAGCGCATACGCACATCATGGTCTAAATAGTGAAATGTGCTCTCTATTGCTGCAAACTGCGAAGGTTTAAACGGTAATACTCTCTGAATGACCTGATTATCATCCCCTTGTACAAGGTGAAATTCTTGAGTATTAGGAAAGCATTCTCTTGGGGTAGGAAGAAACCAGACGTAGGAGAAGTATCCAGCCGCCTTCGGATTCTATCAAAGCAGTTGACTCGACAGAGGAATAAGCTAGAGAAGGAAGAACGCGACACAAAGGCTCGCGCAGTTCGTGCTCGAAAAGCTGGCCAAACAGATGCCTACCGAACTTATGCAACTGAAATGGTTCGGTTTAGGAGATACGCATTGGCTGTTGACAAATCTCGACTACAGATACTCAAGATTCTTGCACACCTAAATCGAGCTCAAACATCAGCAAAAACAACTAAGGCACTTCAAGAAGTTGCCAAGATACTTGGGATGCTTGGTGATGGTTCTGATGCAACAAAGGTTGTTGCAAATGTTGATGAGATTGCACGAAGACTTGAAGAGTTTGAGATAGAAGCAAGCATATCTGATGATGCCCTGGATTCAACAATGGAAATCACATCCGATGATTTAGCATCAGCTATGCATGAGATAGATGCTGAAGCTGGTCTCGCAGATGCTGCTGCTACAGGTCCTGTTGGTGAAGCTGACTCTTTGGAAGAGGATATCAAAGCGCTCGAACGTGAGCTTGGAATGTAACCTACCAAAGGCTGTCACGTGCACTACGTGAGATTTGGTCCATCTCACGTCTGTTGTGATATGAATCTCTCATCAAATCCTTGTATCTTCTGATGAAATCTTCAGCCATTAGTTGTCCGCTACGTAGCATATGAACAGTGTCCCGAATAGCATTCTCAATTGAAGCAGCATCTCTCCGAAGAGCATGCATCTTTGGACTCAAGTCATATATTGGCCTTTGATTGCGACCTTGATCATAACGTTTCACAGTTCTATCAAGTTCTTCACGAAACGTTTCTGGTCGTCCATAAAAATCTCCAAAAGGTGTGGGACGAGCACGAGATGTATCCCAGCCAGAATATTTGTATCTGGGAGCAGGTCGTGTAATTGGGTCCTCATTGACATATTGCGACCTTGTATTAGTCGAGAGAAGAGAATATACCATTCCTTCAATCTTGAGTCTTACATCACTAGTGCTAACATCTTGCTGTTCGATTTTCCTTACTCTCTGCATGTCTGTTTGAATGTATTTGTCAAATTTCCTAGCAATCTCAACATAATCTGGAAAGACCTTCTTTGTCTGGTCAGAACATGATATCTTGAGGTCACCCTGCTTGAGTTTGAGTACTAATCTCTTCCTTAACAGTCCATCTTCCTCTATCGACTTCAAATAGATGAGTGGGAAGTCGAAGACTGTTTCCATTTTCTTCCGTACTCTCCCAACTTCAGCGATGAAAAGGAACCTTTTGTTTGTCAAGAACAGAGTTCCAAGAGCCTTGTCATTCTTGAGAAAATCACTACCTGCCACCTTGACATCTGGTAATGCACATACTGGGAGTTCTCCGACGGAGAGTTGGTTGTGCTCATAGAATGTTGCGAATTGCCCTTTGTAGTAATCCAATCCATCTAGCTGCCTTCGAACATCTTTCAGGGTAATTCTAAGTGGCTCAAGAGCCTGCTCAACGTTCTGTTTGTAATAAATTCCCATCTCAGTAATCCTGTTTGTTATTCCTTCAATGAATGGAAATTGTGAAGGATTCCATAGTGTATAATCAATGAAGTTTTTAGTTTCTGCAGCCATTCTTTTTGCAATAATTTCTGCTTGGCTTGCAATCCTGTTCTTTATTGCAGGCAATTCTTGATGGATTCCTTCAATTTTCTCCTCTATCCATCTATAATGGAGAAAATTAGCCATCCTGAGAGATACTAGCAATCTCTTAGCAACAACAAGTTTGTTCGTGAATTCTCTCAGTTTGGTATGACCATACTGGATACTCATAATTGCATGTCGCATATCTAGTGCGAGGGATCTCCTTCTGTCTTCCAGAAGTACAACCCTTGATGAGTGACATCTGGGACAGATGTCAGTTGTTCTTCGACCTTTGGTCAAGTTCTCAGATTCGCATTCTGGGCATTCTTCGAATTTTTCTCCATATTCCGGATTACCCAAAGTGTGATGACAGTCACCGCACACAGTATACTCACTTGAGTTTGAATCAAGACAATCAGAGCAAATGGCTGCTCCACAGTCTTCACACATGTGAGTGGCAATATTAGACTGACAAGATCTACATTTTCCAAGCGAGGGGTCTTCTGTCAACTGAGAACCTCCGGTATCTATTTTCATCGAGGAATTATCTGTGAATAATCCGTGTATTATATGGGAAACATTAGGAATGATACACCTACCGCTGTTGATGACTGAATGTACAAGCCATATGAGTTATATCCCATTTACTTGGTGACAGGTCAATTCAAAGGCGATAGATATGGAAGATCTTGCTCAGGTTGCCATTGAGTCGGCGCTTAAGGTTGGTGCTAGTTTTGTTGATGTGCGTATGGAAAACACCACCACGACGATCATCGAAATTAATGATGCTGTAACCAAACAATCAATCGCCTCGCGAATGAGAGGTGCTGGAATTCGAGCTTTCATTGATGGTGCCTGGGCTTTCGCTCAGACCACTGATTTGACTCCAAATGGAATGCGCTCTACAGGTGAATCTGTTGCGAAACTAGCTTTAGCTACCCGTGATCGGGTGGAGGAGAAATTCCAAATAGATGGACCTTCATTTGAAGGGAAATTCAAGTTGAATGTGAAGAAACCCTTTGATTCAATATCTATTGAGGAGAAAATGAGCTTTGTCAAGATGATAGATGACCAAGCTCGAGATTTTGACAAACGTATTGCTTCAACACGCTCAATCTATGGAGAACTCTGGACAGAACTCATCATAGCGAATTCCCTTGGTACTAATGTTTCAATTCAAAATTCTGTTCCGAGAATAATTTCTGTACCAACTGCAAAAGACGGAGCAAATAGGCAACGAATGCAGAAGTCGATAGGTGTACGCGGTGGTTTTGAGGAGATGGAAACTGAGGCGGCTCTAAATATAGGCACTACTGCAGCCAAGCTTGCCATTGATTTGTTGTCCTCACAGGCTGCTAAAGGTGGAGTCTATGATGTGGTCATGGATCCAATATTGAACGGTGTCTTGACCCACGAGGCTTTCGGACATGCAGCAGAAGCTGATAATTGGCCAGCTCATTCCACAGTGTTGGAAGATAAAATTGGCGAGTGTATGGGTCCCGATTTCTTGAGCATAATCGATGACCCTACTCTAGAAGGGAAACGGGGCTCCTACGAATATGATTGGGAGGGTACTAAATCACAAAAGCGAGTATTAGTCAAAGATGGAATACTCAATGAACTTCTTCATAGCTTAGAAACTTCTAGTAGACTTGAAATGGAACTCAACGGATCTGCACGAAGTCAGTCGTTCATGTATCCGCCTCTTCCTCGAATGAGTAATACATTCATGGAACCCAGAGATTGGGAGTTCGATGAGTTGTTGGAGGACACAAGGAGTGGGATTCTCCTTTGTAGTTTCAATTATGGATATACTCAACCTGCCAAGGGTCAGTTCATGTTCCAAGCAAGTCACGGCTATGTGATTGAGAATGGTGAGGAAGGTCAGATGGTAAGGGATGTTTCACTTGCCGGTAATATTCTAGAGGTACTACCAAAGATTGACGCTATCGGCAAAGATTTCGAGCTTGACGCTGGAACCTGCGGTAAAGATGGCCAGGCTATTCCAACAATGACTGGAGGTCCTCATGCAAGGATTCGCGCTGTCCCTGTAGGAGGAATGTGATATGGAGGAACAATTTCTTGAGATAGCTGAGCGAGCTGTCAAAATGGCGGAAAAATTAGGCGCCGATCAAGCTGAGGCTTACATTGGTCAATCAAATGCGTTCATCATTGATGTGGAGAACAGCGCCATTAAAGGCGCAGAAGAACAACATGATGCTGGAATCGGAATTAGGACAGTTATAGACAAGAAAATTGGTTTTGCCTATGTGACCACTCTATATGAGGAAGATGTCAAAGAGGCTGTTTCAAAGTCTTACGACTTGGCAAAGGCATCCATTCCAGATCCTGAATTTGTGAGTCTTCCATCATCAGAGCATGCATATCCAGAAGTCAAAGGACTCTATGATAAACACATCCAGGATCTCTCATCAGATGATGCTGCAGACTATATTATTCGAGTAGTGGATGCATCCAAACAAGTTCTTGAAGGAAGAGACTATGCCATAGACGGCGGTATCCAGACATCTTCGAGTGTGAGTGCAATAGTAAATTCCCTTGGCGTCGATAAGTCTTCTAAGAGAACTTCAATCACCCTATATTCTCTCCCAATCGTGAAAGAGGGAGATGATCAAACAACAAGTTATGATTATCAGATATCAAGGAAATTGAGTGACATTGATCCTGAATACATTGGTGAGAACGCAGCAAGACTTACTTTGAATAGCTTAGGACCCAAAATCATTGAAGGCGGTGAGATGCCTGTAGTATTTTCCCCAATCGGTGCTGGCACGATAATAGGAAGGGGATTTGCTGGTGCAGTAAGTGCTGAGGAGGTCCAGATGGGACGTTCGTATATATCGGATGCTTTTGGAGATAAGGTAGCATCTGATATTGTAAGCATCACTGATGATGGTCTTTTACAATCAGGAATTGGCTCGAGACCTTTTGACGATGAAGGCTATCCTTCCCAACAAACATCGATCATTGATTCAGGTGTGCTCAAGAGCCTGCTGCACAACTCCTACACAGCTAACAAGGATGATGTTCCCAATACCGGTAACGCGAGACGTCCATCATATTCCGGTCTACCATCAATTTCCACATCGAATTTCATCCTAGCTCCTGGAACAGGTACACTTGATGATCTAATATCTGAGATTGAACGAGGTGTTCTCTGCAACCGAACAGGAGACCGTCCCAACATGACGACTGGTGACCTAAGTGCAATGTTACTTGAAGGATTCTACATTGAAAATGGGGAAATTAAACATCCACTCAAGAACACATTAGTCGGTATCAATATGCGTGATTTACTTAAGCGGATTATTCGAGTTGGCGCAGACACAAAAATAACCTTCTCGATGATAACGCCATCCTTTGTAATAGATGCTGCTACAGTGACCTCAGGGTAAGTTACATTCTTTCTACAACAGGAATTCCTAGAACTGTCAGACAATTTGACATGGTTTTCTTGAATGCCCTAACAAGTGCGAGTCTTGCGTTTCTGACACCAGGTTCTGCTTTGAGTACTGGGCAAGAATCATAGAATTTGCTGAATAAGTTAGCCAATCCATATGTATATGCAGTGATTCTGTTTGATGTGAAGCTTGTTCCCCAAACATTCTTCTTCAATGACCTAGCCACATCACGAAGCGCTTCTGGGAATCGTGAAATCTCCTTGATCAATTCAAACTCAGCATCTGCTAAAAGCAAGGTCAAATCCGGTTCTAATACTTCCTCTCCTATTTTCTCAAGTATCCTTTGCGCTCTTGCAAGTGAGTACTGAAGATAGGGTGCTGCATCTCCATTGAAATCGAGAGCTTCATTCCAACGGAATGTGATCTGCCTATCCGGTGAAGCATTGAGCATGAAATAACGTACTGCCCCCACACCTACCTGATTCGCAACTTTGTCCTTAAACTCGTCACTTTCATCAGGATTTCGTTTGTCAACCTCTTTCCTGGCCAGTTCAGTAGCTTTGTCGAGAACATCATCAACCGAATATCCTATCCAGGTTCCATGCCTACCAGAGAAATCTTCCCCTTCAAGTCCTACAAATTCGTATGCTATGTGATGTGAATTCTCACTTTCTTTTGAGTATCCCAGAATATCCAAGATTGTATATACCATCTTCTGGGGGTGTGCCTGACGTGACCCAATGACATTCATTACAAGATCGAATTTTCCGAGATTCCTCTTCTCACCCTGCAGATCAGTCCGGAAGACCTTTTCGCCATTTGGTTGGGTTTCAAAGATTGAGTACTTGAAAGGATCATCTATTATTCCGAATTTCCAAAGTTGCAACGCAACATCAGCCCCCGTATAGGTCCTTGTTCCATCAGACCTGAACAGAATTTTGTAAGGATCTTTCATATCTTTAAACTCATCAATAACTGAAAGATCTGCAACTATACACCCTTCCTTCTCCCCGTCCTCAATCTTCAAGATGTTCTCCGACTTCAACATCATTTTTCGTGCTAAATCCAAAATCCCACTATGAGCAATCGCGCTCTCCCAAACCTGATAGTCATGATATATCCCAAGTCGATACGATGTTTCAAACTGAGCTTTGATGCATTTGGTTACCATTTTTGCGCTGAGTTTTGCATCATCACTCTCTAGGTTTTCAAGATTCCTTGAAATCTCACGCACCTCAGCTTGAACTAACTCGTTATTGTCAAATTCCTCTTGAACCTCAACATAGAGGTGACCCAAGTAATGATCATACTTGGACTTTCCATCAAACTCCTCAACATGCTTGAGTTTCCAAATCAATTGAGCAATCTGTAGACCGAGATCGTTTATGTAGTCCAATCTTACTGCGTTAAATCCTACCCAGTCTAGAATGTTGCAAAGAGTATCTCCAAGAATTGCATTTCGTGCATGACCAATATGCCAAGGTTTTGAGGGGTTCACAGCTGGATATTCTACTAACGCACTTTTACCTTTGAACTCCTCACTGCGTCCATATGCTTCTCCCGCACTGAGAACACTGTTTATGGTCAGCTCAGCAAGATTTCCATGGTCAAGAAAGATATTGATGTAAGGTCCCTTGGATTGAATATCACTAATACGAGGCTCCTTATCTGTCAGCTCTCGAATCTTCGGAAGAAGTTCCGAAGCGATTACTGCTGGATTTTTCTTGAGCTTTTTTGCCAAAGCGAATCCGAGAGTCGATGATAGGTCACCAAGAGTTGGATCTGGTGGTTCCTCAATTGTTTCAGAAACCTCTTGTTCCGTTACTGAAGCTGCTTTGGCTAGTATTTTCACTACCAACTGTTCTATTGTCACCCAAGGATTCCATGAAGTTTTTGTCACACACATTCACCCAAGAATACTAGAGAATTCTTCATGTTCATTCATAAATGAAGTGCTCGGAATCCCATTTCTCTGTTTTTTCCATCCCCACATTAGATAGAATCAATATTATTACGTCTGATAAAACAAAAAATTGTTCAAATACTTATTTAATATAAATGGCAAAGGGTTTATTTAGATTTATTGTCTGCGCAAAGGTACTTGTCCTCTTGTAGGACAGTCCACCAGTGCCGCGACAAAGACAAGGGTTCTTTCGCGCCAGAGAGGACCGACGCATTCGATTGACCCACAGCTCTGACCGCAGTGCTACTAATATGGTAAGCCTGCATGGAGATGATTGGACTGGCCAGCAGACACAAGACCCAAAGAAAGAAGGAGCGCACAGGTTCGGCCAGTTATGTTTGTTCTGCTTGTAGTTGTATTGATGTATATATCGACCACACTCGTGGCGAAGTGATTTGTTCAAGTTGCGGACTCGTTCTATCAGATCATTCTATAGATATGGGGCCAGAATGGAGGGCTTTTACAGCTGATGAGCAAAATGCCAGGCAGCGTGTAGGAGGTCCAACAGATTGGAGTAAGTTTGACCAAGGTCTGACTACTACAATTGGCCGACAGAACGTTGATGCATCTGGAAGGAAACTAACTTCAACACGAAGAGCAGAAATTCATAGGCTACGAAAGTGGCAGATTCGAACTAAAGTGCACTCATCTGACAAGCGCAACTTAGCTGTTGCGATGACAGAACTCCATAGAATAAGCTCTCAGTTGAGCATTCCCTACTCAATTCGAGAGACCTCAGCCGTGATCTATAGGAAAGCCTTACGCAAAAGGCTGACCCGTGGTCGAACCATTCTAGGGATGATTGCAGCCTCACTCTATCTTGCATGTCGTGTGCATCAAGTCCCTCGACCCCTCGAAGAGATTGTTGAGCAGATACACATTACACGCAAAGAACTCAGCCTCTGTGTTCGACTCATTCTTCGGTATCTTAACCTAAAGATCCGACATAGCAACCCTGCAGAGTTCGTTCACCGCTTCGGCACCGAACTAGAACTCCCAGGGGAAGCGAAAAAGAAGGCTATTGACATACTAGAGTTAGCTAGGGAGCAACGGCTCACAATCGGAAAAGATCCCAAAGGAATGGCGGCTGCAGCAATCTACGTTGCTAGTATTCTCACAGGTGCTAGAAGGACTCAACTTGAGATTGCTAGAACTGCTCGCGTAACTGAGGTTACGGTGCGGAACCGCTACAAAGAGATGGTGGAGAAGCTAGGCATCTCGACCACCTAAACTAAGGAGGGGATTTTCCCCTCCTTTTTTACATTTTCTTCGTCATGTTATAGTGATGGTATATTTCGCCTGTCGTATATAGGCTTATCATCTAAGAATCAGAAACTATTGTCAGTGAGAGGATTTCATGTCCGGTAAAAGATCCATACTTGGTGTCTGGCTTATGGAGCGAGGCAGTGGTAGGAATCTTGTTGCTAGAGCTTATTCTGACGTGGTCAAATTGGACATGGACTTGATTGCACCATTTCTTTCTGCCACACATACATTCATCGACAAAGCTTCAAATGAAACTCTGAAAACTGTTGATACTGAAGCAAACAGGTACGTTTGGGAGGCAAATGAACATCTTCTATTTGTCATGGTTGTGTCAAAAGCTGCACGAATTGGTCATATGAGATTCATGTTGGAATATGCATTGAACGAGTTCATGAAACAAGAGGTGCCCACAAACTCAGATGTGGCTACGGTATTGAAAAACTGGCACGGAGCACCTAACACGTTCAAGAAATTCAGTAAATTCATAGATGAGCTTGTAGAACAGTATGAAGTTACCGATGAGAGTCTTCTTGCTGGTAAATCAATGGACTGCTTGGAAGTGTACAATCATCTATTTCGAGGAATCATGAAAGTAAAAACTGGGAAGAAGAAACGCGCTGATATTGTGAAACGAGTTAAGGGATTACTTGAACCATTGATGGATCGTTACCCTTTCCTTACCACTGTTCCAATAGATGAGGCTGGAATCGAAGTCCTCGAAATAAATGTCAATGTGGTTGCCTATCAGCATTTGAGAGATTCTCTCGAAGAAGTTCTGCGTCTACTTGCTAAAGCTGTGGGCGAAATTGTCACTCCGAAGGCCTATCGAGATGTATTGTTTGACTGTGTCATGCCATACGTGAAAAGTGATATCCAGCGTCTTCAGACATATGCAATCTTAGATGATGTAGTTCGATATCTATTTTGATTATTTTTCAAGCACAATTACTGCTCTTTGAACTATTTGTCCTCGCTTTCTCTCCGGTATAAGTTCTCTATCTGGTCTGATTCTAAGTTGTTTATCAATATCTCTCGGTGTCCTGATGGTGTCACTTGGCAACAGACGATAGAGTGTAAGACCAGTGCCTTTTGTCAGTTCACTGAATTTTACCGAAATCGGCTCGCCATGAGTATTGATTACGGGAATTGTCATTGCAACGCGGCCTTCTGGTCGGAGTATCTTTCCCATTTCTGTTAGTGCAAGTCGATAAAGAGTGGTTAGTTCTCTAATTGTCTTCTCCGCTTCGCCAACTGGGGGTACTTCTGTGTATATTGGTCCCAACACTGGTTCAAATGCGACCGCATCTACTTGTTTTTTGAGAAGCGTTGATAATTCTCTGGAATCACCTTGGAAAATGTCGTAGTTAATTTTCTCTCCCAAGTCCTTAGCGAGCCATTTTAGATTGGACCTTGCTCCCTGAACTTGGTTTGCATCGATATCAACTCCGATACAGTTCATTCCAAGAATAGCCGCCTCCATGAGAAGAGTTCCTGTGCCACAAAATGGATCAAGGATTGTATCTCCTGGCCTTGCTCCTGCGAGGTTTAGCAAGGACCTGCAGAGTTTTGGACTTGTGCTTATTTCCGCAGAAACAAACGGTCTTGATTCATCTCTATATTGCTGTAGCATTGAATCGTACACAAAACGAGTCCTAGAAATGTATAGCTTCTTTTCAGAGAAAACTGCAAGCAATTCAGCATTTGGGGGTGCTAGAAGATTATTTTGAGCAATCGTTTTAGGCCACAATGCAACATTCAGTCTACTAGAAACTCGCCTGTCTGGCTCGTCATAAGTGAAATAATCCGCTCGTCTAGCTCCGTTCTCCAAGAGAAGTTTCTTTACCTGATCGTTCATTCCACGAGTGAATCTTCTGAAATCGATTGGAAACTTTCCATTAAATATCGGATATGTACTTATGCCAAATTTGATCTTTTTCCCTTTTACTCTGGGCCAAACTATCTTGAGCCAAGGAGCCTTTCTAATCTCATTCAGGTTCTCCTTGTCTGCAGCTTTCTTTGTTGGATAGGCTTTCAATGGAACCCCTATATCATACTCCCAAATGACCTTCCCGACTTTGTAGCATCCTCCGAGAGCTGATTGCATCTCCATAAGCTGTTCTACATCAATACGCTGCTTAATATCAACAATCGCCGCATTTCTTGAATGGTCTATCAGTGTACCTTCATATCCATGGTCTTGGATGTACACTAGAAGCTCAGCAATACTGAGCAACCAATTTGAGCCAAGCACGAATGCGTATTTTGTCATTTGATTACCTTCTCCAGCTCTTCGAAGAGAAACTTTGTATATAGTGCTCCCTCAAGAGGATTGGTTGATTCACATATGAACGTGGGCTTGTATCCACACTCTTTAACAATCTCCGAAAGAGGAAAGATGTCTGGTCCCCACTTCTGTCCTAGTGGCTGATGTGCAACTTCACCCTTTTTCGTGAATGTTATTCCACTCACATGAAAGTGCATATTTTGAACAAACAGGTCACCGAGCTCATTTTCGAAACGAGTTATGACATTGAGGTAACTCTCTTTATCATTGATTTTACCTTGACTTCTTGCATAGAGATGAGCCCAATCAATAGTTGGAATACACCCATCTACTTCCTGACATAGTTTGATTATTTGTTCTATTGATCCATACGCAGACAACTTACCAGCAATTTCAGGGGCAAGATACGCTCCTTCACCTAACTCTCCGGCTTGATTCCAGACATCTCTTAGAGCATCTCTTATTATTTCATGTGCCTCTTCACGACTTCGATTTCCATGAGTTCCTGCATGGAATACGATTCTTTTCACGTTCATTAGTGGTGCAAACTTGAGGGCTTTAACTAATCTTTCCTTGGATGCTTTCTGGATTCGTATTGTGTTGGATGCCAAGTTAATGTAGTATGCAGCATGCATACTCATAGCTATACCTGCTTCTCTTGAGAGAGCACCTAACAGTTTGGCTTTTTCTTCTCTTGTCCTAAGACCATATACTGCAGCGTACTCAAATGCATCTAGTCCTGCCTCGGACAGTATTTCGAATACTTTTCTCACATTTCCTCTGGCATCACTGGGATATCCTGCAGGACCAAAGCGAATCCTCTGTGGCAACATTTCTTTTATGCGGCAAGCCTTGTTCAATATGAGTGATTGGGTGTAGCACCCGTGGTCCGCAAGTCTTTAATTGACAGAAATAGCTGGAGCAAGATATGACAGAACCACCGAAAACGAAGAGTTTCTACCCCATGGCATTTCTGTCCATAATCCGTCCTCAGAATTGTATAATTGGGGGTCTGACTGTGATTGCAGGTGTGGCTATGGCATTTCGTGTTGCTCCTGTAGGGGCAATCACAGATTTCCTGTACCTTTTCATATATGGATATATCACATATTTCTTAGTTGCTGCTGGTGGAAATGTCGTCAACGATATTTTTGATATTGAAGTAGATAAGATCAACCGACCTCATAGAGCACTACCAAGCGGAAGAATGACAATACGACAAGCTTGGTACTTTGTAGTCTTCCTGAGTGTTATTGGTCTTCTGTTCGCAATTCTTACGGGTCCCCTCAGTGCATTAATTGTCCTATGTTTCGAGATTATTGGTTATGCATATGCGGCGAAGGTAAAGACCCTAGGTCTTGCTGGTAACTTCATGGTCGCCTTTTCATTTGCATTCGGAGTTCTCTACGGATCTTTCACATATGCTGAAACAATAGGGCAAGTTCTGTCTAACGCCATTCCGATACCTCATTGGTTATTTTTCTTCACAGCATTTCTGATACTTCAGGCAAGAGAAACAATCAAGGGTGCTGAGGATGTAGAGGGTGATGAAGCCCGAGATGTAAGAACAATTGCTAGAGTCTATGGTTATAACGTAGCAGCAGGAGTAGCTGCTGGGCTTAATTTTATTGGGGTTCTAAGCTATGTTCTAATCTGGGTTTGGGGCTTTGCTAGTTGGGATCTATGGCCGCTATTGATTCTGGGAGTTATTGTTGTTCTTGGTGCGGGGATTGCTCCGCTCACAGGTCCTGATGACAAAAAGAAACTACTCATTGGGAGTACTCTGGACAAGGTTGGGGCACTTATAGGACTGATTGCCTTTGTCCTAATTCCATTATATGGCATTTTCTTTGTCTAGTGAACTTGCCAGAAAGTCCACCCTAAAACAAGTATACAGGCTATAGCAATCACAGTCGCCCATAATGTAGAAGTATCATGTGCTTCCCGGATTCCGAATATCAACAAGTACCCAGTCCAAATAAACGATCCAGTTGTCATGACATCTATGGTCCACCAGACACTTGAGTTGTATGCCCAATCGACTATTGCTGGTGTTAGAGACACAAGCTCTCCTGGACTTAGTACTCCTGGATATCCCGGTAGAGCTACAAGCACGATGATGATTGAGATCAGACGAACAAGGATTACAGGAATCATGCTGTATCCTATTATTGAGAGTGTCTTCCCCCTTCCTCCTGTACCACCTGTGAGTTTGAACGCAAAATGGGCAAATATCGTTCCTATCATAAGATAGATTATTCCCAGCATGATTGTGGGCATGATTCCAGCCAGAGCTGCTGTCCAAACAATTCCTCCTTCAGAGCTAACTATGAGACTTGCTGGTGCAGTAGCTCCTGATGTTGCATTTACAACAACCGTTGTTGTAACTTTTGAGGATAGGGCTATGAAGAGACCTGCCATAATTAGCGCATTGATTATGATAAGCATGAATGGACCTGCGGCATCAGGTCTCTGACCAATGTCTCGATATGTGGATGATGGTCTTCTGATAACTCCCCACATCCTTTCTCCAGTACCCATGAATCTGACTTCTGGAGATTCGGGTCTCTTCAGCATAGGAAGGATTCTCTCTAAGGTTTCTTCAGCAATCGTTTCCTTACATACCGGACAGACTGTTGCATCCGCCGGAACGGGACTATCACAGAACTCACAGCGTCGCACGATTTGCCAACTCACATAGAGAGATGTCTTACTATGTCTGACGCGTCTGTGTATTTAAGCGAATTCCGGTTGTTCCGGATGCTTTTTTTTCGTTCACCACATTTTGAAGTGTTTGAATAATCCTGTTGGATGAACTATTGCAAACGGAATCAGTGCATCCCAAAGGCTCTGTGATGCATTCAGAATTATCGCAAAGTTGAGGATGAATTCAACAGTCATGGAAGGGGCAATCAGTGCACCATAGGCGAGATTAATTGGTATCATAAGTGAGAGACGCAGTATGAAAGCTAGAACCATAAGAGTAGCATAGAACTTGGGTCTGGAGAGGGTCTCCCCTCCTACCTCGCTCTTCAACCTTCTAACACCATAGTACGGAACGACCATCATAGGCAATGTAGCTATGATTTTGAAAATAGGTCCAAAAGGTGAAAACGGATCAAACGGGAATAGAGCAATACCGCCTGCAATCAAGCTTATTGAACCTACTAAAGGTCCTCCTATCAAAAATGACACCATCCAGAATATTGAAACATGATCAAAGAAAGCTATTCCCCAACCTGCTACTCTTGCAATGAATCCTATTGATGGAGCAACAGCAATTGAGATAGAAGCCAGAATCGCCCCTACAGCAATTTTCCTTGTTCTCTCAGACGTTTCAGAAACTTCCGTGAGCTCAAATTCTTGTAAATCACTGGAATCTTCATCATCAATCAAATTTGAAGCCCCTTGAGTAGTGTAGTCTACCATGTATCCGGAGCCTGAAGAATCTCCTTATTAATATACCCATTTAGTTGAAGGTACTCAAAAATGAGTAAATCTAATCATGTAGGGTCTTCAAGAAGCCTTTCGTCCCTTCCTGGAAAATCCATTGATGTGGAAGGCCTGAACTTAGGTCTTGTCATCATCTGGAGAAGCTTTCTTGTGGGTTCAAGCCAGTCAGGATTAATTCTCCACTCTGCCCAATCAATTCCTGATGTGGGTGAGGTTCGACTTAAAATCAGCCTCGATGCTACAAGTTCATTCATTCCATTCAAAATGGTTCCAATAGTGACAGCTCCAACAATGGGTCTTTCATGACGTGCAGCTCTGAGCAAATCAGTGGTTGTCACCCAAGATCCGTCTTCAATTAGTACTTTCAGTACCCTTGATCGAACTGGATCTGACTCGATGGCTCCCTTAAGAGGAGCTAGATTGATAGATTGTAGACGTCTAGAACCAGTATCTTCTCTAGTGTCTTGAGGATAACTTTCTCTGAATGAACTGAAGTCCAATGCGGTGCACCAAATTGAGCTCACATAGTATCCTTTTGAAACACAGTATTATCCCTCAAATTCGGTTGTGCACATTCATTACACAACCCTTATTTTGAAGTGTTTTAACAGTTCGGATGACAATGAAGACTCGAGATTCGATGGTTGGACTCTTTAGTAAGAGCTTTGACAAGGAAGAAGACCTACTGTGCTGTGCGTTTGGACTTCGAGACAGTGAAATCACTGTTTTTCTCTATCTAATTGATAGTCCAAAGACTGTAGAGGAAATTGCAGTTGTGGTAGACAAGGATCGAAGTACTGTACAACGAGTACTGAATAGACTCTACAAGAAAGACTTGGTTGAACGTAGGACTCAATCAATTGAGAGGGGTGGCTACTACTACGAGTATGTGGCAAAATCCACTGAAAAAGTACGGGAAGAGATACTTGCTCAATTGGATGATTGGTATGAATCGACCAGAAAGTACTTGTTGGAGAGCTGGTCGCCAACGCCTTAATGATTTGTGAAACGAGGATTAGTACATGGATCTCTTGCCACTCCGAAAGAGCACTGTAGCTTTGACCACACTTGCATTAATTTCAGCAATTGGAATTGTGGTGAGAGTCTTTGTTCGAATTCCCTTGATTTTTGGTGTTGTTGAGTTAACTCCGGGATTTCTCTTCTCACTCTTGGGAGGGATAATTGGAGGATTGCCTGGCGGGATTCTTGTTGGAGCAATAACTGGTCTAGGAGGAGCTATGGTTCTTGCTGAACCTCCTTTACTGCCATTGATTGGCAATATCTGTCTTGGTATTGGTTCTGGATATGCAATCCATCTTGTAGCAAACAGAGAAAGCCTGAAGTTTTATCTTCTCGTTATTCTAGGAGCTCCGATTATTGGAGGATTCATTCCCACGTTCTTGATTTCAGCACTTTATGGTGTTGTTTTTGAGATAATCATTGTTTCTGCAATAGCGGATACATTTCAAACACTGATTTGGGTGGTTCCTGCAATTCTCATTGAAAAGTTCATCATTCGTCCAGTAATTGGTCACTACATATATCCCGAAATAATCCAGCTTGAGCTTGGTGAAGTAGAAGGTTAGAGAATAATGAAAAATCCAAAAGACGACAAAAAAACCATCCAGATTGACATACGAAAGGACCTTTTTGGTGCGAATGAGGATGCTGCGGCTCTCAATACTACTCTCTTCAAAAAGCATGGAATAAACGTCATTGATATCATGGGTTCCGTTGGAACAGGAAAAACTCAGTTGATTGAAGCTCTCTGCGACCGATTACGTGAAAGATATCGAATTCTAATGCTTGCGGGAGACCTTGCAACAACTATCGATGCTGATCGAGTTGCATCGCATGGTGTTGATACTGTTCAAATCAACACTGGAACCGCCTGTCATCTAGATGCACGTATGATACGAGTTGCACTTAGAGATGTGGACCTTTCCAGCTATCAAGCAATCTTCATAGAGAATGTTGGGAACCTCATCTGTCCTGCAGGATACCCGCTTGGTGCAGCAAAAAAGGT
>JBHLRQ010000057.1:0-19441 GCA_048882385.1 Candidatus Thorarchaeota archaeon | reverse complement strand
CATCTTGCCAAAGAGAGCGCAGCTGAGTCGAAATTGCTTACCATCGACAGTATTACCTTTCCCCGATCAGAATTGCAGGCTGCAGAAGAGGTTGCAAGAGAATTAGAGGTGGATCTAGAAATCCTTCAGGTTGACGAACTATCGAACGAGAACTTGACTAGGAATCCTGTTAATCGATGTTATCATTGCAAGAAGGAGCTGGCAGCTGTATGGCTAAAGTCTGCAAAAGAAAACAACATGGATTTGGTTGTAGATGGTACTAATGCCAGTGAAATGGAAGGACATCGACCTGGAGTAAAGGCTCTTGAGGAGGCAGGAGTCGTATCGCCATTTCTTGATGCAGGAATAACAAAGGAAGAAATCAGAGCTTATGCAAGAGAGGTGGGACTATCAATTGCGGACAGACCGTCTATGGCTTGTCTCTCTAGCAGATTTCCATATGGCACTGAAATCACTGAGGACCGTGTAAGAATGATTGATGCGGTGGAAAGAGAGGTCAAGGAGCTGTTTGGTATCGCATGTGTTCGTGCAAGATTCCACGGAAACCTTGTACGAATAGAGGTCGGACGAGAAGAGAGAGAGAAGTTGTTTGATGAAGACAAACTTGATGAGTTGCACGAACTAGCCAAGAAAGCAGGATTCAAGTATGTAACTCTTGATGCTTTTGGATACCGAACTGGTGCTATGGATGAAGTTCTAGATTCCTAATGATGTTCCTTCAAAATTGAACAGAGAGATTCACATTTTTCGTATTCTCGCCAACCTGTAAAATTGTGATTTAGTTGATTGTTGAAAATGAAAGAGTGCTCAACAGCATATTCACGTAAATCAATCACTCAAACAATCAACAATGGCAAAGATGCTCCAAGTTGGATGGATGCAAAACGGGTCTTGAAGAAACACGCACGACTGTCTAAGATGCTTCACAAATCTTGCCAGCTAGTTCACGAACCTCAGCAACCAGTCTTGTATTCTTCTCAGCATCCCCAATATCATTTGCAGTTCCATGGACAATCCCTAAAGTTTCTCCTTTCATATATCGTATTAGATGTTTGATCGAATCAATAGCATGCTGAACACCAGACTCCTCCACATTGGTGTCGCCATAAACGAAGATTGCAGCAAATCGCTTTCCATCCAACTTGTGACCACCTTTAACATGCAATGCGACTAACCGATCAATGAACAATTTCAATTGGCCAGAATAGTTGAACCAGTAAATAGGCGATGCAAAAACAATGATGTCAGCTTCGATTATTTCAGGGTAAATGCTATTCATATCATCATCTTCTTGAACACATCGTAGTGGGAACCCCTTGTAGCACCAGAAACATCCTCGACAGTTATTGATGTTGAGTTCATGAAGATGAAGGATTTTTGATTCCAGTCCTCTCTCTCCTAGTACATCATTTATCTGATTGATCAGGAAACGGGTGTTACCCTTTCTTCTTGCACTCCCATTTAGAATCAGGATTTTACTCATGCTAGGAGAGGATTGATTGACTAGTAATAAGCGTGTAGTTCAACGAAAATAATGCAAAAGAGAAAGAATGCTTAACAATCAGTACAATTTTCTAGTTTAGAATAGGGACTATTTAGCGATTGCATCGCGTTCCCAGTCATCATAAGCCCATGCTTCTTTCAACTCAGAAAAGTGGAATTAGGCGTTTTCTGCTAAATTTTCTGTGCTCTAATAAAGAACCAATGTTCCGTCACTTCTATTTCTTCTATAGAGAAACCTGCTTCGTTGAGATATTTCTTGTAAATATCCTCATCTTGATTTGTGATGCTTGTACCATATCCAGTATTGATTTTCTCTTTACCGGGGATTGATATAGTCAAAACGATTAGGAATCCATCTTTGTTGGTTTTGATTTTTGAATCCCAAATCCAAAACTCGCCTCCAGCTGGTAGTACTCTATGAACTTCTTTGATAACTTCTCTCTTATCCTCATGACTCATGTACATTCCACTGAAGAAAGATGTTGCATTATCGAACTCCTCATCGTCAAATGGTAAATCTAAGGCATCGGCTACCATCCATTTTGCGTCAGGAGCTTTGTCAATAGCTTCATCAATCTCTGATTGTCGTTTATCAATTGCTGTTATCCGTTCTCCTCCGATTTGAGCTATGACTCCTTCACCTCCCGATCCAATATCAAGAACCGAACCAGACGGTATTTCGTGAATTATTATTTCTTGAAAAGGAGTGACTTCGTATTTATTTGGATCAACTCCAGGAATTTCTGGAGTTTCTTCACCAAGACTGTCAACATTTTCATTTGTATTCAATTTATCTCACCTTTGAGTTCAGAATATTCTTGACTGGTCACATATTTTGAAAATTCTGGGCACAATGTGACCATATTCGTAGAATCAAAAACATGTTGAGATGGATAGGATTACTTCTGCTCAAATAATCGGACTAATACAAAAGGGAATGCGCACTCAACAGTGAGAGGAACTTGAAAGACTCTATCTATTGCCAATTTAGAATATCCATTATGAATCCAAATTCTTTAACAGAGACAACAGACAGATTGACATGAGATATATGGACGAGCGTTGAAAGAAATCAGGAGTGAGAGAAGTGACCTCAAGAAGCCAAATAATGCTGAGTCGCATTCTTGAATCTAAGACACATTTGAGTATTGAAAGGACTAAATTACATACTGATTCAATGAAATCAACCGAGGGTGAACCTCAAATAATCCGGCAAGCAAAGGCACTAGCAAACATACTGATGGGCATCTCTTTGAAGATATACCCCGATGAGCTGGTTGTAGGTAGTGTTTCGGACAAGGTTCGGGGTGCAATGGTTTATCCAGAAGCTCATGATTCACGAATAGTTCCAGAGCTTGAAGAGCTAAAATCAAGAGATTGCCGAGTGATAGAAGTCACACAAGATGACATCAGAGCTGTACAAGAAGAGATTGCTTCATATTGGGCTGATGCATCCTTGATTGCACAGGCTGATAAGAAAACTCCTGAAAAAATATTAGAAACTTTGTATGCGGGTTCTGTTTTTATTCTAACAGAAATCGCTGGTTTTGGCCACTTGAGTGTAAACTACCCGATGCTCTTTTCGATGGGTTTTGAAGAATTCAAGAAATTGGCAGAAGAACGAATTAGAGAATACAGCAAAACAACAGATACAGAGGTTCTCGCCAAGATTAATTTCTATAAAGCCACTAGAATTGTAGCCAATGCAATAATCCAATTTGCGAATCGATATTCTGAAAGAGCAGCGATATTGGCCAAGGAAGAGAGCGATATCAAGAGAAAGAAAGAGCTAGAGAGAATTGCTGAGATATGTAAACAAGTTCCTGCAAAACCACCAAAGAACTTTCATGAAGCTATTCAGTTCATTAGATTCACACACCTTGCTCTCACCATCGAAACCTATGACGGTCAAGCAATCTCAATGGGAAGGATTGACCAATACCTTCAACCATTCTACGAGAAAGATATTGAATCTGGAACACTGACGAGGGAAGAAGCACTTGAGCTTGTTGAAATGCTCTGGATCAAGACAAATGAGCATGTCCCGGCATTTGATAGCTTCACAGGAATGTATTTTGAAGGACTATTAACTACCCAAGCAGTAACAATTGGGGGTATCGATAAAGAGGGAATTGATGCAACAAACGACATGACCTATCTGATTCTAGATGCAACTAAGAATGTTGGACTCCCCCTACCCAATGTCCATGTCCGGATTCATCAAAGTAGTCCGCCAGCTCTAATGAAAAAGATTGCAGAAGTCATTGTATCAGGTGCGAATAATATTGCAGTCTTCAACGATGAAATAGTTGTCAAATCATGGGAAAGACAAGGAATTCCAAAAGAGGAGGCAAGGAACTATGCAACTGTTGGGTGTGTGGAGCTAGCCCCGTTTGGTACAAGTTTCACATCATCAGATGCGGCACTCTTCAACCTCGCCATGTGTTTGGAGCTTGCACTGAATGACGGCGAAACTCTGTTATTAGGATCAGAACTTGGGCTAAACACAGGAGATCCCACGACGTGGCAATCAATAGATGACGTTATTCAGGCATTTCGAAAACAAGTTTCATATTTGGTGGGACTCATGGCAGAGGGGTCTAACTCTTTTGAACAGTTGAATATGGAGATGATGCCAACCCCTCTGCTCTCACTTTGTATAGAGGACTGTTTTGAGAACGGTCAAGATATCACAACTGGTTCTGCAAGGTACAACTTCACCGGTGTTCAGGGAGTTGGTTTGGCTGATGTTGCTGACTCTCTCGCAGCAATAGACCAAATCGTCTTCAGGGAGAAGAAAGTAAGCATGAGTGAACTCATAGCTGCTCTAAGGGATGGATTCGAGGACCATGAGCCACTCAGACAACTACTACAAAATAAAGCGCCTAAGTACGGAAATGATGAGAAATTCGTGGACGACTATGCCAAACTCGTGGCACGCATATATAGTGAAGAGGTAGAAAAACACACGAACATTAGAGGAGGATCATTCATCTCTGGCATGTATTCCGTGACCACACACGTAGCGTTTGGTCTGTTCACAGGTGCGCTGCCTAGTGGGCGATTACCATCAACTCCTCTGAGTAATGGTGTTTCTCCTGTAATATCAGCTCCTTCAAAGGGTTTGACTGCAGTTCTTAATTCAGTCACAAGTGTTGATTTTGCACTCCATCCCAATGGAGTGGCTTTCACACTCGCATTAGACCCTGGTTTTGCAGAAGGAGAAGAGGGATTGCAATCTCTTATCTCAATACTGAACTCTTACGTAGAACTAGGAGGAATGCATATTCAATTCAACTTCATTGAACCAGAAATTCTTCTTAAAGCGCAAGCAAATCCCGACTCATATAGAAATCTAGTTGTAAGAGTTGCAGGCTACAGTGCATATTATGTAGATTTGGGAAAAGCTGTTCAAGATGAGATTATTGGTAGATTTCAGAAATCTATGCGTTAGTCTTTACAAAATGCTCAACAGGTTGAGTGATGAGAAAACTCTCTGACTAACTGATCCCGTCGGCTTCAACCTTTTAACAGTTAGAGGTTCATCTGCTCTATTTGCTTGTATTCTTTGCTTCATTAGTTATTTTGGGGATACTGTCATATGGCAGTACTCAATACATTATGTAATTCACTGGGGTCATTTCATGGCAATATTAGAACTGGAATTCAAGATACGGCACAATTGCAGATTAGCAGAATTCTCAACGAAATATCCTCTGACAGGCATCCACAAGTGGATTATTAAAAATCACGAGATTATAGAGGTGTTTTCTCGAGATGGAACTGAAAAACCAGACATGATAGAAAGTGCAAGTGCACTTGATGGTGTCATTGATCATGTTGGAGATGAGTATCAGAACCACCTCATTTCAAAAGCAATTCCTTGCGGAGTAGACAGAGTCATTGAAGATTGTTCGTCTGAGCTTGGTATTCTACACCTAGCACCAGTTAGTTACTACGGGGGATGGGAATATCACCGAGTGCTTGCCTTCAGACAGCAAGATATCACCAAGCTGATAGAAGAGTTTCGGGAGTGCAGCTACATGCCATGGATTCTTCGCAAAATCCCATTCAATGGATTCTCAGCGTCAGGATCAATGACAGTACGAACAGAAACATTGTTTGAAGGTTTAACAGAATTGCAGACAGATGCTGTTCTCACTGCTCATTCTCATGGGTACTACAGAATACCCAGAGATGCTGATGTCAAGACTATATCAGACAGTGTTGGAGTCAGAAGAACAACCTTTCAAGAACACTTACGGAAAGCAGAAAACAAAATAATCCAGGCACTTATCCCCCATCTTCATACATGGCATCATTTTTCCGGACAGAGAGGGAGCCATCCGGCCCCTCTTGAGGAAAGCATTTCAGAAGAAACCTGATTTGGAAAACTGGGTTCTGTCAATTCTCTCAAATCAATTTAGTAGTGTATGACTTGCTAATGATTTGCCATTTATTGTCATCTTGAAGAAGAGTCAAGTAGTCTATGAATATCATTCTCTCATCAGGTGTTTCACGAAGTGTAATTGCTTTTGCGGCTGCGATGTTTCCAGTCACATCAATCGATGGTATCGTACTGGTCCTCTTTTCTTGTGTTTCTATCGGTTTCTTGCACCAGTCTTCCCAAAACGATCGAGGAACAGACTGAGGCTCACCATCTTTTACATAACTCATCCTTGCCTCAGGATGCCATGACTCTTGAAACTTATTCCAGTCCCTGTGTTTCACTGCCTCCAGATAGGTATTGACTGTTTCTCGAACCTTTTCCAGTTCTTCAATCATCTTTCTATTCTCCAAGTTATAATGGATTTCTAGAAGCTACATTTGGCATAAGTTTAGTACTGACTAGAGACAGTGCTCGATATCAGAAAATCATTGATGCAAGATGAGAATGATTCTCATCCTCTTCCATCCTCAGCTTCCGCTACGAATATCTTGTTAAATAAGAAAAAGAAACTGTAAGCGGATATGAGTTCATCATATTTCAGAAGGTCAATAAATGAATAAAATGAATCCTAAGGTTGATGCATTTCTTAGTAAAGCCAAAAAGTGGCAGGATGAATTTAAGAAACTGAGAAAGATTGTTCTTGACAGTGGGTTGACCGAGGAATTCAAGTGGGGGAAACCTTGTTACACGTTTCAGAAGAGTAACATAGTTTTGATACATGGTTTCAAAGAATACTGTGCGCTTTTGTTTTTCAAAGGTGCCTTGCTAAATGATGCCAATAGTATTCTAATATCACAAACAGATAATACGCAAGCGACGCGCCAGATTAGGTTCACCAATGCTCGAGAGATAGTTGAGATGGAACCCATCTTGAAAGCCTATATTCACGATGCCATTGAAGTGGAAAAAGCTGGTTTGAAAGTGGATTTCAAGAAGACCACAGAATACACAATTCCTGAAGAATTTCGCTCTAAATTAGATGAAATACCTGCCTTGAAAACTGCTTTTGATGCACTGACACCAGGGCGGCAAAGAGCATACCTTCTTTATTTTTCTGCACCCAAACAATCCAAAACTCGGATGTCAAGGGTTGAGAAATATACACAGCAAATTCTCAATGGAAAGGGATTGAATGATCGGTAGGTACGATAAGAGAATTAATTGATGACACTAAGACATTACCTCACTTTGCGTTCAGTCTAACATCTTTTTGAAGTGCAGGTGGCACTCAATCAAATCATCTAGTAGAACTAATGTCTCTTAATTCTTGCATTCTCAAATTATAAGCGAATATTTTTTCGGAATCAGGGACAAACTGATTTGACTCAATTTCTAGAGCTTTTTCTACATATTCTACAGCCAAATCAATAAGTTGTGCTCTTAGATATCTAGTTCCAACATAATAATGAGCATATGATGATTCAGGATATTTTTGTACGTAAGTTTTCGCAACCTCTAAGGCCTGGGATTTATTTCCCTGCCTATACATGCTACTTGCAACTTGAGAATAAGTTGATTCTGGAATTAGGACCTCGTACCCATATTTCTTTGAAAGATTCTCATAAAATGAATTTACGGCATCTAATCCCTTGTCAATGATTTCTTGTGGAATTATGTCGTCGGAATAAAGTGCCCTCATTCCTTGGTACAATGCTTTGTATGGACCATAAGTGTGATCCTCAAGAGGAAGCTCTACAGCCTTGAATCCGGAACTCTTCTCCGAGTGATTTGTAAAGAGTGGAATAAAACCATCCCTAACACTTCGTCCTATATCTCCTCCTTCTTCAGATCCAATGGTTACGATTAGCGGTTTATCGGATATTTTTCCTTTAGAAAGCAGAGTTTTAGTTCGCTCTACATAGAGATCTTCATCCCACCACAGACTTGGACTAATAGCTAAATAGGCAGAGAAGAGATCAGGATGATACATGAAGCTATGAACGGTCAGCAATCCTCCTAGTGACCAGCCCGCCAAAATCCTAAACGGATGTGTCCGATATTTTTCTTCCACTAGAGGAATGAGCTCCATTTTCAGAAATTCAATGAATTTCTCAGCTTTTCCACTTGTTGGAAATTCAAGAACCTCTCGTTGCTTAGGAGCAAAAGTTGGTGTATAATCCCGGTTTCGATCTATATTAACAATTCCAACTACAATCATCTCTGGAATCGGTTTGGGGCTAATGTAGCCACATTCTGATAAGAACTCAACTGCCGATATAGCTTGGTAGAAGAAAAACTCTGCATCCAACAGGAAGAGGACAGGATATTTCTTGTTGGAAACTTCATAGTTCTTGGGAAATCTTACAAGAATTATCCTATCTTCTCCAAGAACTTCAGAATTAACAACTATCTTCTCTCCTACAACAATTTCCTCAGTCATCTCAATCCTCTTGCTCACAAGCATCTACCAACTTGTTTTGAACCAAGCCTTTGTGTCAGTGATATAAGAAATACGGTTTCAGCCATTCATTTTCCATGAATTCTAGAATTTCATTGTAATTCCCATCGAGAATTAGATACGAGTGTAAATCAAGATAGAATTGTGTTTTGAGAGATGATGAGTGTAAAAATGAAACGGTGCTCAACAGAGGGAGAGTAGTTCCCTTTTCAACCAACTCCTTCAGTCTTTACTTCTTGTATATTGAAGTGTTGAGTTAGAAAGACTGCATTAGAGTCTTGCAGTTCGTTTCATCCAGCTACGAATTCTACTCTTGGCCCATCGATAATGATTGGCAGTGTTAGCGAGTATGAATCCACCAATAGTATCCTTGCCAGTCCATTGATATCTACCAATCTTAAAGAGATCCTTTTCAGGAATGTCATTTACAGTTTCAAGTACCTTTTCAAAAGAGGATTGAAATTCCTTCTTGATGTCCGATAGTGCTCTGTCTTGGTACTTTTCGAAAATTCTTTGATTCAGAATACGTAGTTGGCTCCACTTGAGTCCAGGAGCAGGGGTTTCTGGAACCTCACCTCTTAGTCCAGCTTCATACCATCCAAGGAATCGCTGTTCCCAATCGAAGAGATGAGCCAATATGTCCTTCACGGACCACTCTCCGACTACGCCAGGCTCCATCATGTCTGTATCAGAGAGAGATGTGAGGTTCTTCTCTAGTCTTCGTCGTTCAATATGGATACTCTCGATTATTCTCTCTTTGTTCCAACGTTTTTTCATATTTGTCAACTCTTATTTTGTAAATCATCTATTACTACTACCGCTATCAATAAGGACCATTAAGTCCCTGAATAACATAGGGTCGGTGAAAAATGCCCCCATCATCCCGATGAATCGAGTTGTGTCATCCATCCAGCTTATATCGATTTCACTGATAATCGATGTCAATTGCTCTGAGTTTTCACATCTCTTGAACAACTGTCTTACAGTCTTTTCCCAGAGGTCAAAGAATCTCTCCAATAGTTCCTTAATCTGAGATTTTTCTGCTGTAGAAACCTGAAAGAACTCTGAGATTAAGCTGGACAACTGCACAAGATAGTTTTGTCCTGCACCTGAGAGCCACCACTTCTGTATTTCTGCACTCTCTTGGGGAAAGAAGACATCTGCAGTGCAACTGTATAATTTCTCTATTTGACGACTGCCCTTGTACTTCCTATAACCCACAACCTTTACCAATTCTGACTTTTCCAGATTGTCTAAATCACGATAAAGAGTCTTCAATGCCCTACTGTAAGTTGGCTTATCATGATTAACCAGAAATTGTCTATGAATCTCCTTGACTGTCAGAAACTTACAGCAAAGAGAACGAATAATCTCAATATGATTATTCATTAATGCATATTGATCTCTGTCAAGCAATTTGATTCGAGCCGGTCTTTCTCCTATTGTATCCTTGTAAGCAGGAGTTTTCATCGAGTCACCACACATTATGCTCTCATTAATGCTTGCTCTTTGTGAGGAAAAGGATTTATATAAACATTCTCTCTATAATAGTACGGTTCTCTTGGATTGAGAATCGTCGAGGGATAATTATGGCAAACCGACTTCATGCAATTGATTATGCTAAGATCATGAAACAGATTGAAGAGATACTAGAATCGTATGGACTAAGCTTGTCTGATTTCTTGGGTCAGATGGAAATGAACCGATTCTCAGAATATGAAAAAAGTGACTGTTGTTCACAAGTTGATGCAGAAATATGCTGTCCAGAAGGTGAACAGGTACTTGACGATATTGATGAGTTTGATTGGCCAACATAGACTTCCCAATCATGATTTCTAATGTTTGTACCTAATTCCGGACGGGATTTGGATTGTTGAGAGAACTTGATGAACCAAGTATTGCTCTTAGAAGCATCAGTGACCAATCAGACAACAAACCTTCACAGGAGCAAACACCGTTGCTCTTGGTCGAACTCTCGATTGTGATACTGTTTCTTTTTGTTCTAACTTTCCTTGTAGGGGGAGTAGCATTTGGAATTCCAATTGCCTACATTCTAGTGGATTCAGTAAGACGCAGTCGAAGAAAGGAAGATTTGGGTCTAAAACAGGAAAGCCTTGTTGATGATCTCCATATGAATGCAAGTCTGATTTTTCTAGGTGTTATAGTTATCCAGAGTATCATAATCTTGGGGAGTCTAATGCTCTTTCCAGCCTATCTCCAGTATATCAGAACTCATCGTGCTTGGTCGATTGACATGAGTTTTGGAATGTTCTTTGTTTTGCTATTCTCAATACCACTCACGACCATGCTCGAAGAAGTCGTGTTTCGAGGACTAGTTCAGGAAAGACTCAGTTGGTTCTTTAACAAAAGAACATCTTTGATTATTGCATCATTCCTGTTTGCTGCAATTCACTGGACACCGGATGACCCGTTCATTATCCTGATTGATTTGGTAGCGATAGCAGCTGGGGGCATTGTTTATGGATTAATATTCATGAAGTGCAGGAATGTCTACATAGCTTGGTTCGCACACATGTTTTCAGATCTGCATGGCATATTTTTGCTATTTGTCATTTTCAAAATCTTGTGAGTGGATAGGGTGTTCAATAGAGTGAGTAGGAGAGATATCCCTGATTACTCGTGATTGGAATGAATGAAGCCACCAATGAATTGAGATTTGACACTCACATCAATCTCCAATCCTGCGATCTTCTTCATCATCTCGATGGCAAAATTGTTGGGCGTACCATAAATCTCGATGCTGGTTGGTTCAATGAATTTGTAGGTTATTTTTGTTCGTCGATCAGCTCCTTGTAATTGTTGATCTAATGCCTCTGCATTCGGAAAGACGCGAATGATATCCACATTAGTAGCATCGTCGTTGATGTATGCAAGCTGGATAATTGTACCCTGCTTACTTTTCTCTGTCAGTGGGATGCTTTTCTTATAGTGATTCTTGAAATCGTCGAGCATCCCTTCCTTCACTCGATTGCGGATGATGAATACAATAGGGTCAGTCATCTGTCAACACTCTTCAAACGATTCTTAGGTTTCAGACTCGATGAGTTGCTTCATATTGCGGCCGCTCCGCTCCAAGCGGCTTGTTATGAAACTCGTGTCCATAGACTCATCCATATCGGGAATATCAATGACTGTTGTCACATTAGTTTGGGACTCATTTACAACCTCGAACGTAATGCGCCCTCGCATCTCGGCTGGGCCATCACGGATAAGCGTTCCCATGACTTGGTTGGGCTTGAATTCCACCACCTCCATGGTCCCCTCAACAGGAGTGCCACTACGACTGTTGCGTCTGCGAATAATTGTACCAACTCCGATTGGACTGTTTGATTCCAGCCATAGCTCTATGTCTGGATCCCAGCGTGGGTGGTTGCGAACGTGTTGTTCAGCTACGAAGTGAAACACTTTGGCCACTGGCCGATCAATAACCTGAGAAAATCTGATTTGTGCTGGCATTGGTTTCGTCACAACCATTAACTATTGTTAATAATCTTCGTCATGGTTCATATAATCCTTGTGTTAGGCGTCATCTATGAACATGTTAAGATTCTAGGAAGGTTTCGTAATTCCCTGTACATCAAATCCCGTCATCCTCTACTCCTTCAAGTGCTGATGTCTAATGATTTCTTCAGAAACTGGTTCATTTCAGTTGTAATTTGAGAAGGGCTTGCTTTGCAGCTTCTGTTTCAGGCTTCAGGAATAGAGCGTTCTCAGGACATCGGTTTACACAGGCTCGACAATTAACACATCTTTCTGGTGTTCTTAACTGGACCTTTCTGCTTTCTTCATTCACAGAAGGGATCAACATAGGACAAACATCAACACAAACTCCACAACCATTACATGAATCCAAAATGGCTGAAATCTCTCCATAGGGTAGTAGGGAATAGGAACTCCCCCATCTTTCTTGTATCTCTGTATTTCCTTTGTTCCAACTTCGTGCTGCTAATGACGACCGAAGTGTAGGAGTCATCCCATCTGCATCATATATGAGGATAGCCATTAGAATGAGCGCAAAAACCAATACTGGCCAGTAGTTGAGAATAGCAAGAAAGTCTTGGAAAGATGGTTCATTTGGATAAGGAAATTCAAGAATATCAGTAGTATACCATGAACCCAAAGAAATCAGAGCAATGATTACTAATGACCAGATTGCTGTCTTGCTTGTGCCCAATCTAGATGGTATTAGTGGCCAAAACAGAAAGAGACCGTAAATCTGGCTCAGCATAGTAAAAAGTATGGGAATGATCCAAACCTCTTGATTCAGGAAAAGGAGAATCAAGGACAGAGGCAACATCAATAACAGCAATATTGGAAAGAATAATGCAGATGCCATCTCCAATCGGTTGACAATACCAAATCGAACTTTTCTCTGCTTCTCTGTTTTGTTTCGGACTGATTTTGGGAAATCAGATAGAAAACTAGGAATGTCCTCCATATGCACTGGACCCCAGATACAATGCCATCCTGTGATCTGACTTACTTTCTTTGGGTCAATTCCAGAGGCTCCCAGTTGTGGTAGTATTATTCTACGGTGGTTAACGTACTTCTCAAGGCTTGAAATTTTGATTGCTGTAATGACAGATCCTGCATTGAAGTTTTTCCCACAAGACGCACACCAGACGTTAATGCCATCTGTTGGAGCCACAAGGATCCAGGAGTTGATTTTCGAGGTTTTCAAGAGTTTATAGAGGCGGCGGACTGTTAAGTGGAAATTGCAGGTACAGAGTACGGGGCTATCTGGGGTCGGTTCACCCACAGGGATGAGACCAATCTGTGTAGAATGTCCAATCATTCTTGCAGCTGTTTCCCAAAAAGTGGAAAGTAATCCCCCGGATGGGGGTTTGATAGGTTTGAACTTAATTGACGGGATGGGTTCTCCTCCTGTATCAGAGTCCTTTGGTTTTCTTGCAATGATTAGCTGGAAAGAGTCTAACTGATAATTATCAATCGATTCGATTTCGAATCCTGCTTCCTCAATTATGCTATCTAAATCTCGAACAGCCTTTGTTGAAGTCTGAGTCACCACGTAGGTGATAAGTTTCAGCGGAGCAGAAATCAACGAATGTGCCAGTCTTGTCGAAGCCCGGCGTGGTATCACTTCATCAGCTAGTACTAATATGCCTCCAGGTTTTATTATCTGAAACGCATGAGATAGCACATATCGTTGTTCAGATGGATCAAGTTCAGATAGGACAAGTGTTGATGTGACCGCATCAAATGAGTCATGAGGGAACTCATCTAGCTCCACTGCGGCTTTGTGCAATAATGTAACTCTAGATCCAATCTCTGTTTCACCTTCCTCCTTTTCGAGAGAGTCCATCTTTCCTTGAGCAATTGCCAGCATACCAGAAGAGTGGTCTAAACCTGTAACTTCTAAACCCCGTTTTGCAAGTAGAAGAGCTTGAGTGCCAGTACCAGCTCCTATCTCAAGTACATTTTCTGCTTCAGCTTCAATTATGTCAGCAATATGGTTACGAATACTATCTAACTTTAGCCAACCAAGCCATCTAATTCCTTTGTCATAGCGTTCTGGAGCTGATTCCAGAGCTTTCATGTAGACATATGTCAATCTTGTTCGCCAGTGAAATGAAACTAGGATTCACTTCATTTGGTAGGTATGATGAATCGTGATATATCTTCTCAATACTATGTCAAATGGAAAATGAAAAGGGTAGCTAAACTGATGATAGTAGGAAAGTTCCCTGTTCACCGGACTCTTTCAGTCTACACCAAAAGCCCATCTAGGATAAATGATGGAAGATACTAAGTTCTGAAGTTATTCTGAGATGAATTTCTAATTGCGATGACCTTTCTTATCGATTGCATAAACCAGCGCACTTCCATATAGTTAAAATTAGAGAGAAGTACGCCTATCTGATTCTAATGTACCAAGGGGAAACAGTAAAGCTAAGACGTTTAGAGCTTGAAGACGCAGACATCATACTTGAACACTGGAATGAATATCAAGTCAGGCAATATTTCCCAAATCCATTTCCCAAGACACACAAGGAGATTCAGGATTTTATTTCATCGAGGAATGAAGGCTTTGCGGGTCGATATGTCTTCACATTCGGCATTGAAGACAAAACAACACGGAAACTAGTGGGATTCATAGATGTATCTAACGTCAACTGGATCAGTGGTACTGGTATGATTGATAACTTGGTAATCTTTGACAAAAACAATAGAGGAAAGGGCTACGGAAAAGATGCTATGTTGGTTCTGCTCGATTTTACTTTCAACATTTTGGGATTACATAATGTCTATCTCTTTGTCTACAAATTCAATCAACATGCGATCAGTTTCTATGAGAAGATTGGATTTCAGAAATTGGGATTTCTTAGAGAAGGAGCATACATTAATGGAAAACGAGACGATGTAGCTATTATGGACATCATCAAGAGTGAATTTGTTCAGCGATATGGAATTCTTCCGAAAGGTGATACTGCAAACTCCAGATAGTATCAAAAACATTGATGATTGAAAAATGGAAAGAGGTTCAGCAATGTGAGAAGGGTATTTCCCTAAATACTCTATCTCACCGCTGCCTCTGCACCCATTCAAGCCACTTTTTCGAATTCAACCGTTAAGGCTTGTCCGCAGTATGGACACTCTATTCTATCTGGGCCAATCCAATTCACCTTTTCAGTGTGAATGCTCGCCCCACAGTTGAAGCATTTCTGTGGAACTCGAGGCATCAGAATAGCTGATGTACCGCGACCAATTCTCTCAGGATTTCTCACAGTTGCTCTAGATTTTCTCTTTCTCGTTGCACTTCCGCATCCCATCTGTTTCACCTCCTTCTCAATCATTTGATCGATTGTTTCTAATTCTCCTTGCGAAGACTCTCAGGTCTTCTCTATAACCGAGTAGTAACGACGCAATTCCGCTGAAAAATCCAATAACAAATAGAGGCGGGAAAAGCAATACAGATAGCAGTTCTTGCATTTCATGTCTTCCGCATTATTTGTTAAAGGAAGCCGCAAACAAGAGAGCCCTTCCAGATGTCCTGTATCGATCATTGCGATTGCGTTTAAGGTACATCCTCCCACGCGACGCCCTAATCTGTTCAGCCTTGTTCCCATCGCTGTTCAGACGGATGGATGTATCGACTGGCTCTTCGTCATCTCGAATTGTGACTTTACGTTCTATTGATACATAACTTGTTTCACACGCCATGATAATCACATGATTATAGATACCCAGAACTCAGTTTAATATTGTAGCGTAATATGACGGTAGTTAAATCTAAACGTAATATTACTGCTAATACTATATATTGGATTGAAACAGTGAAAGGGTATGCCACTCTTCGAGGTCACATTCAAAGTCAGTCATGATTGTCCAATTGGAAACATTTCACGCAAGCATCCATCTTTGAAGATATTTCAATGGTGTAATCGTGAGCACGATGTCCTAGAGTTAGTTATTCGGAATCAGGACGAATACTCCAGCATTCGGGGTGATTTGGAGAAAACCATGAATATCATGAATGAGGTATCAGATAGCGACAGGGTACATTTGGTCACGAAATCATGTTCCTGTCTAGAACCTGGATCTGTGAGCCGCTATCTCGAGGAGTTGAACTTCCTCGAATTCAACCCAGTGTATTATGAGAAGGGTTGGGAATACTATAGGATAGTTGCGTTCAAGCATGAAGATATCACGAAGTTGATGAAGAATCTCGCAACTGAACATTTTGATGTCGAAATAATACGGAAGAAACCGTACAGTGGTTCGTTCATCAGCTCAATAGCGATGACAGCAGATACTTTGTTTTCAGAACTGACGGATAGGCAAATGGATGCTCTAGTCACCGCGTACTCTCACGGATACTTCAGTTTTCCAAGAAGAGCGAATGTTCAGACAATAGCGAAGAGGTTGCATGTTCCAAGAACTACATTTGTCGATCATTTGAAGAAAGCGGAAGGAAAGTTAGTGGCGGCACTCATACCATATATCCAGCTTTTCCGGCGCGCACATTAATGGATAGCAGCCATAGGAAAATGGCAGGGACTCAGCAATGGGCATCCTATTCCATACTGGCAAGTACCCAACTAGCCACACTTTGTGCTACTTGATTCCTTTCAGATTCAGGGACAGCATCAATGTCGAATAGATTCGTATACTTCTTATAATGAGATAAAGCATCGAATTGAACCAACTTCTCTTCAGGAATCAGATTTTCTAAAATCCGTCCCCAACATCGCATGAAACATCCGTCGATTAGTATGACTTTGTCTGCTGCTGCTACCCAATTATCAAATCCCGACCCCGGGACAGTGAGTACTTCGCCATGACATGCATGTCGAAACCCGTCGTTTTTCGAAACTATGTTCGCGGCTAATCGAGCGATTTCCCCTCGGATACATGCTCCTGCACAGGCGAGAATAGGTGTTTTCTTCTCCGACATATATTGAGCACCAGTTTTCTCTCCAATGGGACACCGCCTACTAGTTCCTGTTACCTCTAGAGTAAAATCTGTATTCGGTTCTCTCATAAGCATACTCACATTTTCTATGTCTTCAAACTGTGCTAATATGTAGCTATGTCGAATTTGCTATACTACAATACCGTCATTAGACATGAATCACAAATCAAATCCTAATGCATCGAAGCTATTCTCCATATATTTAACGAAAATGAAAGGGTGCTCAACAGTGAACGGCTAGGGAAAGGTCCCTGATTACCCGACCCTGTCAACCTTTACTTCATAATCATCTAGGGAGAGGTCAAAATATCTACTCCTACTCGGACTTCAATGCTTAGATTTCTTCAACAATGATTCCTCTATTGACTTACAATTTCAAATCACGTGAATAGTTTGTCAATACCAAGGGGGATCTTTTTCCAATTACAACAGTGTCCTCTATTCTTATTCCCCAATGTTTGGAATAGATTCCGCAATTTCCTATGGCAATAGTTGTATTTTCTTCTAAAGGTGGAGGTGCTTTTTCACCATGGAAGAAAGCATGACCAGGAGGTAGTGGAGCTTCTTCGAAGTTAATACCGATTCCATGGATAGGAGGACCAAAGATGTTCTCCCCATAACCAGCAGTCTGAATGACACCATGAAGTGTCTTTTCGAGCTCGACCATATCGATTCCTGCGACTGATTTCGCTGTCGTCTTTTGTAATGCTTCTAAGTATACATCATATGCTTTGATCTGATCTTTTGCTGGTTCTCCTATACAGGCTAATCGACAGATGTCAGACGAGTAATTATTGACGAAGGGATGAAGGTCAATCATGATGATATCGCCTTTTTGCACCTTACGACTTGTGGGAATGCCATGTGCAATTCGTGTCCGTGATCCACTTGCAACATAGGAACGCCAGAACCCTTCAGCACCAGCTTGACGCATTGCGTATTCGCCTTCTCCTGCAATCTGGCTCTCTGTCATCCCAACCTTGATAGAAGTCATTGCAGCTTCCATCCCTAAGTCAGCAATCCGTCCTGCCTCTTTCATCAATTCTATCTCAATGCTGTCTTTCACTGTTCTTAGTTTCGAGAGAATGTCAGTGCAGTCAGCAACGGTCACTGCTTCTGGTTTGGCATGTGGGTGTGTAAGCATCTTCATCATCGAACTGGTCAGGAAAGTATGTTCCAGTCCAACGACCCCCTTGCTGATTCCAAACTGTCTGAAGAACTTTGCAATCGAATGGATCATACCTACTTCATCCTCGAAGGAAAGGATGTGATCAAAATGTGCCAAATCAGTCACATCTTCTACATCGGTTTGCGGAACGCCGATTGCAACCTGTTGGTCACTACTAATCATTACAAAAGCACAGAGACGTCCATCCCCTGTGAAATAATACATGTTGGATGGTTTTGTCAATAGAAGGACGTCTTGTCCTTCTTCATTCATTGCTTTGGAGCAGTTTGCAATGCGTTTGCTGAAGACTTTCTTTTCTAGACTAGTTTTCAATATTAATCACCCTGTTTCTTTGGCAAATTATTACAACATGTTTCATAAATCTAAGGGACAAATGAGCATAATGAAGAGATTGTTGCCTTTTAGATGGAACAGAGAGTTCGCTCAAATTCAAGATTGACTGTTGCAAAAGAGGAAAGGTGCTCTAAAGTTCCAGTTGGGTAATTACCCGTAGTTCTACCATGGCTAGTCCTTAGACTCATTATCTGCGTCCTATGTGATTGCTCTTAACAATAGTTTGAAAAGTATGTGGAATTCATGGCTCTCGCAGGTTGTGGAGAGAGAAGCTTTGAACCTCCCAACCAATTGCTCCATGAAGTCGTTCTTTACAGACATTACATGACGATTCTTCAGTCACCATATAGGAGTTGATTAGGTGACAACCGATGCACAATTGAAACTGATCAATAATCGAGTCGTTAGTGACTTCCTAGACCTACACCTCAAGGTCCTGGGTTACGTGCTAAAGGGAATGACATTTGATGAGATACAGGTGAAGTTTTCTAGGCTTTTCAAACAACTCAACTATGTGGAGGTAGCACACTTCTCGTCGCTTTTGAGCTTTGATGATGAAGGCATTCTACGAGGTGCCTATCCATTTTCACCTTTTGAAACTGACCATAGAATAACTGTCGAGGGTATAGGCTCCGGATATGCCATGTGTGCTATCGATTCCTTGGGAGTAGCGGGCCTCTTCGGAGCGAGAACGGTGATACAATCGAAAGACGCCTTGACTAGGGCTCTCATAGAGATCACAGTTGATCCGGTGGGAAATGATTCAGATCCATATTCTAATATTTTCGTGATTGCACCCAATGGCATACCTGCGAAAGGAGAGGATGAAATGTATGATTCAGCTGTTGATTCCTGCCCTTTTGTCGGATTTCTCATTGATGCCGAATCGATTCCAGAGGAGATGACGTCGAGTGTGACAGTGATTCCACTTGACCAAGCAATAGATTACGCTAAAACCATCTTCAGTTGGTCCGCTTTTGCTAAACAGCTAAGAGCTGCAATCTATCCCCTGTTGGAAATATGTGAATCAGGCTCATTGCCGGTCGAGTTGGTCGTGAAAGGAATCTTGAAACGGCAAACCAATCCCCGGTTGCGAGCAGCTCCTGAGAAAGA
>JBHLRQ010000056.1:0-19923 GCA_048882385.1 Candidatus Thorarchaeota archaeon | reverse complement strand
GCCTTCAAGGAATCTTACTCCCTAGCTATCCGTTACTTCGATCGCGTCTTTGGTGTCCTGACTGCCATTGTACTACTGTTGGCGATAACATTCGGTCCCATAATCACCTGGGGAGTTGCCCTGGTCTACATCGGAACTGTACCGGTAATGACCTTTGTTCCTGTACTTGCCGCGCTCACGATTTGGACCGTTGTCTTTGTATTCCTCTGGCTCCTCCTTTTCCTCCCAATGGTTAGGATCGCATGGGTCAAGGTGTATCAGGAACTTACCGGAGGTAAAATCGCAACACAGAGTGTTGTGAACGACGTACCAATCGTATAGGTCTGATGAACCCGGAGAGTGTCTTCGAATGGAAACTTTGAAGATACTCTCCATCCAACTTTATTGGAGTGAATAACAATGAAAAACGCGAGCTTTCAAACACTTGTTGAAGACTTGAAGATCAGCTTCAAGTTCGCAATAAAGAATGTCATATCCTACGTGCTTGCGATAATTGGAGTCTTCATTGTTGCTGGTCTGCTACTGATCGTAGTTGCAGCACTTGTCTTCATCCCGCTCATGCTTATAATGGGCTTCGAAAACATGGTCATATGGCTTAACTCTTTCAACCTCTTAGGATCATCCTCGGGTGCTACCCTAGCTTTGGGAATTTTCCTCTTCGCACTTCCTTTCGTCACACCCTTCTTTGTAGCAATTGGTGCTCTCTTTGGAATGAGTCGTGAGATTGTTGAGAGTGAGGGGACAACAGCAGAAGGAGTCTTTCAATGGTTCAAGAGGAAGTTCTTCGCTCTAGCTGGCGGAGGACTTGTTATGTTCCTGATCATTGCTGGACCAATATTTCTTGTTGCCTTTGGTGGAGTAGCCCTCTTTGGAGATGAAATACTCAATATAGCTTTCATCAGTACTGGATCTGTGTCTACACTTAGCCCGATATTGTCAGGACTTGGAATCATTTGGTTGGTCTTGACTACTGGGTTTTTGACAATGCTGTTTCCAGCGATTATTGATGGACACTCTGTTGTTGAGGCTACAAAGAAATCATTCAGAATGAGTATTGATTATTTCGATCGTGTTTTCGGTTTCTGGATGGCTTTCCTCCTCATATTAGTCGCTTTAATCGTACCAATAATTGTGGCTGTATTCGCATTTCCACCTAGTTTAGGGCTTGGATTTGTTGCTGTTTCAATATATGCAATACCAATGGCGATTTTCTTCGCTTTTATTGCTCTACCCGCCCTCTCTATTGGTCTTACTAGAGTCTACATGATTCTGACGGCTGATGATGAGGATTTCATTCCACAGGAAGAGGACAGTGAAACCGGTCCTGGCTTTATAGGAGGTCTATAGTAGTGAGTGGCTCCAAGAAAAGTAAACCACGAATAAAGGATATGGAAATCATCGAAGACAAGAAGCTGATCAAGCTGTTAATGGAGCCTACTAGAGCGAAGATTGTCTTTGACTATCTAGTCAAGGATGCAATGACGGTAAAACAACTCTCCGAGGTGACAGGAAAGAACCCTGGTACTATCCTGCATCATATTCAGAAGCTGAAAGAAGTCGGAATTGTCTTCGAAGAACGAACAGAGCAGACCCAGACAGGTATTGTTCAACGATACTATCGTGCTTCCGCAAGGGAGTATAGAATGGGCATCAGTGAAATGGTACAAGCTACTGGGGATGATGCCACCAAACGCCTGAAGTCCATAATCAAAAGCCTCTCAGTCTATGGTATAGACATTCCAGAGAGTCAGATTGACGAGGCTGTGGAACTACTGACGGCGATGATCGGACGAGAGAACGAAATCAGTTCTCGAAATCTGATTGTGGATGAAGAGGGCCTTGATAGCCTTCCATCATCCGTACGAGGCGATGCATCGCGAATCATGCGCCGCTATGCTCTGGAAGAAGATTCGCAATATAGAGAGCTCAGAGAGAACTGGCACGCCTTTCTCTCTCACGCCCGCTCTCGCAATCCATAAGGTGTATGAAATGAGTAATTATCAAAGAAACACAAGCATGGTTGTGTGCATATTTGCAGTTCTAATCATTGGAGCTGTGGTTGTAGGAGCATTATCCTACTATGGCACAACGAATTGGAACTGGAATCCTGTGACTACCGACTATGCCTTTGAGGCAGAGGTAGGAGCCACCACTGGAACTGTTATGCTGGATGTAGATCTTGCTGCAGGAGCTGTAGTAGTCACATTTGTCGATAATGCCACACTGTTGTACGATGTCGACATTAGAGTTGATAACACAACTCTTGATCGTGATGGCGCACCAACAGTAACATTCACTAGTAATGTAATTCGACTGGATTACACTGCAGCAGGCGTAAATGTCACACTTGGAAGTGGTCTTAATTACACAATTGATATAGTTGCCTCAGCAGGTGATGCTGACATCATTCTAGATGAAGGCGCTCATGTTGGTGATATATCTGTACAAGTGACTGCAGGTGAAATCAATTTCGTAATGAGTGACGCAGTGGTTCTACTTGGAAGTCCATCATTCGATTTGGAATCCACCACCGGCGGAATCTTCATAGTTGTGGATTTGCCTCCAGATGTGGGTGGAAGTATCGAGTGTGCTACAACTGTTGGTGGTGTTGATATAACAGCTGCTGGTTGGACTGAAATAACTTCCAATCACTATGAAACCACTGACTATGGTACAGCTTCACAGTCAATTACCATCTTAGCTCAGACTGATGTGGGTGAAATCGACGCAGTTCTAACTTAGTAAATAGAGGGGGATAGACCCCTCATCTCTCTCTTTTTCATTTTTGCTTGTGTCTTATTTATTAGCACTCAAAAACTGTTTTGTTAAATTCAAATAATAAACGATAATCGCGTTTTTCGCATTCCTTATTAGGAACTGCCAGAGCGGGGAGATTGCGCTTTTCCTAGGAGGCAATCAGATTGAGTGACAAGTATACACGAGGTAAGGTCCGCGATTTCCAGTTGACATTAGATGATGCTGGCAGACTAGCTGAATGCCTGAACTCGTTTGATGACTCAGATAGTTGGCCTGATGGTTTTACTCATGGTACCCCTTTCACTGCGGAGCGCGTATTCGATGATAAGAAGAAGAAGAAAGACATACGTGACCTTGTTGCCTACACTGATGACAAGATTGTTGGAGAATGCAATGTTTGTCATGCTACACTAGACAAAGAAGCCGCCTATGTTGGACTCTTAGGCGTAAATCCAAAATACCAAGGGAAAGGATTTGGGAAAGCGCTCTTGATTGAGGCGGCCCAAACTGCAGCCGATGCAGGAAAACGAAGAATAGATTTGCACACCTGGGCGGGAAATCTCAAGGCACTTCCTCTGTACAAGCGTACTGGATACAACTGGGTTCCAGGCACAAGAGTGCTAATGGAGTCGCATATCCCTGCAATTCTAATGACTGACATGTTCAGACCTTTCTTCAAAAGATATGGTTGGTATGACTCGTATAAACGAGAAATCGAGCAAGAACCTGATGATGTGGTTGAAGATGGGATTGGAATCTTCACGTACAAGTTTGAGGGTGAGAATGGTGACTCTCTTGACATCAAAGTCGATCGGGAAGCAAAGGGAATCTGTGCATTCCGATTAACACTTGATGGAAATACGGTTTCAGCGAGTGTTCAGCCAAAGAATCATACTGCGTACATAGGATATGATCAATATCCTGTTGAGCTGACAATTCAGAACAATCTTGAACAGGTGCTAGAGTTCTCAGTTGACGTTAAACCCGAGAAGGATATTGTTTTCCAGATAGAAGGAGAAACAACTGGAAAAATAGATTCGGGAGAGTCGTTTACAACTACCGGACTCTACTCCCTCTCTAATTCTGCACGTCCTATTAATCGTGAAACAAATGCAGATGAGAAGGTTGCAACCTTTGCTGAGTGGGTTCTCACGATAGGTAAAGACTCAATCTCACTCTATAGTGGACTCATCCCTATTGAGGCTGTGACCGTAACTCCTGGACCTGTCTATCCATCTATCTCAAAGGTTGGATCAAGCACAATAGGTCTTGGAGCACGCAACAATACAGGTAAGAAACTGCAGGGCGAAATTAGTCTAGCACCCCCCAAGGGTGTTAGAATCATTCCTGAGAGATTCAATTTTGAGTTGGAACCTAGTGAAGTTATTGAAGAACAGGTCACGATATCCAGCGAGAACTTTAATGGAAATCTAATATCCATCGATTACACACTCGATCTAGATTACAAAGGAAAACCTGTTAGGGTCAGTTCAAAGAAGTTCAACATTCCTGCTATAGGCGTGAAAGGTGCAGTGGTCTACAAGAGTATGGATGAACGAATAGTTCTTGAAACTGAGAGCATCCGCGCAGTCATGAATGATCGACCCGCTACGGGATTTCGTTCTTTAACTTACAAACCGTTGAACAGGAGTCTAGGCGGTTGGCGAATTTTAGGTATTGAAATTGGATATCCGTTTCCATCAGGAGGGGATGAGTGGAGCAGGCTCACTCCTAAGATTGAACTGAAGTCATCTAACGAATATGCAGAAGTTAAGCTGATGGGCGATTTTCAAGAACGACCCGGACTACATCAGACGCTAACATATCGATTGCATTCTGGTATCAACATTCTTGAAACTATATCAGAACTTGAGAACGCTGGTGAATCCAAAATCGACAATCTCGGACTCAGAACCGTGGGGTGGTTTGGAGGAGTGTTCGATCAAGGTTTTGTACCCTTGCGAGGAGAAATCTACAACCTGGACTCGATTGACTGGGGCGGCTGGAGGCAGCTTCCCAAATCTGCAAAGGACTATCATGAGTCTTGGATTGCAATGCACCGCCATCAAGAGAGATTGTTGCTTGGATACCTCTGGGAATCTGAACATGCAGAAGAGCTGAAAGTCATGAGAGGATGGGACGTCACTAGAGCTGAATATAGATTGCCTGACCTCGAACCTGGCGAAAATCTAACGAAGACTGCTCATAGAATGTATCTCGGAGATGGTGATTGGCGTAAAGTACGAGCACTCTATCGAAAGCTCAACGGAAAAGATGAACCAGATACAGAGATTATCGACCTACGGTCAGACATTGAAGTAGAGATATCCCCCAAGAAGAACAAGTATCGTAGGAAAACTCCAAGTCCGATTCTTGTCGATCGTTCAAAGGAAAGCGAGTATGAACTCCGTCTGCGACTTATTCATGAGACCCCTCTAGATGCAGATATTCGTCTGACACTGCCCGATGGCATAACTACCAACGGTAATAGAGAGGTTGAGATGAGGGTCGATGAGGTTGGGCTGGACAAACCCTTCTCTCATCCATTGAGGATCAAAGCTTCAGAGGATGGCTCTTGGTTTCGTGGAAATGGTGAGATTGAGATTCGTTTCAAGTCACGGATCTATCGGAAGTCCCTATCTGCAGTAGTTTTTGATTCCACTCTCGAAGTCGAACGGCATGTCACCAAGGCAGAAAATGCTACACTCCACTCATTAAGCACTGGAGGTTATTACATTGGTACTTGCCCCGAACAGGGTGGAAGTCTGGTCAAATATGGGAAAGAAGGAAAAAGTAGTGTTCTCTATGACACATTTCCTGAAGTTGGTCCCTTCGTCTGGATGAATAAAGTTTACAGTGGTCTTAATCCTATGCTCATCGGACTCGATGTATGGGATTGGGAGTCTGCACTCCAAGAGGAAACATGGGATGTTTCGAATGATCAGATTGGTCCATGGGTTGGTTTCAAAGCTGCAACGACTCTAACACACAGTCCCGGTCTAAATGGCTTGAAAGCCACAGCTCAGTATCTCATACTACCTGGAACACCCCTCTTGTATATACAAATCTCGCTCACAAACACGAGCAAGCAGTGGAACAAGCCACTATTGGGTTTCAGAGGAATTCCAATGCCTGGTGGTAATCCATGTAGTAGGGTCCACACAGTCAAGGAGCGAAAGAGACTAGTCTATGAACCCACCACCATTGGTGTCGATCTTTTCGCAGGACGCTCAAGTTGGGGGGCGTATGAGAGTCCTAATGATAGTACTGTTCTTGGGATCATCTCAGCGTACAAGTGGGATGAAACGGTCTACATTGATACACTCTCCGAAAAGGCGCAAATCTTTGGACTACGTGAACGACGTGCACTTAAGGTAGACGAGAGTACAAGTCTTGCAGGCTATTTGGTGATCTCAGACAGTGTTGATACTGTGGAAATATTGAGTGATCTGCCTGAAGTGATAGAGTAGGCTCACGTCAGACGCTTCATCCGTGCAGAACACTCTGCAACCTTTGTTTCATCACCCATCTCTTCAAAAAGCTTGATAGCCACCTGCCAGGTTCGTTTTGCATCCGGTTTTTTTTCCAGGAATTCCAGCATCATTGCTCGATAGTAGAGGTGCATGGGATTCGACGGATCTACAGCAAAAGCAGCATCAAAATCGGTTAAAGCCTCATCATATCTCTCTAACGAGTAGTAGATTAGTCCGCGTTGATGAGCCACCTCTGCGTTGTTTGGTTCAAGCGCAAGTGCTGTATTGAGGTACTCAAGAGCTGTACCTTCATCATTTAGTAGAAGCATAACTGCACCATTCTTAACCCAAGCTCTAACATGTTCGGGGTTTGCATTGATTGCCTTCTGATAGGCATTTGCTGCTTGTTGATACGATTTCAGGAACTTGTGGATGTCTCCTTTTTTGATCCAGAGTTCGGGGTCATCGAATTTTATGCTGACTGCTTTGTCGTAGTAATAGAGTGCAGATTCAAGGTCATGTTGGTCTGAATAAACATCTCCCATCGCAGCCAGAGCATATGCTTGTTCACTATCAAGTGCTATGGCTTTGTTTAGCGTTTCAATCGCTTCATCATATCTCTTTAGAGAATGATACACCTGTCCCAACTCCATGAGAGCAGGTAGAAATTGTGGGTCCATTGCTATTGCTCGTCTCAACCAAGTCACCGCGAGTTCTGGCTCTCCATTCTTTCGAAAATACTTCCCTTTGACTAGCATCGCTCTAGACATGTTTGGATCAAGCTGAAGAACTCTGTCTAGGTTCTCATTACACTTGTCCAGTTCTCCTCGCCTTAGTTCTGCGCTTGCGAGATAAACTAGTGCAAGAGTGTTGTTTGGTTCAATAGCAAGTGCGCTACCCAAGCAACTGATTGCATCCATTGGGTCTCCCACTAACAAGTATGCAAGACCCATATGGATCCATGCCCCAACTTGGTCGCTATCAAGTCCAAGAGATATCTCATAGAGGATTATGGCGCGACCGTAATTGGCTTCTCGCAGATGCACGTCAGCCAGTCTTGTAATGAGTCCTGGAACGCGTTCGTCGTACTTTATCATGTCGAGTACTTGTTGGAATTCCTTCTCTAGGTCTCCTAGCTGCCTTCTTTCCCTGGTCATTATCGCTACTGGACGTATGCTCTCTGGTTGAATCTCAACTGGAGAATTTAACTTCGAAAGTTTGTCATCAATTGCTTCCAGTAGCTCATCAGTGTTCAATCGTGTTCCCTCCGGCACGTTTAGCTAATGTTCTTATCAAACTTTGCTACTTGTATGATGTCCAATTTGATATAGGAACGCTATTTCAGTCTAGAACTACAACCCATACACAAACACACTGAGTGACAGTAGGAATATTGCGATGTAATAGGTCGGCATTATGTAGAACTCATGACGAGGTATCTTGCGACGAAACTCGTTCACAGCGATGAAAGAGTCCGATATGATGAATATGAGTGCCCCAAGCACAGGGAGATACCCAAGTGAAGCTGGAGCCGCCTGCCAGAGGAGCAGGGAGGTGCTTAGAGTCGCGCATATTATGATAAAGTAGAGTGAACCCGCCCGAAGGATAAATGGTGGTATCTCAGGTCCATCAGCACGTAAATATCTGATGAACAAGATGACGAAGACCACACCAAGAATCATGCATCCCATACCCAACAGTATAGGAGTCATCATCAGCCCTGCAACAATAGAATGCCACAGAAAGTTGGTTGTGTACAGGATGTGAGCTAGCAGAAACATTCCAATTCCAGGAACGAGATCTATCTCCATTCCTATGTCTCCCAGCATACAGAATACCAAGGCTGCTGCAAGCAGAAGTGTGAACATTGTCGGCGTTCGGTGGATTACAGCAAAGACGACCGCCAACAGTGCAGGTATGAACTTGACCACAGTGGTTACAGAGGCGACCTTTGTATCTCCGGACTCTGCCTTTCTGTCCTGAAGGAATATTGAGATTATTGCTACGACCCAGAAGGCCGCACTATAGAGTTCTAGTGACATAGCCCCCTCTGCAAATTATCCTGACCCTTAAGTAATGTGATTCAAGGGTCTATGCTATTTGTACTAGAGTCTGAGGAGTGTGCTCGAGAACCTCTCGTCCAAATCTTCTTGCCCACTCATGAGCCTTAGGAATCTCTTCAGCTTTGATTGGTCCTTTGGGACTTTCGACCTTGGCCGAGAAACCTGGACTGATCACTTTGGCATCACGTGCGAGCTTACGGAGCTTCTTGTCCATTCCTTTCACACCTCTGGACTCATTCCCTGCCATAAATGTGCCAAAGGTTGAAACGACCTTCCCAGCGAGTCCGATTTTCCCTGCTACCTTTATGGTGTTCATAGCACCTCGTGTAGCTTTGAAGGCACGAGTGGGGCCACCGAAGAGGACTGCATCATACTTTGAGAGTTCTTCTTTCTCAAGGGTATCTCCATTGCCAACCTTGGTTGTGATACCTTCGATTTGTTGGATTCCTGTGGCGAGCTCAAGTGCGAGTTTTCTAGTATTCCCAAACATTGTATCATATAGGATTAGTACCTTTTTCATTGACTTTCATCTCCCCCATATGTAAAACATGGGCGGCGCGTATCCTCTATCTAATTTTGAAGATATTTAAACGTTTGGCACTTATTGTAACGTTTGGCGCTTACCAAACATCTTATATACTTTTGACACAAAGAATAGCATACGCGCCGCCACCAAGTGTGATACACAATGATAACAACAACAGTCAAGAAGCACGCTAATGGAATACCTACACCCGGACTCATGGGAAACGTCCTTGATGGACTGGATCCCAACATGACGAAGCTCTTTGTACCCTGGGTCCTTCGTAACCCAAGGTACCTTAGGGCTGGAATCAGACTTGCCCGGTCTTACAAGAAGACTGAGAGACTTCGAAGAGAGGCCGAAAGTGTGGGACTCAAAGTTCCTCCTTTCCTGATCCTGAGTATCACATCGAAGTGTAACCTAAGTTGTGCCGGATGCTATGCTGCTGCTGTGGGCACCCTGGATACCATGACCAGAACAGACTGTTCTGAGAAGCGACCAACACTTGATTGGAAGCAGTGGTATAGCATCATCAGAGACGCTGCTGAACAGGGAGTCTTTGGATTCATCATCGCTGGTGGTGAACCCTTTCTGTTCCGTGGTCTTCTCGAACTGTGTGAGTCCTTCAAGGACCGCTTCTTCATCATCCTGAGCAACGGGACAGCCCTCACACGCAATGATCACGAACGGTTACGTTCAACAAAGAATGTCGCAGTGATTGTTAGTGTTGAGGGAAGTGAGGACCAGACTGATTTTAGGAGAGGTAAAGGAGTCCACCGAAAGGCTCTCGAGACCCTGTCCAAGCTGAAGTCCTCAGGAGTTCCTACTGGCATCTCAGTGACAATCACCAATCGGAACTATCAATATTGGATGCAGAAGGAGAACCTTGACCACTATGTAAAGCTCGGAGTTCTGGTGAGTGTATTCATCGAATACATCCCAGTTATGGCTGAAAACCTTACAGGAGATTCCTGTGGGTCTTATGACAAGTCCCTGATGCTGAGCCCTGAAGAACGTGCTGAGTTCCGCGCTCGTGTTCTTGAGTATCGGAAGAAAAACTCTCTCTATGTAATTCACTCGCCTGGTGACGAAGACTACTTCGGTGGTTGCGTTTCTGCAGGTCGAGGGTTTGCTCATGTGACTCCTCAGGGAGACCTCACTGCATGTCCGGTTTCGAACCTTGCGACCCACAACCTGTCCACTTCATCTTTCAGGGATGGCCTAGCAAGCCCTCTGTTCACAACAATCCGTGAGAATGAGCATCTCCTCACGAACGAGGACACACCTTGTGCGCTATTTGGACATCCTGAGGAGGTCCAAGAGATCGCAAGAGCCGTGGGGGCTTATTCTACCGACAACTTTCAATCCTAATTTGTTCTCAGTAGATTACGGTATTGAGAACCAAATCATAATGAGTGCAACTGAAATCACTACTACTAGGAAAATGATTGCATTTCTTCCATAATACCTGAAGAATCCCACGATGGTGAGAACAAACCCTGCGATCATGAACATCACCAGTAATGCAATGACAGTTGGCTGCAGAGCGTATGGAACAATGTCCGTGACCCATAGAATGAACATGACCACAAGGCAGGCCAAGACTATCAGGCGTCCCCATAGACTAGCAGGATGATAGGTCTCGCCATATTTCGTGTTCTTATACCAATGGCTTCTCATAGATTTTCTATCTTCCTCTAGCTCCCATCCTCGTTCCATTGATTCAACCAGTCGTATTTACTCGGTTAGAGTATTGAATCTTACCCATGTATCGGAATTATACCTCAATCATGGCGTGATTCATGTGTCATTCGTAAGGTTTGAACGCTCGAATAAGAAACTTAATTGGTCAATAATGTAAATGAACTATGATTAGTTATGGGGAGCTCTGACAAGACATTAGTCCTAACTAGAAGATTATCATTGGTCATTCTAATCGGTTTTATCGGAATTGCGGCAGCTCCATTCACGACCCTGTATACTCCCACATATCCCGTTAATTATACTCATGAGTATGATCAGTTCTTTGTCCTAAGTGATGAATCTCCCACCTATGACTTCACACCTACGTTTGCAGATAAGATAATGATCGAAGAACTCACCACAAATGGTTCTCCCGTTATCATCAATCTATATGAGAACAGCGACTTTGAGAATCCCAGTGCAATCATACAGAATGTTACTGAGATTAGAGACGTCTTTTTGGTGGGCAAAAGACTAGAGGAATCAGTGATACTCGCTGTTCGTATAACGCGATATAGCAATGAGTCAGTGGAAGTTCTAGCAAGATTCGGATTCAGGGGTACTTATTCTTCTACTGACTTCCTGAATATGGGACCAAGTGTCTTTCTGATTCTCACTTTCCCCCTATACTATTCTGTGTCCAAGAATTGGGGTTCTAGACCAGATGTACGTGGATATGCAATAATCTTCGTAATAGTAATCAGTGCTCTCCTCATAGCTCCACTTTTGGTCTACACATACAATCATGATTATGAGCCTATACAACATGAACTGATGCAAGAAGGTCATAATCACCAGTTCGAGTTGAATGCATCAAGTCCTATCATCGAATTCAATGAGTCTGTGGAGTTGGGAGATTCAGACTCCTTTGTCAAGATTGCCAACTTCTCAACTAATGAAGTTCCAGTGGCTATCACAATCATCCCTGCGGGGGTTAATGAGAGCCTAGAACTCGAAACGGTCACGTTTGTATCGCCATGTCCTTTGCAATTTGAGCTCCCCAGAGAGAACTTGACTGAGTTTACAGTCCGACTCAGACGGATTACCCAAGATGCGGTAGTCGACCTTTCAATAGAGACGGTTGTTGATGTCTGGAATCCTTGGCAGGATCCGACACCATACTATCAATTCTGCATTGTTGGAATTGCACTAATGGTTGTTGTACTCATCCTTCCTCGAAAGGCCGCAGACCGGATTCCTGATGTGGTACCACAGTAGACTATCTACGCAACAATCCTGACAGGCTTCAGGTTTACTAACCAAGGTAGTACAAGATTACTATCATAATGATTCCGACGAGTACCAAAGCAGCAAATAAGGGATACACACCTCTATCAAATGACTTGGAGAATCCCACACACGATAGAACTCCACCGAATATTACAATTGCAATCCATAGGACTATGAATGCCTGTTGTAGGGATTGTGGGATAAACCCAGTTAAAGCTGCTAGGAACATGATTACAATGCAGAGAAATACTATCCAGCGTCCCCATGCAAATGCTGGATGATGTGATTCACCGACCTTAATGTCCCTAAGCCACAATGCTTGTCTGTATTCTCTATTCTGCTGTTGAAACCCATTCTCCACTGAATCCACATATTACACTTCTCGACCCAAACCCATGAATCTTTCTGCTTCTGTTCTATGCCACGATCCTGACAGGCTTCAGGTTCACAACTTTGTGCTCGCCATCAACACTGTCGTACTCGACCATTCCAACTAGCTCGCCCTCAGCACCTGGCTGGAGCTCAAACTCAATCTGAGCTAGTGAAATCGTGTCTGGTTCAACTGTGCCTAGATTCTCTGTCTTTATCGCATCAGTCAGGTCTGGGATTCCCAGTATCACTTGCACGTTCTGCATTGGGTTGTCAGCACCATTCCGCACGACCACACCGAATATCACTCGTCCATCGCGTATCTTGTACTCTACAGCGATGTCCATTCCTGGCTCCAAGCCCAGACTCGCAGGCTCCGCCTTGGTCACGTACTCCTCTACCATGTAGGTTTCTCGGAACCGCCTCACACCCACTGCTACTATGAACAGGACAATTCCCAGTCCTATCAACGGGAATATCCAATGCACAGTCGGCATGAAGTCGACGGCATCAAGGAGACCGTCTTGATCCGAATCTTGCCGCAATGGGTCAGAACCGAGCACGAAGATTTCGGTGTAATCGTCTATGGTGTCAAGATCCGTATCCGCCATAAGCGGGTCAGTTTCGTAGACTTCGATTTCCAGTCCGTCCGCTATCAGATCTCCATCTGTATCATTATCACGCGCATCTGTGAAGTATTCGAAGATTTCCTCGAAATCGCTCAGCCCATCAAGGTCTCCGTCCTGTGACAAGGGATCTGAGTTGTACGTGATTACCTCATCATAATCGCTGACGTGATCCATGTCTGTATCCTCTGAGAGCGGGTCTGTTTCGTACACGAAAATCTCTTGATAGTCCGTCAATAAATCAAAGTCTGAATCTGGAAGTGTTCCGTTGGTAAAGTATACAATGACTTCGTCGTAGTCTCCGACCAGATCGCCATCTGTATCATTTAACAACGGAGAGGTTCCGTAGAGGTGGAATTCTTCACCATCTGTAAGCGAATCCATGTCTGTATCTGGATTATTGATCCCTGTGCCTAGAAGAAGTTCATCACCGTCTTCCAGATCATCGTTGTCGAAATCCCGATCATTTGGCAATGTACCATAGACTCTCAGCTCGTCGATGTTATTGATACCATCTCCGTCCGAGTCCCAGAGGCTGTCTAAGACACCAGGGTGTGTCATGTTTGTTGTCGGACTAGTCGCTGTCAGGAATACTTCTTCATAGTCACTCAGTAGATCAGAATCTGTGTCATTGAGATTCGGCATGGTTCCATAGGTATTGACCTCTGGTCCATCCTCCAACAGATCGAAGTCGCTGTCCTTGTTCAATGGGTCTGTAAACCAATCTTCAATCTCTTCGTTATCATATAATCCATCACGATCTGTGTCTCTATTTCTTGGGTCAGTACCATAAATCTTGCACTCCTCACCATTTGAGAGGGTATCTCCATCTTGATCATCATTGTAATCGGAGATGCCATTATCATTTGAATCGGGGTCTCTAGGATCGGTCTTTGTCAGAACGCACTCCCAGTAGTTGGTGAGCAGGTCTCTGTCCTCGTCATCAGCACCATCAGACTTGCCATCCGAATCACTATCATAGACTCGTGGATCGGTCCTTGTAAGGCGAATCTCATGTGCGTTGGTTAGCTGGTCCCCATCAATATCCCAATCTGCATCTGATACTGAAGTTCCCTGAGTGCTGTACAGTGTTGGATCAGTATTTGTTTTGGTCACCTCTTCGTAATCCGTAAGAGAATCTCCATCCATATCTGTCAATCTTGGATTCGTATAGACCCATCTGCTAGTTACTACACCGCTCACGTTGAATGTCATGTAGAATCCATTGACTTCTTCTCCATCGAGAAGTAGATCTCCATCTGTGTCTTCTCGCAACGGTGAGGTGTTGAGGAAGTAGGTTTCATTACCATCTGAGAGTGAATCTCCATCAGTGTCCCAGTGTAATGCATCTGTTTCAAAGACCTTTATCTCATCATAGTCAGAGATGAGGTCATTATCTGTATCTGTGCTGTTGAGTAATGTGTGCCATGTGAGAGCTTCTTCTGAATCTTCTAGACCATCATTATCGCTATCTCTGTCGTTGGGGTCACTTGACCAGTAGAAGAGCTCATCCCAGTCTCCGAGACCATCCTCATCGCTATCAAACAATTTTGGTGATGTGTCCCATACAAAGATCTCATCATAGTCAGAAAGGAGATCCATGTCAGTATCAATCATTGTGCAGTTGGTTTCATAGAGGTAGATCTCATCATGATTGGTAAGACCATCAGCATCCTGATCATCAAGATCATCCGGAATCAGGTCTCCATCTGTATCTGCAAGGAGTGGGTCTGTGTGACTGTTGAATATCTCGTCAGCATCAGCTAAATTATCCATATCAGTGTCATCACTAATTGGTGAGGTTTCGTAGATGTTCACTTCATCTCCATCACTGATGGTATCGAAATCACTGTCCCAATTTTCCCAGTCAGTACCGTTCTCGATTTCTTCAGCATCATTCAATCCATCTTCATCAATGTCTGCTTCAGTTGGGTCTGTATCGTAGAGAATCCATTCTTCCCAGTCAGATAATGTATCTGAGTCTGTGTCATTCAGGTTTGGATCTGTACCAATGTCTATCTCGATGTTGTCATTGAGAAGATCATTATCTGAGTCAACAGAGTTCGGATCTGTTCCATACTCATTCCACTCAAGTCCATCACTAAGGGTATCTCCATCACTGTCCCAAAGAGTTGGTGAAGTGAGTGACACATAGACTTCCACATAATCATCAAGACCATCGGAATCACTATCACTCCCGCTTGGGTCTGTTCCGTATATCATCCACTCGTCATAATCACTCAGCTGATCATTGTCTGAATCCATGTCTGTGGGTGATGTGCCTGACACAAACACCTCGAAACCGTCTTCTAAACCATCCATGTCAGTGTCGTTGGATATTGGATCTGAGAAGTAGCCATAGATCTCAACTAGATTGGACAATTCGTCACCATCGTGGTCTAGATCTCCATCAAGAGTTCCATTCATGAAAGTTGATGGTAACAATGGGTCAGTTCCCAGAAGTTCAATCTCAACATAGTCATCCAGTTGATCTCCATCTGTGTCCTGAATGTTGATTTCAGTACCATAGAACAGTTCTTCGTTGTCCAGAAGTCCGTCCCCATCACTATCGTTCGACAGCGGGTCAGAGAGATAGACGAGGACTTCCATTCCATCACCAATATTGTCATCGTCGCTATCGAAATCTCCGGGGTTTGTATCATAGATATCTATCTCATCCCCGTTGATCAACAGGTCTCCATCGCTGTCAATCATGTAGTGAGTGTGTGTTCCGTTATACCACATATTGTTAGGGTCTGTGAGAGTCAGTTCGACTTCTGTGTAATCGGACAGAAGATCCGAATCTGAATCATTATTGAGCGGATTAGTAAAGTACTCGAATATCTCATCTCCGTCTAACAATAGGTCGTCATCAGAGTCATCATCAATGGGTGAAGTTCCGTACAGGTATTCTTCGTTATCATCCAAATTATCAAAGTCGCTATCGACTTCAAATGGTGAGGTTTCCCCAACATTGACGACACCATTTGCATTGACATCCTCTCCACGTTCTCCTAGATGTGGCTCATAGATGCCATTGGGAATGATGTCATTCCATCCATCGTACAAGGAGTCTCCATCAGTATCTGGATTTGTAGCATTGAGACCTATTTGAATTTCGAGTCCGTCTCGGATGCGATCTCCGTCAGTGTCCCATAGAGTAACATTTGTGTTATAGGTCCTTAATTCTTCGAGATTCGTCAGTCCGTCGTTATCTTTGTCATCCTGACCGTCGAGAATTCCGTCATCGTCATCATCACTATCTGTGGGGTCTGTCTTCGTGTAGAGGACCTCTTCTCCATCAGTCAATTGATCTGAATCCGTATCTGCGAGGAGCGGGTCACAGTCATTGAGAAACTCTTGCAGATTGTTGAGCTCGTCATCATCGGGGTCTTCTTCCCAGTCGAATGTTCCATTATCATTGGTGTCGTTGTATTGAGGATCAGTACCTGTCATCTCCACCTCAAACCAGTTTGGTAGGAAGTCGGAGTCCTCGTCATCATCATAATCTGAGATGAAGTCATCATCAGAATCCGCATCATCGTGGAAAGTCAGCGTGATGTACAACTCGACACCATCGCTTAATCCATCACCGTCAAAATCTTCGTCGTAATCAGAAACCCCGTTATCATTACTATCTTCATCGTTGGGGTCAGTTCCCAGAATATACCATTCATCTCCATCTTTTACCTTGTCTTCATCAGTGTCTGGTCTTCTGGGATGGGTGAATGTCACACGAAGCTCGTCGATGTTGGTCAATCCGTCGAGATCGCTGTCCTCAAGGTCGTCAGTTAGGGGCAACCCTCCGGAGTCAACCAATGTTGGATTCGTACGCGTCAGATAGATTTCTTCGTAGTTCGTAAGGAAATCGCCATCAAAGTCCCAGTTTCCATCTAAGGTGCCAGGATCGAATGTGTTCGGGTTAGTTGGGTCCCAGCCGTTCACTATGTATTTCACTTCATCAGGGTCTCTAATGAGGTCAAAGTCTGTATCCACAAGAGTCGCATTAGTTCCATACGTGAGAACTTCTAATCCATCTCCCAACGTATCTCCGTCAGTGTCGCTGTTTGTGACATTCGTGTTCCAGATGTAGCACTCTGCAAAGTCATCAAGATTATCGAGATCAGTGTCCGCAGAATTCGGGTCTGACCCCCAGAAATCGACCTCTAATCCGTCAGCGATGTTATCTGAATCAGTATCATTGTTCAACGGATCTGTGAAGTAGATATTGACTTCTTCACCATCTTCCAAATTATCATCATCGCTGTCACTATCCAAGACTCCAGTTCCATAGACGACATATTCATCATAGTCCGAGAGACCGTCTTCATCTCCGTCTGATTTTAGAGGATTAGAGTGGACAATCATGACCTCTTCGTAGTCTGTCAGTGAGTCTCCATCTGTGTCCTCGTTCAGCGGCGATGTCTTGCTGATCTTCACCTCATAACCATCGTTCAAGAGATCATCATCAGAGTCAGGGTCATAGAGACCTGTGCCAACCTGGATCTCCTTCCAGTTTGCGAGGTTGTCTGCATCCTGGTCATCATAGTAGTCGGTAATGGTGTCTCCGTCTGTATCAACGTCATTCGGGTCGGTCTTTGAGAGCCTCACCTCTTGGATGTTGGTCAAACCGTCTCCATCATTATCATCCTGTGCGTCATTGATGTCATCTCCATCACTGTCAACATCAGTGGGGAGAGTAAGCGTGATGTTATTTTCCTCGTAATCAGTTAACGAGTCTCCATCCGTGTCTGCCTGATTTGGATTGGTTCCCAAGTAGACTTCCTGCCAATCTGTGAGCTTGTCCCCATCTGAATCAGGTTCATTGGGGTCGGTCCCATGAGTGATGACTTCTGCAAAGTCAGACAGCTTATCTCCGTCTGTGTCTGCGAGAAGTGGATTAGTCCCATATGTCAGAACTTCCTGCCCATCATTCAAGTTGTCATTGTCACTGTCACTATCATCATAGAATGTGCCCTCCATGATGATCTCGCGGGCGTCTGCGAGGTTATCCTTGTCAAAGTCGCGACCGTACGTAGACACAACACCAAAGTTTGTACCGAAAGCGTATTCATCTCCCTCAAAGTCATCCAGGTTTCCGAAACTTAGCGCTCCAGTGAAACCATTAGCCGTGAGTTGATTGACACGCCATCCTGTAGAATTATAGATATTGGTCGTGTTTGGTGTTCCCACAAGAACCTGTGAATTTAGAGTGAATCCAATATTAGGGAACTGAATGTCATTTGGTTGGCCACCCATGGTCTTGTTCCAGGAAAGTAGTCCAGCTGATGTATAGACTCTCAACTGGTTAGAAGATGTTCCAAGAGCGAACTCATGTCTTCCACCAGTGACAAGGTCTCCAACTTCAAGTGCTGAAATACTACTCCCTAGTTCAACCTTGAACGCAAGGATTCCGGTGTCGTACCAAACATTCAGCGTTCCGTTGGCGTTTCCATAGAGAACGTCCCAATTTCCAGCTGTTGTGATATCTCCCATGGCTACAGTAGTAATTGTTGTGCCGCTCGTCTTCTCGAATCCAACAGCACCAGTGTCTTGCAAGAGGGTGAACCGCTTACCCTCAGAAGCCACTACTACTTCGGTCCTTGAATCAGAGTCGATATCTGCACCAGCAATCAAGCGCACTCTGCCGTTGCTAAGATAGCTCCAAAGTGGAGTTGTGTTAATCTCGAAAGCGTAAACATAGAAGTCGTCACAACCTACCACAATCTCTTCAAATCCATCAGCATCAAAGTGTCCAGCTGCAACAGCATATACTGGTTCTGGGAGAGACATATTCATCTGAACTGTCTTGTCAGCTCCAATAACGAGAGCGCCATAATCCGTTCCGATTAGTATCTCCTTACCAGATGCAGCAGTTCCATCAATCGAAACCAATGCGTGGGGTGTTGAGCCTAAGTTAAGTTGCCATAGCAATGAGCTATTGTCATCGAACAAGAACAAAGAACCATTCTGTGTGATGACTGCTATCTCCTCTCTCAAGTCTGCATCAAAGTTATCCACAACAAGATCAACAACTTGGTTGCCAGTTGTAGTAGACCAAACAATAGCTGTGCTAAAAGGTGCAATCTCTGCAACTGAGTAAGGTGCCTGCAGTATAGGACTAGTAACAGGCTGAAGAATTGTATCTTCTGTCTGTACCTGCATACCTGCTAGAGCACAGACTACCAGCAGAGCTATGATTACATGATATTTTTTCATGGTGCGGTTCCTCCATTTTCTTTCCATGGTTTCACAGCAAAATAGTCAAAGAAGTCCGCCTCCACAAGGCTGACCTCTTCAAAGGGTAGCTTCATCTCATTTAGTTTCGAGATGATTGGCAGGATCTGTTCAGCCGGATTGTCAATGAACAGTTTCATGGCATTCCTGCCCGCTGCAGCTGTATACTGCACTCCTGGAAGGGACTCTACCCGTCTGATTATCTCAGGTGTCATGGCCTTCAGAACTACTCTCACGCTCTCTCCTTTTCCTGGGAGTGATGAGATCAGCTCTTCCGGTGTTCCGAACTGGCTGACATTCCCCTCTTCAAGCAGACAGACACGGGTGCAGTAGTCCACAATCTCAAGATCGTGGCTAATGATGACCATCGTTGTCCCTAGCTCATAGTTGAGTTCCTTCAGATAGTTCAGGGTTTCATGACGTAAGTGTGCATCCAGCCCGGTTGTTGGTTCGTCAAGCAACAAAACGGGTGGGTCGTGAATCATACCAAGACAGATCGATACTCTCTTACGTTCTCCACCAGAGAGTCGATCCACTCTTTTTGTGATAAGTTCTTCATCAAATCCTAGGATTGTGAGAATATTCCTGGCGCGTTCTTCAATCTCCTTTGGTCTCATACCAAAGAGTCTACCAAAGAACTGTGCATTCTGCAGAGGATTGAAGTCATAGTATAGACTCAGGAATTCGAGTTGTGGGACGTAGCCAACGAGTAGACTGATCAAAGCTGACTTCTTAGTGACATCATAACCCCCAACAAAGGCTTGACCATCTGTCGGTTTGATCTGTCCTGTAAGAACTCGAAGCACTGTTGTCTTACCTGCTCCACTGGCTCCGATTACACCGAGGAATTCTCGTTTATTTGCAAAGAAGGATGCTCCCTTCAATGCGTAGAAATCGCCAAA